>DATLSI010000083.1:0-17078 GCA_035534255.1 Ktedonobacteraceae bacterium | reverse complement strand
GAGGGTGTAAAATAAAGTGTGTAAGTTGGTTGTCAGTGGAAGAGTTGAGAAGAAGAAAGGTGGAGGAGGAAACAGATGACCATTCGACCCGAATTGATCGACGAATTGCTGAAAGACTGCGCAGATCCGCGTGAGGTGCTGGCGGAGGGAGGATTGCTCAAACAACTGACCAAGGCGATCATCGAGCGCTGTTTAGAGACCGAGCTGGACGCACACCTGGGCTACCGGAAGCATGGACGTCGAGAGGAAGGCAGCGCCAATGCACGCAATGGCAGCAGCCGCAAGAAGCTCAAAGGAGCGCAGGGCGAGATCGAGATTGCCGTCCCGCGAGATCGGCAGGCCAGCTTTGAGCCGCAACTCATCCAGAAGCATCAGACCCGCTTAGAGGGCTTTGAGGACAAAATCCTGGCGCTCTACGCTCGCGGCATGACCACGAGAGACATTCAAGCACAAGTTCAGGACCTCTATGGGGTGGAGATCTCGCCGACCTTCGTCTCCAATATCACGGAGGCAGTGATGGAAGAGGTGCGCCAGTGGCAGAATCGTCCGCTGGATTCCGTCTACCCCATCGTCTATGTGGACTGCCTGGTCGTCAAGGTGCGTGAGAACCAGCGCGTGCTCAATAAGGCCCTGTATTTGGCGCTGGGTGTCGATATGGAGGGGCAGAAAGAATTGTTGGGCATGTGGATGTCGCAGAGTGAGGGGGCCAAATTCTGGCTCGCGGTGTTCACCGAACTGCAGAACCGCGGTGTCAAAGACATCTTCATCGCCTGTATGGATGGACTCACCGGTCTTCCAGAAGCTGTGGAGACACTCTATCCGCACACGCGCGTCCAACTTTGTATGGTACATATGGTGCGCAACTCGCTCAAGTATGTCTCGTACAAACATCGCAAGGAGGTGGCTGCCGATCTGAAGCTGATCTACGGCGCGGCGACTGAGGCCGAAGCGCAGGTGTATCTCGATCTCTTTGCCGAGAAGTGGGATCGGCTCTATTCCTCCATCAGCAAGCTGTGGCGCACCCACTGGAGTCGCGTGATCCCCTTGTTTGCTTTCCCAGAAGACATTCGCAAGGTGATCTACACCACTAATGCCATTGAGTCGGTCAATATGTCGTTACGCAAGGTGACGCGCAATCATCGGATTTTCCCGTCCGATGAAGCCGTCTTTAAGGTAGTCTACCTGGCGATCCAGAACATCGCCAAGAAGTGGACCATGCCCATTCACAACTGGAAGCCTGCCCTCAATTGCTTTGCCATTGAATTTGCTGGCAGGGTTCCCCAATCATGAAAACGACTTACACAAAATACTTGACAGACTCTGCGGTACGCTGGAATTTGGTATCTCGCAACGTGTGTGAGCTTGTATCACCTCCGCGCATTGTTAAAACTGAGATGCAGCCCTTGACAATGGAGCAAGCGCATAAGCTGTTAGAGTCTGTACGTGGTCATAGATTGGAAATGTTGCTTACTCTGGCATTAACAACGGGTATGCGGCGCGGTGAAATGCTGGCGTTGCGATGGGCTAATGTCGATTTTGAGCGTCGAACCGTTAAGGTGCATCGAACCGTTGATTATATCCCAAAGTATGGGTATGTAGAAACCGAACCAAAGACGGCGGCGGGTAGACGAACGATACTGCTACCGGCGTTTGTGGTAGAGATGCTGAAAGAGCATCGAACCCGACAGTTAGAAGCGAGGCTTAAAGCTGGTGATGCCTGGGAAAGGCGTGATCTCGTTTTCACTGGTTTAAGTGGAGGGTACTTTAACCCTCGCTACATGGATAAGCTTTTTAGCAAGGTGCTTGTAGAAGCTGGCTTAGAGCACATTCGCTTTCACAATTTAAGGCATAGCGCGGCAACACTGTTGTTGAGTATGGGAGTAGACATGAAAGTGATACAGGAAATTTTGGGACATAGTAGTTATCTTATGACTGCTAATCTCTATTCTCATGTCTTGCCGAAAATGCAACAGGGGGCAATGGGTAAGTGGGATGATGAGTTTCGTCCCGATGACCAGGGCGATAAGGAAGCGGAGTAGCTTTTCAAACTGTCAGGCTGGTGTAAACTGTCAATTAAACTGTCAACTGAGGTTTTGACCACGTTGATTACAAAACAAAGCCGCCTGTGAAGCCAGTTCACAAGCGGCTCTCGTGGTGGAGATGAGGGAGAGTTGAACTCCCTGTCCAAACAAACCCATCGAAGAATGTGCTACAGGTTTAGTCGATGATTTTTCTTATACGTCTCAGACTCCCATCGACAGGATTCTTTGGCGTTGGCCCTCTAGTCTTAAATGGCGATTAGAAGACGGTGGTCGCCATAGCATCCCGTGTTTGTGACGCCCGGTCCCGACCCCACAGAAAAAAGCCGGGGGGACGACGCATCACTGGTTATTAAGCAGCGAGAGCGTAGTTGTATGCCGGTTTGGCATTTATTGTTTGTCGGTTGTTTAACGAGAACGCGTACCGACACCTCGACCTGCAATTCATCAACCTGTTCGCCTGTCGAAACCCGACATCCCCAGGCAAATGCGCATCCCATTAGCACGTGGAATGCTTATTCATAATACCATACTTCTCGACAAATAGCAAGGAAAATACGGCTCCTCAATCGAGGACGAAGCGCCTGCGTGTGGCCTGGTAGAGCAGAACGAGGGCTATGGCCAGGATGAGCAGGTCACGCGCAATGATGGCCGGGTAGACGTGATCGATATGGGGAATGTCTACATAGTTGAGCGGGTAGATAAAGGTGGTCAAGGCGCAGACCGCGCCCCAACTCGCGACCCATTTCCAGTTGCTCTTGCCGATATAGGCGATGAATGGCGTGATCCAGATGAGGTATTGCGGGCTGAACACCTTGCCCAGGATGACGATTAATAGCAGGATGAGCAGGCTGGTGGTGTAGATGTCCAGCTTGCCGCGCCATTGCAGCCAGAAGGTGTAGAGCAGTCCCACGGCCAGCAAGAAGGTGCTCAAGAGCGAGACTTTGTGCGCGAGCAGGCTGCTGAAGTTGAGTGATTGATAGGTGAAGATGTACTGCGCGGGATAGTGCGCGAACTTGCCGAGCCAGAGCAGCGTGCCGGGGAACGATTCAACTTGAATGGGGCGGTTCAGGAAGTAGGTGATGGGATAGAGCGTGTTGGCAATGTTGAGGAAAAGCGAAATGAGCGTGACCAGCGCGCAGGTTGCTACGAACAGGGCCAGAGCTTGCCAGCGTTTCCATGCCTGCCAGCTTCCCTCTATTTGCTTCTGTTGGGCGATCAAGAAGATGGGGATAAATATGACGGGGTACAGTTTGAGCAGCGCGGCCAGCGCGAGCAGGACATAGGCCCAGTTCCAGCGCGCGCGCGCCGCCAGTATTACGGCGACCAGGGTCAGACCGGCGGGCACGAGGTCGAACCTGCCGAGTGCGGTGGCCCAGCTTCCCAGCGCGAGATAGCAGGCGAAGACGATGGCGGCAGGCCGCGAGCGGTAATGGGCGATGATGAGATAGATGATGGCTGCCGCGATAATCATGAAGAGCGCGAAGGCTGCCTGGTACCATAGCATGGGTGTGAGCAGCGGCAGCGAAAAGAGCGCCAGTGTCAGAAAGGGATATTCGGGCGGTAGAGCGTGAAACGGCTGCGTAGTGGACTGCGATGCTACCAGCGAGATCAGGAAAGATGGGATGTGATGCGCGCGCAATTTCGCGGCCAATGCTGCCGATGTGGTGGTATCGAGAAAGGCGCACTGGCTTTTTGCGTTGGCATTCAACCCCGCCGCCTGAATACCCGCGCTGCCCTGCCAGAAGGAGATGGCGTAGCATTGGTAGCGCGTGGCATCGTTATATTTGTTGGAGAACTGCGAAGACGCGCCCCAGAACAGCAGCGCGCCCATGGCGAGTATTACGCCGGCATCCAGCAGGTAATGCCACAGTGGCGTAGACGGTTTTTCCTCTAATGTATTGCTCTGCGATGGTGTCGCTTCATCATCTAAAGGCGTATGAGCATCTATTAGTTCAGACATATAAATCATCCTTGCAAAAAGCGCACATAATCACGCCAGCGGCCTTGCCAACCTGAATATTGTAGCAACTATAGAGAAATTCGCCATAAGTTGACAAGTAAAGACGGCAAAAAAAGGACTAATGGATAATGAGCATACTTAATGGGCATGCTTACTGTTTACAAACGCTGTTGCTCCAGAAAATCGAGCCTGCTTACTGTTTCATGAAGCGCGCGAGATTGACGATAAAACGCTCGTGCTGCCCCTCGCCGATCTTGCGCTGTTCATCAAACGCTTCGACCTGGAAGACCAGGCGGCGGCCATCGATCTCGCTCAGGCGGGCGGTGGCGCGCACCTGCTGGCCGAGCGGCGTCGCGGCCAGGTGACGCACATTCACCACCGTGCCGACCGTTACATAGCCGGGTTCCAGGTGATCGGCGACAGCCTGCCACGAGGCATTTTCCATGAGGGCGATCATCATGGGCGTCGCGAAAACTTCGATACCACCTGCTCCAATGTGCGCGGCGGTATTTTCATGAACAACAGTAGTGGTAGATTCACCCGTCAAACCAATTTCAAGCGCCATATAAAGTATCCTCTTTTCGTTGTGATGTGTTGCCATAAAATATACAACAAATTTGTACGCAGCGCAGTAGTATTTCGAGCGCGTTCCCGATTATGGTATGATGAAGTGTAAAGTCAGGAGTAGAGAGAGCTTGATGCAACAAACGATGCAGCGGGTCGCCCATCGCGGCGGCTCCCAGCTTGCGCCGGAGAATACACTGGCCGCGTTCCGCAATGCGCTCAATTTTCCAGTCGATGCAGTAGAACTGGATGTGCATATGTCGCGTGATGGGCACGCTATCGTCTTTCATGATTATACGGTTGAGGAACGTACCGACGGCCAGGGCAACATGCTTGACCTGGATTTCGCCTATCTGCGCAGTTTGAATGCTGCCGCGCATTTTCCTGGCGGTTGGCCTGAGGCGCAGCAGATGCCAACGCTCGGCGAAGTTCTGCGCGTGGCAAAAGGGCGGGCGCAGGTGTATATCGAGATCAAGCCAGGCAAGCGCGATGATGTCTATGTGCGGTATCCCACTATCGTCGAGAAGATGGTGGAGGAGATTCGCGCGGCGGGTATGCTTGACCAGGTGCTTATCATCTCGTTTGACTGGCAGGTGTTGCCGCGGGTGAAGGCGCTGGAACCTGTTTTGCAAACGGGCGCGCTGGTCTCTGACGATACGTGGGATGCTGGCGCGCAGGGCGCACTTCAAACGCTGATCGAAGATGTTACCGCACTGGGCTGTGGCTGGATCAACATGGATAGCGGACTTTTTAGCGATGAGATGGTGGCAAGCGTGCATCAAAGCGGCTTGAAGCTGGGCCTGTGGACGGTCAATTCGTTGCAGGAAATGCAGCGTTTCGCGGCTGCCGGTGTAGACTCGCTGACCTCCGACCGGCCCGATCTCTTTGCTGAACTGAAGATGGTTCTCCGACCTTCCTGGTGAATTGTAGGGACGCGATTGATCGCGTCCGCGTGGGTGGACGCGATCAATCGCGTCCCTGCACATGTGCTTCTACCTCACCCAAATGTCTAAATACGTGTCTCTTTTTGCCTCTTATCCGTTCTATAGTAATGGAAACGGCATCCCTTTTATTGCTGAAATAGGTAATTAAGTTTCACGCGTTTAATGATTGGTACCATGTTCTGCTAAATTGAGCAGGTAGTATGTTATAATTGGCGGCAATTCCGAAGACGCGCCCGACCATATGGCGCGAGTGGGGAGCATGAAGTATGCCACAAATTGAAGAAATGTCAAAAACGGTTGTTGGGCCTGAAACAGCACATGGGCTATCCCCGGAACAGGAGGTCGCGCTCTCGTTCGTGGTGCCTATGCTGAATGAGGAAGAGAATGTGCGTCCCCTATTTGAAAAACTCACTGCCGCGCTTTCTGCATTGGAGCAATCGTATGAAGTGATTTTCGTGGATGATGGCAGCACTGATAAGACATTCGCTGAACTCAAGCAATTGCACGAGGAATATCCCGATGTTGTGCGCGTGATACGCTTTCGTCGTCATTTTGGCAAGACACCCGCGCTGGTGGCTGCATTTAGCCGATGCCGGGGCGAGATCGTCTTCACGATGGATGGCGACCTGCAGGATGATCCCAACGAGATACCCAGTTTCCTGGCAAAACTCGACGAGGGCTATGACCTGGTTTCGGGCTGGAAATTCCCACGCCTTGATCCAGTGACAAAGACGTTCCCTTCGCGCATCTTTAACGGGCTGGTCAGCTATACAACAGGCGTTCACCTGCACGATATCAATAACGGCTTCAAAGCCTATCGCCGCGAGATCATCGAGGATAGCCATCTCAAGCTGTATGGCGATTTTCATCGCTTTGTGCCGATTATGGCCCACTGGCGCGGCTTCCGGGTCGCGGAGATCAAGGTGAAGCATCACCCGCGCATACATGGTGTGTCGAAGTTTGGCGCGAAACGTTTCGCGCGCGGGTTGATCGACCTGCTCAATGTGCTGTTCCTGACGACTTTTTTGCGCACCCCGCTGCGCTTCTTTGGCCCGCTGGGCTTCTGGACCTTTCTCATCGGGGCGCTGGTGGACATTTTTGTGGTGGTGCGCAGCTACCTGTTTATTCACCAGCCAATCCACAATCAACCCCTGTTGTTTGTCGGTATCCTGCTCATGATCTTTGGCGTCCAGTTTATTATTACGGGGCTGCAAAGCGAGATGGTACGCCACTATGCTTACAGTACGGATGAAGAGTACAGTATCAGGCAGGAACTCGATTGATGCGCATGTCAACCGCCAAAAATATTGGCAAACGTCTCTTACAATTTGGTTTGCCGGTAATTATCATCGGATTTTTCCTGTACGAGGTGAAGAAAAACTGGGGCGAGTTGACGGCGCAGACATTCCACTGGGACCCCTGGCTGCTAGCCCTGGCTTTCGTGGGTTTCGTGTGCCAGGAGATCTCCTATGGGTTGATTTGGAAGGGTGTACTGGCGCGCCTGGGCGCGCGCCTGGGTTTGCGAGCCAGCCTGCGTATCTACCTGGCATCTGAATTTGTGCGCTATATTCCCGGAAATATATGGCATGTGCTGACGCGCATTATCTGGGTGGGCAAGTACGGCGTGTCGCGCCCGGTGGCTTTCGCCAGCATGGCTATCGAACTGATTACCAAACTGGCGGCAGGCGTGTTGATTTTCGCAGTCAGCCTGCTCTTCTGGCGCGATCTCGACGCGGTCAGCTCTTTGACGGAGCAGAGGATTGTGTTAGCGCTGGGCGTGGGAACGATTCTCGCGCTGTGCATCATACTGTACCCTCCCGTATTGAACGGACTGCTCAATGTCGCGTTGCGCGTGCTCAAACGCGAGCCAATCAAACTTACATTGCGCTACAGGGATATTCTGCTCGTGACCCTCTTCTGGTGCGCGAGCTGGTGCGTGGCCGGAAGCGCTTTCTTTGTGATGCTGCTGTCACTTTGGGCCAATACGCCGCTTCTTGCCTGGCCGGTCTGCATTGGAATATATGCCCTGGCCTGGGATATCGGGTTTGTGAGTTTTATCACGCCCAGCGGCCTGGGCTTCCGCGAGGGCGCGATTGTGGGTTTGTTCGCGCTGGCACTCCCTCTGCCCGGCGGCCTGGCAGCTATCATGGCTCTGCTCTCGCGTTTCGTTTCGACAATCGCGGAATTGCTGTGTGTCAGCGTAGCGTATTTCAGTGGTGGTCGTCCAGCGCTTGTTATTGGGCAAGAGCAAGCATTGCCCTCTGACTCTCTCGATATGGCGGATACAGCGGATACAGCAGGAACCGTCATCGAAGCCGTTGATTCTAATACTGGCGTGGCGGAGCCATCTGCCAGCACACCGCTTGAAGAACAAATTGTAGGTGAGTGACATGACATGGCGCAAACGTTTGGCGATCTGGCGCAATCGCCTCTATCTCTATCCGGCTCCCGAAACAATGGAGCGCACGAGCTTATTCTGGATAGCAACGGGCCTGGTGGCGCTGGCTGCCCTGATCTTTTCCGTATTTTTTATTTATGTGCATATTGGCAGGCAGGATGCCTATCTCACAACTGCTGAAGACCTCGGCACGTATGACCAGGCTATCTGGAACATCATGCACGGCCCGTTTATTCACCAGACTATCTGCAATATTGTCAGTGATACCAATTGTTACAACCTGAGTGGTATTCCGCGTTTCGCGATCCACTTTGAGCCTATTTTGTTCCCGATTTCGCTGCTGTACCTCTTTATACCGGGACCGAAAACCTTGCTGGTCTTGCAAACGCTGGTGGTCGCCGCGGGCGCGTTTCCCGCCTTCTGGCTGGCGCGGCTGCGCCTGCGCAACGATCTTGTAGCGGTGGGTATCGCGGTGCTCTACCTCATGTATCCCGCGCTGCAACAGGCCGAGATTTTCGACTTTCACGCAGTCACGATGACGGCTGCGCTCTTGATGTTTACGCTGTATTTCATGTATACGCGGCGCACGCTGTGGCTCTTCGTCTTCGCCATCCTCTCGATGGCCTGCAAGGAAGAGATACCGCTCGTTATTGCCTTTTTTGGCCTGTGGAGTATTCTTTTTCAGCAGCGCTGGCGCACCGGTCTGGCTCTGGTCGTATTGAGCATGCTCTGGGTGGGCATGACGCTGCTGGTGTATCATTTTGCCAGCCCGAACGGACACCCGCTGCTCTCTTCACGTTACAGCTACCTGGGCAAGGGACCATTACAAATCCTGGAGTATATTATCAGGCATCCGCGCAGTCTGATAGAGCAGCACCTGCTAGATCATGATCACAGTCAATATATACGCATCTTGCTGGCACCGGCCGGGTATCTGCCGTTACTGGCTCCCTGGGTGCTGGTAATGGCGTTTCCTTCGATGGCGGTGAACCTGCTCAGTTCGGACCGCAACCAGTACCTGGGTGTCTTTCAATATAGCGCGGAAATCGTGCCTGTGTTGATCTTCTCGACCATCGAGGCGATTGTTTTGATTACGTGGCTCATTCAATGGTATATGAAGACCGTTAGCCCGTCTCAGGCTGGGCAGTCCGCGCGAGATACCAGGGCGGGGGCAAGCCCCGCCCTGGTCAACGCACGCTCGATGCAAAAACTTGACGCTCACCCGTTTTCGCGTTGGGTGCAGCCGGTTGTTTTGTGTCTGCTGATCGTTTTTGCGCTTTTCAATGTCGTGAACCAGGATATTTCTTATGGCGCGCTGCCTTTCTCGCGCGGTTTTAGCTGGCCTCACTATAGCGCGCATGATACAACGGCGAATAAACTGATCGCAATGATACCTCCAAATGCCAGTTTGTCGGCGCAGTCGAACCTGGTGCCGCATGTCAGTGAGCGCACGCATATGTATCTCTTCCCCTATGGAGACACGACGGCTGACTATATCTTCCTGGATGTCACAAATTTCACCTATCCACTGGGTTCATCGTCGTTCATCAGCGAGGTGAAGAAGGTCCTGTTGAGCGGCAACTATGGAGTGCTTGCCGCGCAGGATGGGTATCTGCTGCTCAAACGTGGCTTGCCGTCGCCGGGCATAGCCGCCAACTCCCCGGCGCAAAGCGGGAACGATGTGCTTGTGAATCTGCCGGATTCTTTCTGTTCGTTCTCGCGTGTTGCCCCTCAGGATGTGCAGAACTCACTGCAAGTGGATTTCACGCCGCAGGGTAATGCCGGCAGCGATGTAAGCCTGCTTGGATACGATGTTGCCCCTCCTTCGGCTTTCGGGATCGAGTTCAGATATATGCAGGTGACGGCTTATTGGGAGGTTAATTCAACAACTACACCGCCATTAAGAGTGATGACCATCCTGACGAATCAAAATGGCAAAGAAGAGTTCTCAAGCGTTGATTTTCCGGTGATGTCGTGGTGTCCTACCACTTCCTGGCAGCCGGGAACCATCGTACGCACGGTCAGTAGTACGCTTTATCTGGGCAATATGCCGGTTGGACTAGCCCATGTGGGCCTTGCCCTTTTACCTTTTAGTGTCCCACTGGGTACAATACAGAGTGAGACGAATCGCGTTCCGCTGCATATAGTGAGCGCGCCGCCCGGTGTGTCGCTGGTACAGGGTACCAACGCAGTGAATATAGGCTCGTTTACCATTGTCCCGTAATGGTCCTTTAGCGAGGCTGAAGGAATCCTGTCTGAAAGAGGTGTTGGAGTGGGTATTTACCTGGGTCAAATGCCACCTGCTGAGTTGGCGCGCCTGAAGGCTGAAATTGCTGAAACCTTGATTGCGAATTTCAGTTACCCGCGCTTCTTTGACTACCGCACGAATACGCTGCGCATGCGCCCGGTAGACCGCGCCAAGCGCCAGGAGATATGGACGTTCCTGAGTTCCTTTGATTTCAACACCTTGAGCCGCGTCGATGTGACGTCACCCGATTTTCAGAGGCAGATTGAGCGACTCTTGATCCTGTTTGTGCAGCGCAACAGGGCTTATTTTGGCCAGCAGGGCCGCAAGCGCATGTCTGATGTGCGCGCCCTCATCACCAGTTCTTCCACGTCTGTCAGCGAGGGGCTGCGCGGGCATTTGAGCGGGCGAGCGAATGCGCAGTCTACTTTCGGCAATCCACGCCCGGTGATTTCCTGGTCGAAGTCAAACATTTCGGGTAAGCCAGAGCTTAGCTGGGAACAGATCGTCAACCCTACTATGCTGGTGCAGCAGCAGCTACAGGAGGTGCGCGGAGAGGCCAGGCCTGGCGTGAAAGGTGGGGAAATTGACGGTGTTGGTGTGGGTGTTAGCGCAGATGCGCGGCCTGTCGCGATGAACGGGGCTGCAAATGGCGCAAATGGCGCAAATGGCGCAAATGGCGCAAATGGCGCAACGGCTGCACCTCCCAGGCGCTCGCCGCGTGGACGTGCTGGCACGCAGGACAATAGCGTGAATGAAACTGCTGCCGCGCCCGCGCGATCGGTACCTCCGACGCGACCCTTACCCCAGGAGGAGTTACGAACGGTCAAAGCGGCATCTGGCCCGCTCTCGTCAGGGGGAATCCCTGCATCCCCGCTACCCTCGCCGACTGTTGCATATTCTGCTCCTGTAGTCGAACCGGTGAGACCGTCCGCGCCAGTCGAGCCACCCGTGCTGCGCGCCACGGCTGCTGAAGAAAGGCCTGTATCATCGACGCCTCTCAATGAAAAAGTGTCCATTGCGCAACCGCGCGAGCTTGCCAGAACCGGGCAGTCGTCGCAATCACTGGCGAAACAGCCTGACAGTGCGACAGTACTGTTAAGCGATGAGGACATGGTGATATTTGAACAGTTGCGCCATCAACTAATCGTCTGGCTGCGTGTCGAGGTTGTGCGCGCGGGACTTGACATTGCGGGACAGGTTCCTGCCCGGCTGATCGAGATACTCAGTCAACAAGATGGCGTTGATGAAACGCGCATCCAGGTCGTTTCGACCCTTTTGAACCTGGCTAACCAGGTGATTGCTAATGGACATGCCACGCTGGTTGAGTATAAGCAGGCCATGATGTTTTATCTTATGCATACACGCAGTGCCAGGTAGTGACAGGTAGCCTTCTCCGTTCTGCATAAAAATCCCGTTAAAAAATCGCTCACGCCCCCAAATGCGGTACATTTTGCTTCCTCATGCGTTCCAATCTATGGTATATAAGTATATAGAAATATCGAAGTGCATGTACATGTGACACTTTAGCCTGTTTCGGGAGAGAGTAGGCTGGAATAGATGATGATGCCGCACTTGAAATGAAGAGCTACAAGAAGGGGGGTAAAGTGCATAATGGCGAATGAAAGAGCAATGACAGCAGAGAGTGTAAGCAACGTGCTGGATTTGGCTCGTATGAGACGGCAAAGCGGGCGTTTAAATATTGAGCTATATAGCGGCGGAAGAGTTCAGGAGGGGGAGATTTATTTACAGGCTGGTCAGCCGGTCTACGTGCGACTTGGGCCACTGGTTGGGCAGGATGCCCTTAACCGGCTGCTAAGCTGGCGCAATGTCCAGTTCACCTTGCAACTGGATGAACCTGGAACGACGCCTATCGGCTTACCTGTGGAAAGGGGCAGTAATACTGCCTCCCTCCCGTCGCAAGCGCCGACCGCGCGTAATCGCACTACCGCTAATGATGTATCGAATGCCATCTCAAATTCGCCTGGCATCGAATGGCAGGCACCACAAAAGAGTGATGAGGGACGCGATATCCAGTCTTTACCGCTCACTCGCCGCCAGCGTTATATTTATTTTCTTGTCGATGGTCGTCGTACCCTGACCGATCTTTCGCGCTGCACCGGCAAGAACGTTCAAGAGATTGAGTTGATTTTGAGAGAGTTACAGGCTCAGGGATTGGTGATTATTTGAGCTAGGCTGCTGCCGTAATTTTGGGCAGCAGTTCGCGTAATTGCTTCATCCAGTCTGGTTCTAGCAGACGGCGGGGGATGCGAATTACCCCCTGTTGCACGCGCGCGTCATTGTGGAAGCGGCGGTAGAGCGCGATTCTGTTGGGTACGATGGTGCGCCTCACGGTAAGTACAAATTCGTTGTCTTTGGCTGCGATAGTTTCATACCCAAGTTGCGCGGCTTCCACCTTTAACTGCACCATAGCCAGTAGATTCTTGACAGGCTGCGGCGGCGCGCCGAAGCGGTCGCTTAACTCGGCCTCCATTGCCTCTACCTGCTCGGAGCGGTTCAAGCTTGCCAGGCGCTGGTAGAATTTCACCTTCAGAGCGCGGTCGCCGATGAACTCGTCGGGCAGGTAGGCATCCAGGGGCAGATCCAACGTGACGTTGGGAGCGCCTGCCTCGGCGCGCTTGCCCTGCAACTCTTCGACGGCTTCGCCCAGCAATTTTGTATAGAGATCGAAGCCCACGGAGTTCATAAAACCTGATTGTTCCGCGCCCAGCAGGTTGCCCGCGCCGCGAATCTCCAGGTCTTTCATGGCGATGCGGAAGCCCGCCCCCAGTTCGGTTGCCTCGAAGATGGCCCGTAAGCGTTTCTCCTGCACGGTGGTCAGCTTTGTGTCTTTGTTGTAGAGGAAGTAGGCATACGCCTGGTGCGCGCCGCGTCCGACACGCCCGCGCAACTGGTAGAGCTGCGCCAGGCCGAAGAGGGCGGCGTTGTTGACAATGATGGTGTTGGCGTTAGAAATGTCCAGGCCGTTCTCGATAATGGTGGTGCAGATCAGCACGTTGTATGCGCCGCTGGAAAAGTCCATCATCACCCGTTCTAGTTGATCTTCGGGCATCTGACCGTGTCCGATGGCGATACGCGCTTCAGGCACGAGCTTCTGCAACCTTTGCGCGATGACCTGGATGCCATGCACGCGATTATGCACGAAGAATACCTGCCCGCCGCGGTCGATTTCGCGCAAGATGGCCTCGCGGATCAGGTTTTCATCGAATTCGCGGATAGCTGTGCGAATGGGCAGGCGCTCCTGGGGCGGCGTCTCGATCACGCTCATGTCGCGCACGTTGACCAGCGACATGTGCAAGGTGCGCGGAATGGGCGTGGCTGTCATGGTGAGCACATCTACCTCGTTGCGCAACTGTTTGAGCCGCTCTTTGTGCGTGACGCCAAAACGCTGCTCTTCGTCTACGACGAGCAAGCCGAGGTTGAGGAAGACGACATCTTTGCTCAGCAGGCGATGCGTGCCGATGACGATGTCTACTTTGCCAAGGGCCAGGTCTTCCAAAATCTGCTTCTGCTCTTTCTCTGAACGGAAGCGGCTCAGCAGCTCGACGCGCACGGGATAGGGTTTGAGTCGTTCCTGGAAGGTGTTGTAGTGTTGCAAAGCCAGCACCGTTGTAGGCACCAGCACGGCAACCTGGCGTTGGTCGAGCACGGCTTTGAAGGCGGCGCGCAGGGCAACCTCCGTCTTGCCGTAGCCAACATCGCCGCACACCAGCCTATCCATCGGCCTGGGACGTTCCATATCAGCCTTGACCTCTTCAATGGCGCGCGCCTGGTCAGGCGTCTCCACGTAAGGAAAACCGCTTTCCAGTTCCTGTAGCCAGGGCTGTTCAGAGTCGGGTGAGTAGGCCGGACGCTCCAGCGCCTCGCGCGCGCTGTACAGGCGCAGCAGGTCGCGCGCGATATCCTGCACGTTCTCCTTGACCTTCGTTTTGGCGCGCGTCCATTCGCTGGTTCCCAGCTTGCTGAGGGCGGGAACAGCGTCTCCCATGCCCACGTAGCGCGTGACGCGATCAAGCTGATCGGTGGGGATATAGAGTTTATCGGTGCCGGCGTAGCGAATAAGCAGGTATTCACGCTCGACGCCGGTCGAATCCAGCCGCACCAGCCCCTCGAAACGCCCGATGCCGTACTCTTGATGCACGACGTAGTCGCCTACGTTGACCTCGGCCAGAAATGAGGCAGGCGTGATGATTTTGCGCTGCTGCGACTTGTACTTGCGCGACCAGCCGAAAATCTCGGTATCGGTGAAGAACGAGGTTGCCAGGCTGCGCGATTGCCAGCCCTCCGGCAGTTGCCCCTGGATGAGTGTGAGGGTGCCGCTTTCAGGAAGTTCATTGATGTTGCTGCCGGGGCTGACGTGTATGGCGGCCTCGCCCAGGATGGACTCGTCGCCCAGCACTTCCGTTAATCGCCGCGCCTGCGCACTGACAATCACCACCCGTTCGCGGTTGTCCAGGGCCTTGCGACAGTCCTGAACGAAGGAGCGCAGTCGCCCTCCATATGAACTCGCGCTGGTGAAGGTCGGCATGAGATGTTCGGTGCCGCCCTGGTGATAGGCGTCAAACTCACCTTCGCTGGCCGAGAGGATGTCGGCGAAACGGAGTTGGCGCATTTGGGCCAGGCGGGTGTCCAACTGGCTCCAGGTGATATGCGCCGCGCGCAGGTGCGTCGGAATCTCGCGTTCATTCTCGAAGCGCGTTTTCATTTCTTCCGCCTGCGCGTCCAACTCCATGATGCGATTCTGGATACTTTCGGGATTGTCCAGAATGAGCAGGCCGCTATGAGGCAGGTAATCCAGCACACTGGCCTGATCGTGCAGGTAGGGCAGGTAGAAGGTGATATCATCGAACGAGCGTTTATGGCGCAGGTCTTCCAGATCGCGCTGCCAGCGTTCCTCCGCGTCGTGATGCAAGAGAGATATGTTCAGTTGTGCAAGTTGGCTGGCCGCTTCTGGCCCGCGCTGGGGCAGAGCTTCACGCGCTGGCCCGATCACGCAGGATGCGATAGGATTGAGCGAGCGCTGCGTTTCCGGGTCAAAGGTGCGCAATGACTCGATCTCGTCGCCGAAAAACTCGATGCGCACCGGGCGCGGCAGCGTGGCGGGGAAAAGATCGACGATGCCGCCGCGATGGCTGAACTGGCCCGGCTCCTCAACCTCCGTGACGGGTTCATAGCCCAGGTTATACAGGTGTTCGAGCATCAAGGTCAGGTCAACTTCCTGCCCCGCTTCCAGGTCATAGAGCGATGCCGCGAGTTCTTTTGGAGGAATGACGGGCTGGCTCAATGCGCGCGCCGAACAGACCACGATTGTCTGCTGGCGCGGTTCTATCATGCGAAGCAGCGCGTTCATGCGCTGCTGGGTTATCTCGTGATCGCTGATGAGGCGTTCGTATGGCAGGGCGTCGCGGTCGGGCATGTAAACGATATTCTCCGCATTCTCCGCCAGCGCCTTGAGCGTATCTGTCACCTGCATGGCCTGCGCTTCGTCAGCGACTACCAGCAGCAGCGGTTCTTTCAGCACGGCGGAAAGCGCGCAAACCACAAATGGACGCGCGATCTCGGTTACGCCGGTGAGGGCTGGCAAACCCTCAGCCTTTTGTATTTGTTGTACCAGCCGCCGAAATTCTGGCCGCTGCGTTAAAAGCGTGAGTAATCCCTTGAGTGTCACACATTCCTCCCAACGAGCATAGCAAATCGCCTCGTTCTGGATGGATACCCATCCAGCGAGGTTCAATTCATGCTGCCTTTTTGCCTTCCAGCTTGTTCTATGTAATCATACAGTACCTGTCCTCTGACTGCAACGTTTTACGCTATCGGGTTATTCCAGCGATAAAAACACAATCGCCGCGATGCCCGGTGCCATGCCGATGAACTGGTAGGGGAGAGAACCCCTTGACAATCCCTCCTTTCCCGCTCATAATGTAACCAGTTAGTTAGAAAAGCAATCAGTTAGTTAGAAAAGAAGGTGAGGGAATGGACGATTCTGGACCCCAACGACACGGGCGCGTCCATGACGCGGCGGGCGCGCGCAGGGCGATCCTCAATGCGGCGGAAGAGGTGTTCGCGCAACATGGGTTTGATGGGGCCAGGATTGATGCGATCGCGGCGGCGGCGGGCTATAACAAAAGCCTGATCTTTCAGTACTTTGGCGATAAGCTCAACCTATATGCGGAGGTGATCAAGCGCGCTGATAGGCAAGGCAGTGAGATGCAAGCGCGAGTGTTCGCGCTCTTGCTGGAAGACGAAACCTTCGCCACCGACGCTCGCAAGTTCAGAACATTGCTCGAAACAGCTATGCGAGTGCTTTTTGATTACCTGGCAGAGCATCCGCGCATCGTGCGCATTCTCGCCTGGGAACAGGCCGAGGGCTGGCAGACCTTTACAAAGATTGCCTCGCAATTTGATACCGAAGACATTGCTCTCTTCAGAGCGCTCTGCTCCAAAGCACAGAACGCTGGACTGCTGCGGCCCGGTTCCGATCCCATCGTGCTGATTATGATAGCCGAGCAAATGTATCTGTCCTATCTCACCTCGGGTCCCCTTTACCAGGCGGTCCTGCCAGGTGAAGATTTTTCCTCTCCCGCCGCGCTGGCACGCGTCCAGGAGTCTATCGTTGAATTTCTTGTTCACGGTATGATGGTCGATCCCAGGCTGGCACAACAACCATAGATATGCATTGACATCCTCCCCATGGCTAAAGCCAGGGGACTCCCACTCTCGCGAGTGAGCTTTCCTGTTTCAACGAAGCTTGCCCAAACGAGCCTTGGCCCGTCCAGGTCTTACGGCTTCTCCGCAGGCTTCAAATACCGTGAGTCCCACGGCATGTATGTTCTTTGCCGCATTGATATCGCGGTCATGGACAACCCCACATTCGGGACACGTCCAGACACGAACATCAAGCGTT
>DATLSI010000082.1:0-10880 GCA_035534255.1 Ktedonobacteraceae bacterium | reverse complement strand
ATACTGGTCATACGGATGCTCCTCTCGTGAGATGATAGGGACTCGATTCGCTTTATCATCTCACATGGACACCGTTTTGTCCCGTTCTCGCTCTGCTAAGCTCTTCCTTTCTTCGCTTAACTTGACGCTTATTGGGCGACCCTCGCGATCGCCCTGGCCCCTCGCGTCCGCTCCTGTTAGCCGATGGTGGATGTTCCCGACAAGACCAGGCTGTCGCTTTTGGCGCAGGGGAGCTGGCTATTGGGGCCAATGGCGGCTGTGGCGACGGTGAACATGCCGGCAAACGCGTTGCCGATCTTAGTGTTGAGTATCTGCTCGATCTGCTGGTTATAGCTGTTCATGGGGAAGTTGAACAGACCGAACAGGCTGAAACTGGTATTGGTCACGTTCATAACCAGGTTGCCACCACTCGCTCCAGGCACGATAGTGGTAGTTGCGGTGCCTAAATTGATACCGGCCCAGTAGATGTCAGACAGAAGTTGCAAGGTTTGTCCCTGCACTGAGATGCGCATGTTCTGGGCCGTGAAGTTGTTGCCGACAGGGATATTGCCGACGCTGCTACTCAGCGAGGCAAGCTCTGAGGCTGGAATCTCAATAAAGGTGTTGTCGCTGCTGTTGTCGCGTGTGTTGCTATTCAGCTTGACGGCCATGGGATTGCCGTGCCCGGAGAGGCTGGCCTGCGCCGCCAACGTTTGAGTTGAGGTGGCAGCAGTCTGTCCAACCGATACGGGAATTTGCAGGTTCATGGCCAGCGCCGAGCTTCCACAATTCGGTGTGCTCTTGATGGCAGTCAGCACTCCGATGGGAACCTGGAAGGTACTCTGCGGGCCGCTGGAAAGAGTAGGGCCGCTGAGCGGGGAAGTACTGACCTGGACGGTGGACGAATCCAGCACGCTGAAGCTGACCAGGATGCTGGCGGTAATCGGTTGTGGGTCGCCGGGATAGAGAGCGACCTGGATGGTCATATCCAGGCCATTCTGCCGCGGCACCAGGCTTTGCAGCGTGGCATTGGGCTGGATGAGCGTGGTCGCCATTGTCCTGGCCCAGGCCTGGTCTTGCGTTGGCATGGTGCCTACGATAGAGTTGATGTCGCTATTCACAGTAACGGGTACCTGCTGGTCAAGGTGTTGTTGGAACTGTGGCTGCAGCATGCCCAGTGTCAGATACACCAGTGTGTTGATGGCGGTGGTAGAGGTGCCGGGGGCTGTCGCCGCGTTTGTATGCCGCGCAGCTCTGTTTGATGCCAGGGCTGGTGAGATGAATGAGACGCCGAGCACCAGCGCGGCCAGCAGAAGCATCCAACCCACCTGCATAAAGCGTAACTTTTTCATGGTTCTCTCCTCGATTTAGTTCGGTAACAGGTTGTTGATATCGACCGGCCCCTTAAAGCAAAGGGCGGTCGGGGTTGGCTGCGCGGGCAGCCCCTGGATGGGGGGAGCCTGGATCAAGAGGGTCAGCATTTCGATGCCCTGGCCGCATCCGATGGATGAGCTGGTATGCACAGCGATGAGCTTCGCGGTTTTCAGAATATTGCGCAGTGAGGGCATGACGGAGCTTATCAGCAACTGGTTGAGCGCCTGTCCCATGCTGGCTGCCGCCGCCGGGCCAGCGTCCTGCCCGTCGCGTTTCAGGTGCAACACGCGCAACTGGATGTTCTGCTGCTTATCGATGCTGATGGTGCTATCGAGTTCGACAGGCATGACGCGTTGGAGGCCGCTGGTGTCGATATGCAGGTTCAGGCTGATCACGATGCCGTCGCCGGAAGCGGGTGAAACTTTCATATCGGTCAACACGCCGGACTTCAGGCCAAGTTGCGTGACAAAGATGGAGGTCAGCGCGCCGTTGTCAAGGGCGATTTCGATCATGCGCGGCCCGGCAATGGGCGTTGGTGCCGTGGTGGGCGTGAAGCCTGGCGTCGTGGTTGCTGTGGCTGGTGCTGTTGGTGCTGTGGCCGTTGTGCTGACGGGCGATTGCCACGTGAGCGCCACGAAGATACCACCCGCGATAAGTAAGAGCAGCAGCAAAATACAGGCAAAGACCAGCACGCGCCGTCGTCTTCTGCGGGGCCGGCGGCCACCACCTTCACGCGGGGCGTCGATGACAGGAGGGACAGGCGGAACTACGTTTTCATCAACGCTATCCAGCAATTCGGCGTTGGCGAGAAAGGTTCCCGCCACCGGTTCGGGGACGGTCGGATCGCTTGCCAGTGACGGATCAGGTACAAGCGTGGGATCGTCCTCAGGCTGCACGCCCTCGCCGATAGCAGGTTTGTTGCCCCATAAAAAGAGGGCAGGCACGATAGCGATAAGGGCAAGCATCATAGTGATGAAAAAGATGGTGGTGTATAACGAGTGCGCCGAGTTGACCAGGTGATTGGCATAGCCCTGCGACCATTGCGCGAACTGGGCCGCCGTAGCAGTAACGGGCAGCGAGGGGAAGCGCGCGGCCAGTTGCTTGAAGTAGCCGATGCCCCAGGAAGTGAGGGCGGCCAGGCCCAGCGTCATGCCAAGCATGCGCAGCGAGGTGACGATTGCCGATCCCATGCCCGCCTGTGATGGCCGCACAGAGTTGATGGCCGTGGTGCTGATGGGCGCGATGACCAGGCCGAAACCCAGCCCGGTTGTCATGGTGCTGATGGTAAGCTGGTTCCAGTCCACGTTCATGGGCCAGCGACTCATCAGGTAGAAGCCGGTCGCGGTGAACAGCAGGCCAAGCACGCCCGTGAAACGGCTGGAGATGCGCCCGCACAGCCAGCCGCCCAACAACGCGCCAACAGGAATCATGGCGGTGAGTCGCAGCAGCGCGAGGCCGCTTACCAGGGGCAGATCAGCCTGCGAGAACTGGTTGCTGAGGACGGTATCCACATACAACGGGATATCGGCCATGGCGATAATGAGGGCCGCGCCGACCAGCAAACTGACCATTGAACTGGCGCTGAAGGTAAAGCGTTTGAAAAGCGACAGGTCAACGACAGGGTGGCGCACCTTCCATTCGACGAATATGAAGGCAATCAGGAAGACCGCCGCCAGTGCCAGCGAAAGTGGGTTATTCTGCGGGGTCGCGCCATTCAAGGTTGTCGGACCGAGATCAGTCCCCTGCTGCGCGAGGCCCAGGCTCAGGCAGGTCAGCGCCGCGCCGAGCAGGGCCGCGCCGAGCCAGTCGATGCGGTCGCGCAGGCGTTTGCCCCTGGGGATGATAAACCAGGCAGCGATCATCAACGCCAGCACAATCGGCACGTTGAAGTAAAAGATGTCCGTCCAGTCCAGGCGCTGCACGATGAGCGCGCCGTACAGGGGGCCGACCACGCCGCCAGCCTCCGTGACAGCGCCGACAATGCCCAGCGCCAGTCCGCGCCGCTCCTGCCCGTAGAAGTCGCTCACGATGGCCATCGCCACAGGCACGACCGCGCCGCCGCCGATGGCCTGGATGAAACGCGCCGCAATCAAAAAGATGAGTCCGGGTGACGAGGTATCGATACCGATGCCGCCAAGAAAACTGAGATCGATATTCTGCCCAAGCGTGGGAGCCAGGGCGCACAGTACGGAGCCTGCGCCAAATATGAACAGGCACAGCATGAGGATGCGGCGGCGCCCATAGATGTCGGAGACGCGCCCCATCAGCGGCATAGCGATGATAAATCCGAGCAAATACGCGCTGATGATCCAGGCGGCGTGGTCAAGGTGGGTGAAAGAGATATTGATGCCGGGATCGGCGATAATCTTTGTCAGCGCCGTCACCACCACCGTCTGGTCCATGGCGGTTAAGAAAACGGCGACGCAGGCCACGATCATGGCTGCCAGCGCCGCGCGCTTCCCCTTCCCGCTCATGTTGCTCGCGTCTTTGCCCGGCGTTGTGAGTTGCCTGAAAGAACTGGTAATCTGTCGAGGGGAGACAAGCCTGGGAATTTTAGCGGTGGGTTGGGACATGTCGTCGCCCGCGTCATTCTCCCCCGGCAGCGGCAATGCAGACGAGACTCCTGCAAAGTCTCGTCTGCGCAGCCGCGCCGATGTCTCCTGGTCGTCTTCTAATGTGTACATCTAACCCCCTGTGTAGAGATAAGAGATATTAAATCTGCGGTGCCGCGATTGCGATTGATTCATTGTAGTTCGAGATGGTGAATGTGCGCGCGGTTTGCGCGGTATCGCCTGTCGCGGCCAGGCCTGTGACGGCCAGTTGATAGGGCAGGCCATCGGCTTTGCCTATGCACACTGTTGTCTGGAGCATGGTGCCTGCGGGCATGCCGCCGCCCGTGAGGAAGGCCAGGGATTGCGCGGCCAGCTCTCCGTTGATGCGCCAGCACGGTATACCATTGACGACATCGTCGGTTGGCGCGCTCAAATTGGTGAGCTTGTTGGCGAGCGAGATAATGCCGGCGTTGGGATCGGTCAGTGTGCTGGCGTTCAAGACGCCCTTGACGACGCGCCACTGGCCGGTGATGGGATCGGTAATGTACTGCGTGTCGCCAATGCTGATAAGCTCAACAGCCACAACCTGGCCGGAAAGCAGCACGTTGGCCGACGCCTTCACTTTGTCGGGCATCAGCACGTCGCCGTCCGCGCTGCGAATCTGGAAGGTTCCGTTGGGAGCGGTACCCAGGTTATCTACCTTCATTACGACGTGAAAGGCGGTGACGCTGCGGAAGTTTTTCTGCACCGTGCTGATCAGCTTCTGCGCGGTGGGTTTCGGGCTTAACGTACTGGCCACCACTGTCGTTGTTTGCGCGTGCTGCCAGGGAAGTTTGCAGCTCGTTATCAATAACGCGCATGCAATGCCAAGCGCGGCGTAGCTCAATGCGCGGCGCAACCTAAGATGAAAAGAAATCATGTGTAAAAATGCCTCCCCGAATCTAGTCCTACCTGCTATCTCGCGCGCGGAAAATGCGAACAAAATAGACCGGCGAAGAATTGTCTTGCTGAAAGAAATCAACGCAAGCCGTAAATCTTTCGGGGCAAAGAAGCGGGGGGCGAAGAGGCACATGGTACTTTATGGTGCAGCAGAAGATATAAAGATTATATCTTCTCCAGTTTTGCGAAGTCCATGCTGAGGCGTTTTTTGCCGTGTTTGCCGTGGAATTGCACGTCGACGAATTCGGTGCCCTGCACCATTTCGCTTTTGAGGATGATGCCGTCGCCGAAGGCGTTGTGGCGCACCTGGTCGCCGGGTTTGAACTGCGGGTTCGCTGGTTTCGCGGCTGGCGGCGGCGTTATAGGTGTCGCAGGTGTTGCAGGCGTCGTAGATGATGAGGGCAGCGAAGACTGCGAGCCAGGGGTTGTGCCGGGTGTTGGACGCGGCGGCGGCATCCATTGCGGGGCCTTGCTGTTGGCCATGGGCTTGCCGGAGCCGAAGACGTGACCCGTATCGCGCCCCGACTGGCGGTCCTGGTTGTAGTCGTCGTCCCAATTGGAGCGGCGCGTGGCGAATGAACGCGACGCGGCTGAGGAGCGACCACCGGCCACGCCCGAATTGGAGACCAGGTTCGTAGGAATATCGTCGAGGAAGCGCGATGGCTCGGTGGCCTGCACGTCGCCAAAGTAAGAGCGGCGCGTGGCGCGCAGCAGGTAAAGGCGGCGCATGGCGCGCGTGAAGCCGACGTAGGCCAGGCGGCGTTCCTCTTCCAGTTGATCGGGCTTATCGACCGAGCGCGAGTGCGGCAACGAGCCTTCGTCCATGCCTACGATAAAGACGACGGGATACTCCAGCCCCTTGGCGGCGTGCAGGGTGATCAGTGTGACGGCGTCGCGGTTCTCTTCCTTCATCAAGGTACCATCTTCGCCCGTCTGCACGGTGTCCGCTCCGCCTACCAGGGCTACGTTTTCCAGGAAGAGTTCGAGGGCGGTTCGCGTCTCTATCTCGGAGTAGTCCTCGGCCACGCGGCGCAGTTCCAGCACGTTGCTCCAGCGTTCCTCGCCGTCGGGCTGCTCGCGCAGGTCGGGTCCCAGGCCACTGCGCTCGGCCACGCGATCCACCAGTTCGGGCAGGTGCAGTTCGTCCATGGCTGCGCGAAAATCGATCAGCAACTGCGCGAAGCCAGAGATGGATAGTTTGGCGGACTTGCCGAGCGTGGGCTGTTCTTCGACGCGCTGCACGGCATCGTAGAGGGTGATATGCTCTTCAGCGGCCCAGTGCTGCAATTCGCCCAGCGTCTTGGGGCCGATTTTGCGGTTTGGCACGTTGATGACGCGCTGCAAGCTGAGGTCATCGTAGGGGTTGACCAGCAGGCGCAGGTAGGCCAGCATGTCCTTGATTTCTTTGCGTTCGTAGAATTTGCGGCTGCCAATGACCTTGTAGGGGATGTTGAGGCGCATGAACTGCTCTTCCAGGGCGCGGGACTGCGCGTTGGTGCGGTACATGACGGCGATCTCGCCGCGCTGCTTCACCTCGCCGCGCGCCAGCAAACGCTGCACTTCATGCCCGACGAAAAGACCCTCGTCTTCCTCGTCATAGGCTTGATGCACGATGATCTTCTCGCCCTGGCCCAGCGCCGTCCACAGGCTTTTATCCTTGCGCGTGCGATTGCGCCGCACGACGTTCTGCGCGGCGTCCAGGATTGTCTGCGTGGAGCGGTAGTTCTGTTCCAGCAGGATGATCTGCGCCTGTGGGAAGTCGCGCTCGAAGCGCAGCACGTTCTCGGCGCTGGCCCCGCGCCAGGTATAGATCATCTGGTCATCGTCGCCCACCACGCACACGTTGCCCAGCCCTTCAGGATGCTCATCGGAAGTCGATCCCAATCCCAGCAGGCGGATCAACTTGTACTGCGGCAGGTTGCAATCCTGGAATTCGTCCACGTGGATGTACTGCCAGCGCCGCTGGTACTTGCGCAGCACTTCAGGCTCGCGCCGCAACAACTGTTCGGTGAGCAGCAGCAAATCATCGAAATCGACGCTATTGTTGGCGCGCATGAGCTTTTGATAGGCTTTATAGATGCGAGCCGCCACCTCTTCGGTGTATTTGGCGGCGCGTTCGGCCATCTGGTCGGGGTTCTGCATATCGTTCTTGGCACGCGAGATGAGGGCTTGCATGTTGGTGGGCTTGTACTGCTTCTCATCCAGGTTCATTTCTTTGATGGCGCGTTTGATGAGCGTGGCCTGGTCGCTGGCATCGAGGATCACGAACGAGCGGTTAAGGCCGATGGGAGTGAGGTAGTCGGCTTCGATGCGCAGCACGCGCGCGCAGATGGCGTGGAAGGTACCGATCATCATTTCCTTCGACTCATTGACGCCCACCAGCTTCTCCAGCCGCTCGCGCATCTCCTTAGCGGCCTTATTGGTGAAGGTGACGGCCAACACGTGCCAGGGCGACACCTGCTCGTGCTGCACGAGGTAGGCGATCCGGTGCGTAATCACGCGCGTCTTACCGCTGCCGGGACCCGCCAGGATCAGCACCGGCCCCCGCGTGGTGGTGACGGCTTTTCTCTGCGGTTCATTCAGCCCGGCGAGCAAATCTTGCTGTTCCAACATCGTCTCTTCTTCAACTTCCCTGTAAAAATGTCTCAAATAATGTCCAGGCTATTGTACCACAGGAAGGGAGATGTGGGGACGTTTGGGGGAGAAAAATCATCACTGCGACCAGGAAGCGACCAGGGCGGGGACAAGCCCGGCCCCTACCCTGTACGAATGGATGCCATTGAAGATAGCGTTCAATTATAAAAGAGGTCGGTAGCTATTGTGTCGAATGTGTCTGTTGTTGCAATGTATCAATGGGGTGAACGATTGTGTTAGCCGCGCCGGACTGACACATGTGATCTTTATAGATGTCAATTTGTCGCTTCCCCGTTGAATGAAATTTGAACCAGTCGCAAGCAAGCGTGCTATGTAGAGAGTATAACGTCTGGAAATGGAAAATACAAGGGATGAGTTTGGAAGTTACGAAAGAATCAGTTTTGTGAATCTACTCCACTTTATAAATGAGACGACGTTGGAGATCAACAATAAAGTCGGGTGCCTGCTTGTCCACTTTTGTATACTTGAATATAGGTGAATGGTGAGGAAAGGTGGATGATGAATTATGTTTTACCGTTTCGTAAAGAAGTTGTTTAGCCTCTCAGTGAACGTCCTTAACTTCCTGCTGGCTGGGAATTTGCCTCCCTTTGTGTGTGTAAGCGTGATTGTTGAAGAGCAAGGTCGCTACCTGGTTATTGAATCCCCAAAAGACCATTTCACTTTCCCCGGTGGTTTTGTGCGCTGGCGCGAGCATCCAGCTCAAGCGGCGCAGCGCGAGGGTAAAGAGGAGACCGGCATGCTCCTCCACATAAACGATGTGATTGGCCACTACTCCTGCCCCAGCAAGCATTTCAGAAGCGCGAGTACACTGGACATTGTCTTTCATGGCGAGGTTGCCGGCGGAGCACTGCGCAGCAGTGTCGAAGGAAAACCGACATGGCTGAGTGAGGCAGAAGTACGAATGAATATGGGAATACGTGCTCAGCGCATGCTCGATGACTACCTACTGCACCGGTGTACCGCCCCCAGGCTCCTAGCGTTTGGGTTGGTTGAGCAAGATGTAGTCAACTAGCAATCGTACAGGCTCCTGGTGGTGACTCCAAGGCTGATTGAGCAGGTATTTCCAATTTCCCGTGATACCCGCATCTCGCTCACCCTGGATAAAGAGCATCCGCACATCATCAATTGCTTGCACTCCTATACCCTGCCCCAGGCCGCTTCATCCATTTCACTATCATTCCTGGTACTAAATACCTACCACATGTTATGAACATTTGTATAGTTCGATATAAGAGTGAAAGACCTATGTTCTAATTAGCGCAAGAGATAGAAAAGCCAGGCGATAAGGACAACAGATCGTTTACACCTGTTCTTCAGGCTCAAAAAAAGCTCTTTTTGCTTGTATTTGTGTTTAGGGTAAATAAGGAGGCATCGGTTCTACTCTTTCAAGCGACATCAAAAATAAGTTTCTAGATTGATGAAAAAACTGTAATAATCTAAACACCGTTAGCTTCCTTATTACTGAAATCTTATGTACACTGAAGATATTAAACCCATCGGTTCATCCTAAATCTAAAAATAGATAGAATTTTACATGAATTTAATCAAGTAAACAATTGACAAGCAGACTTAAAATAGACTAATATATCCCTAGTAAAGTTATTAACGTGGTTCTTACTGCCTGGCAGCTTCTTAAAAATTGCTTCAAGCGAGATGGTAACGTTGGGGGTTATCGTCATGAGTTGCCAGGCTAGAAAATGGTGGTCATTCCTCATTCACCCTGGTTTTCCATTCGCTTTTTAAGTGGAAGGTCATGCAGTAAACATATGTTAGCGGGCTGCAATTGTTATCAAAGATACAAAGGGGTTGCTCTATTTTTCGCTGTTTGTCTGGGGGGAGATTTATTTCATGATTCCTATTGCTCATCCACTCTTAGGGGTAGAGGAGGACGAAGCTGTTCTGCGAGTCCTTGCTTCGGGACAGTTAGCACAGGGGGAGAATGTCGCGGCTTTTGAGCGGCGTTTTGCAGAAGTATGCCGGGTACAAGAGGCGGTGGCCGTCTCTTCAGGAACGGCAGCGCTTCATCTTGTTCTTCTAGCGCACGGGATCGGTCCCGGTGATGAGGTGATCACGACTGCGTTTAGTTTCGCAGCGACCGCCAATGTTATCCTGCTGGTCGGCGCTACCCCCGTGTTCGTCGATATTGAGCCGGATACCTACACTATTGATCCCAAGTTGGTAGAGGCCGCCATCACTCCCCGCACCAGAGCCATCATACCGGTGCATCTGTACGGTCATCCCTGCGATATGAGGCGGTTGGAACAGATCGCGGAAGCACATCACCTGATCATTATCGAAGATGCATGCCAGGCGCATGCTGCCAGTATAGATGGGAAACCTGTTGGGAGCTTTGGTACCGGCTGTTTCTCCTTCTATGCTACCAAGAATATCACCACCGGTGAGGGTGGAATGGTAACCACTGATGATCATGAAATCGCCGAGCGCGTGCGTCTGTTGCGTAGCCATGGGCAAAGAGAGCGTTACTGCCATACTATGCTTGGGTACAACATGCGCATGACGGAGATTCAAGGTGCGCTTGGTCTGGTTCAAATTGAGAAATTGGAACAGTTTACCGAGCAGCGCATTACCAATGCTGCATTCTTGACGAAGCACCTGGGAGAATTCATTCAGACTCCTGTAACACGTCCGGGGTTTCGGCATGTCTATCATCAGTATACCATCCAGGTTCCTGGCAACCGGGACGAATGGGCAATGCAATTGCGTGCAAAGGGAATTGGGACAGCTGTCCATTACCCTTTGGCTATTCATCAGCAGCCTTATTACCGTGAGCATATTGATACGTTTAGACTTATAGATACATCCGAGACGACAAAGGGGAAGCGGTCGGCTGGTGATACATATCTACCTGTAACGGAAAAAGCGGCGGCGCACGTGCTGTCGATTCCAGTCCACCCCGCGCTGAGCGCGGAAGACCTGTCAATGATAGTGAGGGAGGTACGGACACTATGCGCTTGAAGATCGCCGTGGTCGGTGCTGGCTCGATGGGAATGAACCATCTGCGAGCGCTCAGAGATTTCGATGAGGAGCAGGTCCAAATAGTGGGTGTCGCGGATACATACGAGGCCAGTTTGAGGAACGCGGTGAGCCGGTTCCATGTGGCGGGTTACGCCGATTATCGTGAGATGATCGAAAAGACGAACCCTGACCTCATATCGGTGGTCGTTCCTACGCACTTGCATTTTGAGGTCGCCTCGTATGTCCTCGACAGGGGCATCAATGTGCTACTTGAAAAACCCATGGCGAGCACCATTGAGCAGGCCCTCGCGCTCATCCAACTCGCTCGCCAGCGCGGGGCCAAGCTTGCCATCGGGCACATCGAGCGATTTAACCCGGCCATCATTGAAGTGAAGCGGCACCTCG
>DATLSI010000081.1:0-3946 GCA_035534255.1 Ktedonobacteraceae bacterium | reverse complement strand
CTATGATCCTCCGTTCACCCAGTTTGAACAAGCAGAAAAGAGTATATTACGTCATCAAAAACGTTTTGCTGACCGAGAAGCAATACGCTGGGGGATTACCTTGAAAGGAGAAGACAAGGTTGTGGGAAATTGTGGATATTCATGGGATGCCGATAACTTTTCTGCTACACTCAGCTATATTCTCTCCAAACCCTATTGGAACAAAGGGATCATGTCAGAGGCCTTAGCTGCAATTCTTCAGTTTGGGTTTGATTCCTGCCGACTGCATCGTATTGAGGCTCACGTTGCTCTGCCAAATCACGCCTCCGCACAGGTGTTAAGAAAACTTGGTTTTCAGGAAGAAGGCCTACTCCGAGAAAGTTTGTATGTGGATACTCAGTTCTACGATGAAAAAGTGTTTGCTCTTCTAAACAAGAGGTAAATCATTAAGATGCCATGAGCGAAAACTATACAAGTATTCGGCCAGGCGCGGACTTGCCTTGAATCTTCTGATTTACGTTGTATCTTCGTCATGATGAAAAAGTGCTCCTGTTCATGAAGAGATGCATCTTCACACGACATTGATATCCTAATGCGACAGGTTATGTGGCAAAAGGTGGCATTGCATCGATCTATATAACGGAAATGCATGCCTATGGGTATCGTTGAAAGACACGACAAGATATGCGGCAGGGAGCTTAAACTTTCGCTCCGCTTCCATACTGGTTTTAAGCACACTTTGCGACCCGTTTTGTGGCAGAAAAACGACAAATTATGAGTTCATCCACAACATTGCGCATCGTCGCTTTGGAAATCTCGATGGCGGTCACCACCCCTGTGAGATTCCCGCTGATGAGCGTGTTATCGGCCGCCTCGATGGCCACATCAGTACCCGTGCCAATCGCAAAACCCACATCGGCCTGCGTCAGGGCGGGCGCATCGTTGATGCCATCTCCCACCATGCCCACTTTTTTGCCCTCGAGCTGCAGCTTCTGCACTTCGTGCGCCTTATCTTGCGGAAGTACTTCGGCCAGCACGCGATCCACGCCCACCTGCCGACCAATGGCATGGGCGGTGCGCCGATTGTCGCCGGTCAGCATCACCATCTCTAATCGCAGGCGCTTGAGCGCGGCAATGGCAGCCACCGACTCTTCTTTGACGGTATCGGCAGCCGCCACGATATCCGCGGCGTGCCCATTTACGCCAATATACATGGGTGTCTTCCCATCGTCGGCCAGGCGCTGGCTTTCCGCCACGAGCCGACCCAGAGGGAGCGCATACTTCTCCATGAGCCTCGCGTTCCCCAGCAGGACATGCATGCCCTCGACAATCGCGCTTGCCAGCGGGTGCTCGGAATTGCGCTCGACTGCTGCCGCAAGCCGCAGGAGCGCATCTTCCTCAAAGCTCGTCTCGGCGACCACATTGGTGAGTTCCGGTTTGCCTTTGGTGATGGTGCCGGTTTTATCCAGCACGAGCGCCTGCAGGCGCCTGGTGGTCTGGAGAGCATCGCCGGAGCGGGTCAGGATGCCCTGCTGCGCGCCCTTGCCGATGCCGACGGTCAGGCTGGTCGGGGTGGCGAGTCCCAGCGCGCAGGGGCAGGCGATAATGAGCGTGGTCACGAAGACGATCAGCGCGTACACGCCTGCGGGCTGCGGTCCGAAGATGAACCAGGTCACCGAGGCAGCCACCGCCAGGATCATCACCGTCGGCACAAAGTAGTGCGACACCTGGTCTACCACTTTCTGGATGGGGGCTTTGGACCCCTGCGCGTCCTGCACCAGGCGGATAATCTGGGCCAGCGCGGTATCTTTGCCTACCTTTGTGGCGCGGAAGCGGAAACTGCCCGTCTGGTTCATGGTCGCGCCGATCACCTCGTCCCCGGCGCGCTTCTCTACGGGGATAGACTCGCCGGTAATCATGCTTTCGTCCACCGACGAGTTGCCCTCCACCACCACACCATCCACCGGGATCTTTTCTCCTGGCCGTACTACGATCATATCGCTTACCACGACTTCTTCGATAGGAATATCTATCTCATTGCCATCACGCACCGCACGCGCGTTTTTGGCTTGCAGGCCGATGAGTTTCTTGATGGCCTCACTGGTGCGCCCGCGCGCTCGCAGTTCCAGCGCCAGCCCCAGATTGACCAGGGCAACCACGACTGCTGTGACATCGTAAAAGACCTCCGCGAACTCTATCTTCGGGAAGAGTTGCGGTACGGCTACCGCCACACTGGAATACAACCAGGCTGCGGAGACACCAATCGCGATCAAGGTGTGCATGTTGGCCTGGCGGTGTTTGAGCGCCTGCCACATGCCGGTGAAGAAGTGGCTTGCCCATGCCAGCACCGGGATGGTGAGCAGACCGAGCAGGCCCCACACGATGCGGCGCGCATCGCTGCCAGGGGTGAGCCAGTCGCGCAACCCTGGGAAGAACTGCGGATAGGAGAAGATGATGACGGGCAGCGAGACGATGGTCGCGAACCAGAATTTGCGCAGCAGCGTACTGTACTCTCTGGCCCGGTCCTGATCGGCGCGATCGATCATCGTCCCGCCAGGGGCAGATGCTTCGCGCGCCTGGTAGCCCGCATCCTTAACGGCCTGTGATAATCCCTTACGATCAATCAGGCCTGGTACGTATTCGATATGGGCCTGTTGGGTCGCCAGGTTGACGCTCGCTTTCAGCACACCGGGCGTGTGTTGCAGCGCTTCTTCAATGGCGACGACGCACGAGGCGCAGTGCATGCCCTGAATATCCAGTTGTGTCGTTGCGGTTCCCAGCGTATAGCCGACGGTTCTGGCTCGCTCTACCATGGTCTCTACCTGCGCCTGCGCTGGATCGTATTCGATGCGCACTAATTTAGCGCCCGAGTTCGCCGTGACCTGTCGTACTCCGGGGAGCGTTTTGAGCTGCTCTTCCAGGCGCCTCGCACCCTGTCGCCCGTCAAAGTCTGCGACTGAAAGCTCGATCCGGCGCAGTTTCCCGGTAACCGAAATGCCGGTCGTGGCCGAGCTGGTATGTTCCCGGTCGTACTGCCCCACGCAGCGCTCAGAGCAGAAGTAGAGCGTCTCGAGGCCAGCAGCGCGTGTCGCAAATGCCTGCGCCGGGTCAATTGTCATACCACACACGGGGTCTCGCACGGTTGCCGCGGATTGTGGTTTCGTTGTTTCTATCATACTTTTTTCCTTCCTTCTGAAAAAGGCCTTTGACAAAAGAGTCTGGTAGCTGTACGGTTCTCTGTATGCTACACTTCTAGTTTGACATGCGCTGCTGAGGGCTCCTTGAGGGAAAACTGAGGCTGCGCTGAGTATTCAAGCAAAAGGCCAGTTAAAACGCTTCGCAGAGTAGATTACGAACTTGTTTGCGTGTACACTACAATGGCATGATGCTTTTGTGATAAAGAAGTATGCCTGAGTAGTGGAATCGTGAAGACGACCTTCCCTTGATTATCAAGCATGGTTTTCCCCGTTTGAGTAAGGATGAAAAACACGAGCATATTGCTCATCAGGAGAGGTGAGGACAAGAGGAGCATATACATGAAAACGGTCACACTGGCGGTCAAGGGATTGAACTTTGCCGGGTGCGCGCGCGAGATCGAGAAAAGCCTCGGCAAGCTTGCACCAATTACCAAAGTAGAAGCCAGTTATGTCTCTCAAACAGCGACCTTCACCTATGACGAGACTATCTTGAGCGAGGCACAACTGAAGGAAATGGTCAAAGGGTGTGGATTTGACTGCGGGCAGTCGCTCACCGACACCTTGCCTGCCCTGGATGGCGCGCGCGCCCATCACGACATGTCTGCAACGCCCGCGCTAGAACGCCCTGGTATGGGTCACGGTATGATGGAACATGACATGAGCGACCCACTCATGGCGAAGCAGATGGAAGCGGGTATGCGTAATCGCTTCTTCGTCTCGCTGATCCTCACCATCCCGGTTGTCCTCTACTCTCCACTGGGCGTGAATCT
>DATLSI010000080.1:0-13966 GCA_035534255.1 Ktedonobacteraceae bacterium | reverse complement strand
TTGCCCCAGTCTTATTCCCGAGGAGTTCGAGTTCGGGAGGAACGAGGGTAAAATGTTCAATTAACTCTTCAATATCCCAGGTGCGTTTCATACCATACCCTCAACTCATGCGTGCTACTTTTGCCCGAACTCTATCAAAGAAACGCTATTCGAGCAAACATTCAGAGGCCGAGCGGGACTTTTACCCTATCATCTTCCTCATAGCACCAATAGCCAGAGGCATGAGGGAAGGGGGGTCGGAAAGAAACTGGTACCAGATGTCATTTTCTGGTACCAGTTTTCTGTTACAAGATCATTACGGTGAAACGGCTTCAGGTGGCACTTCAGTCACTGAGTACAGAAATACCGTAAGAGGTACTTTGCTAGTAGTGTACGTTCGCTCATTTAGGGCCAATATGCTACTCGTAACTATATATATGTCGCATCTGAGACACGAAATATAACGCATTTTTGGATATGTTTCTGAACAACGAACCTACCCCTACGGTACAACATGCATGAAATATACGGCATTTACCTGATGCTGTCTTGACAGTATTTGCTCTAGTATCTAAAGGTAGAGATGAATACCATACCATACAAGGAGGAGTTCAGCGCATGCAGCATTTTGTCCCTGAGATCGTATCGATCGCCGAAGCCTGTCTGGGCGGTCTGCGCGGGCGCTCGGCGCTGCTGATAGGATCGGAGATACAGCGTCAGCCATATAAAATGCTGTTGCAGCAGGCTGGCATCAAGAGTATCTACCAGGAAGAGACTCCTCAACGCCTCACAGCGCTCCTACCGTATACGCAATTATTGATGAATATGCCTGATCTCTCTCGCCAGGGTGACGCGGTGCCAAACTTACAAATCAGCGCGGCAGCCATCGCGCAGGGATGCGCCGGGCGTCGCACGCCCCTGGTCATTTTTGATCTTGCCGAAACCTCGTCCATCGAAGAACTGGCGGGTCTGCTGCCCGCGGTCTGCCTGTACACGCCCGATGATCTGCGTTCAATCCTCGCCCGGAAACTGTTCAGAATGACCCTTGTCTGATATAATAAGGCCATGATGCAAGAAGAAGAGAACCTGACTCCCTGTGTGACCGTTTTACCGCTTGAGGCGGCTCAACCAAAAAGTGCAAAGATAGAGGTATAACAATTTAACCATGAGTACTACTCTTGTTCATCCAAAAGATTTCACACAAGCGCTTTTACAAAAACAGCTGAATCCAGTTATCCAGGTTCCCTGTACATATTTTAAACCTTTCATCGATTATCTTCTGGATACCAACGCAATTGAGGTTATCTCACCCGTAAATGAAGCTGTTGCCATGGGGATTGCCGCGGGCAGGTACCTTGCCACAGGAAATATCCCAATCGTTGCTATCCAGAACTCCGGACTTATGAATACGCTTAACGCGCTTACTTCGCTTCAGCAGATTTATGAAATGCCCGTTTTTTATATCATTACCTGGAGAGGTGAGGGAGGTAAGGGTTCTGATGTTCCCGCGCATGATGTTACTGGAGTCCAGATGGAGCAGATTTTAAATACGTTTCTTTTGCCTTATGAGATTTTTGATCCGCTTAAATACATAGACCAGATTAATGCTCTCGTTACCAAAGCTTTGGAAACAAAAAAACCAGTTGCGCTTATCCTGAAGAAAAACACGTTTGAGCCATACGAAACTACTGAGATGGCCTCCAAATATCCAATGAGCAGGTATGATGCAATGCTTCAGGTAAAAGAAGCGTATATGGATGAGGCGGTTTTTCTCTCATCCACGGGGTATCCTTCCAGGGATTCTTTTACCATAAAGGACACGCCAGATTTTTATATGGTCGGTTCAATGGGACATGTTTTTGCGGCTGCTCTGGGACTTTCTCCATTTAGCAACAAAAAAATTGTCACTTTGGATGGAGACGGGTCTTGCCTGATGCATCTTGGTGGCCTGGCTTCTTTTGACCCAAAGGTACATACCAATATAATCTATATAGTTTTTGATAATGAGAGTTACGAGAGCACAGGGGGACAGCCCACAGTATCTTCTGTCGTTGATTTCAAATCTATTGCAAAGGCTTTCAGGTTCCCCAAATACCTTTTGGCAAGTGATAAAAAATCCTTACAAGAATGTTTATCACAAATTGTGGGAAAACCAGGCTCAGTATTCCTACATATTAAGGTCAAGACCAATATTGTAGCCTCAGGAAAACTCCCCTCCGACATATATTCCTGCGTGGAAATAAAAGATCGTTTCATGGATGATTTCAGCAAAGCGAAAGTTCCGCCCTCGTCGTAAGGACGAGTCATTTATGGAGAAGAAGGGCCTGATGCCTCGACTTTTAAATCGCCCTGGGTCCTCGCCCGCTATAAGGCACAAATCGCCTGAGTTTGTGGTATAATAAAGCGAACTTGTTCTATTACTATGAGGCATTTTATACATGGAAGTCATCAAAATATCACCGCGTGGCTATTGCTACGGGGTCGTAGATGCATTACAAATCGTTCGTCAGGCCGCGAAAGACCCTACGCTTCCCAGACCTATCTATATTATCGGACAAATTGTGCATAATCGTCATGCTATTGAAGAATTAACTAATCTCGGCGTAATCTCGCTGGACGGCCCTGACAGGGCCACTATCCTGGAGCAGGCCACGACTGGCACCGTCATCTTCACCGCTCACGGCGTTTCTCCCCTGGTTAAACAGCAAGCGCGCGAGCGCGGCCTCAACTGCATCGACGCAACCTGTCCTGATGTCACCGTCACGCATGATCTTGTGCAGACGCTGGTAGCCCGGGGCTACTACATGCTGTATGTCGGCAAGAAGGGGCACCCCGAACCGGAAGGGGTGCTGGGCGAGGTGCCAGGGCATATCAGCCTGGTAGAAACCGAAGCCGATGTGGACGCGCTGCAGCTGACAGCCGAACAAGAGCAAAAAATCGCTATATCCACGCAGACAACGCTTTCACAGTGGGATACCAGGCGCGTCATCGAATACATCAAGAAACGCTATCCACGCGCCGAAGTGCATATCGACATCTGTAAGGCCACGCAGACACGCCAGGAAGCCGTCGCCGCTCAGGCCAAAGGAGCAGACCTGACGGTGGTAGTGGGTGATCCGCGCAGCAACAACACCAATCGCCTGGTACAGGTCTCAGAAGAACTGGCAGGCGTTCCGGCTGTGCGTATCGAAGACCTCTCACAACTGAAAACAGAATGGCTGCAAGGCAAGAGACGCATCGCTGTCACAGCCGGAGCATCGACCCCCAGCCAGTTAACGCGCGAAGTCATTCGCTTCATCGAACAATACCAGCCAGAGGACTAAAAAACATTTTCGTACAGGGTAGGGGGCTACTGCGTAGCGGGACCCTCGCGGTCGCCCTGCTAGCTTTGATATACCTGGCAATGTGGAGGAAATTTATTCATTATGAAAACATTACGGCAAGCCTTTAGTAAATATTCCGAGGAAGAGCTTGAACAACTGGCACAGTGGTGGGGAGTGGGTGAAAAACCTGCTGACGGTTGGCTGCATCATCCTGGCACGCTGGCGACGGGTATGCATAATCCCATCGCGGCTCGTTTCGCCTGGGAACAGCTTGATACGGATGCGCGCCAGGTCTTACATACGGCGCTGACCCTGTCCACACCCGATGGCGTGTTACGCGACGTACTCTACAAACTATCCAAGCACGTATCGGGTGAGAGTTTTGAACGCGCTGTTGCCACCCTGCAACAACATCTCCTGCTAGTGGATGAGCAGATCATTGCGAAGACGGGACGCGCAGCTACAACCGCGACGTTGACTAAGGTCAAATCTCCTGCCGAAATCATCACAAGACTTGGCGTACCCAAAGACATGACCGATGTGCTGGTACTGGTTGAACGCGAAATCTATACACCAAAGCAGGATCGCTCTGCGCTCAAGTTGGAACAAATCCTGGCGAGTTTGAACGCTGATGCTATCAGTATGATCGGCCAGCGCTATGGCTTCAATCTATATGACTATTACTCGCGCACCGACACACGCGCGCGGCTGGTTGGGCAGCTCGTACAGCCGGAAGTGCCGTTATTTGCCTGGGAACAGTTTGATGCAGCCACACGCAGACTGCTTAAATGGCTCTCCGATCAAGACGGCATGGCCACCATGCAGGCTGTGCGCGAGGCTACCGGCTATGATAATCCCACGCTGGCAGGCTCCATTCGCTCGCTTGAAAACTATGCTATCGCCTTTGATACCTTTATTGAGCACGAGCGCAAGCTCTTTGTGCCGCGAGAATTGCTGAAGAACCTCAAGAAGGCGGTGCAGATCTCCGAAATCGAGGAAGAAACGGGACCTGCCAGCCTGGTCGAAATTGAAACTGAGCCAGCCACAACGTACCAGCTGGGTCCAATCGTGGTGTATGACATGGCAACCATCATCGGGGCTATGTACCAGCAAAACATTGAACCAACACAGGCCGGCTACGTGGCAAAGCGCATCGCTAATAAGCTCAATCCCCTGCTCCAGATCAAGCCGCGTATCACGTCCGATTATAACAACAATGAGTACCTGACACTTGATATGCTGTATAACGTCGCCACTGAAATGGGACTGGTAAAGCTTTCCCACGCTTCCAGTAACGCCACGAAAGCGCGCTACATCGAAGGCGCGGGGTTGAAAGAGTGGGCGCAGCAGGATACGCAGGGTATGGTACGCATGCTACTGGAGTCCTGGCAGCAAGGCACGCACTGGATTGATATCGCGGGAGCAGCCTATAACCCCTACTCCAATGACTCCTATTATATGGATCACAAATCCGGGCGCAAAACTCTGGTTTCCTACCTGCAAACCTGCACTCCCGGACGCTGGTATACGGTTGCATCGCTACTGCGCGTCATCAAAGAAAATGATCCCTACGCGTTGCGCCAACGTTATGCCTACACGGGTGTCGCAGGCGTTCGCAACGCGAAGGCCATTCTCGCGAAGTGGTACCAGGTTGACGGTGAAATTTTTACCGGGCTGCTATCTTCTACCCTCAATGATATGGGTATCGTCGCGCTTGGCTTCGAGCAATCCGAAAGCAACGCTGAGAAGAAGCCGGTCAATCCCACAGCTTTTATGGTGACTGAACTCGGCGGGGCAGTCCTCTCTTCATTGCAAGCCCCCCCGGCGCAGCACGACATGCAAGAGCCTAAGCGCACGCTTATCGTGCAACCTAACAGTGAATTGCTGCTACTACAACCTGATTGGCCGACGCTTTACAGCCTGTTGCCTTTCGCGCAACTCAACCAGGCGGGCCTGGTGAGCCGCATGACGCTCACGCGGGCTTCTTTCCTGCGCGCTTTAGGAGAGGGTAAGAATATTGAACAGCTCCAGAGCATTCTCCAGGAACGCAGTCAGAAAGAGGTGCCACAGAATGTGGCCTATAATCTTGCCGATTGGGTACGCGCTTACAAAGAAGTCACCTTCTCGCAGGTGTACTTAATCGAAATACCCAGTGAAAACCTGGCCAATGAAATCGTTGCTTCGGGCAAGCTGAAATCTTTTGGTCTGCGCAGGGTCGCTCCCTGTGTGCTGGTCGCGAACAATGAAACCAACCTGCAAGAATTGCGCCGCGCCTTCGAGAAAGAGGGGATCGTGGTGCATATCCTGGGCGATATCATCGCTCGAGATAAATATGGGGCTACCTCCCGTTGGAGATAGCCCGCACTTCATGTCGCTTAGCGGGAGACTTTCATTTGCGGCAGGCATCGATGATCTGCATAGCCTGCTCACGCGCGTCAAGCTGGATGAGGGTTAGCACCTGCTGGAATATAACGTGATGCAGCAGGTTGCTGCGGAACTTTCGTTCCTGGTCGCGCTCTTCATGTTCGCTACTCTCCTCGCGCGTATTGCTGAGGTGTTGTTCCAGCTTGCGCAATTTCAGCACGAAAAAGGCCAGGCGCAATAGTTCAAAACGTCGTTTCTGCTCCACTGTTTCCAGCGTACTATCTGTAGGGAATGAGGGGTAGGAAGGCCGCGTCGCCATCATAGCATTTTTCTGGACGGTCTCATTACTTGAGCTAAGGTTCATCATGTTTTAGTTCTCCTGCTGGCTTCTCTCTGGTACCATGTATATCGCGCTTGCATCCCTACATTGCGTGTTTAATTCTCTCTACTAAGCATTCTATCAGCCAGAAAGGGAGATACAGTGAAGATCGGGTAGGGATATGGTTGAGAATCAAGCAGGCCTCGTTAATGTTCTGCAACGCAGAAGATTACTGTGGTCCAATCAGCGTATGGCGGATCAACATGAGATGGGTCAGGGGACCAAGGCCGCCAGGAACAGGCGTCAGGAATGAGGCAACCTCTTTGACGCCGGCGAAGTCGATGTCGCCTACGACTTTCCCGTTGATCGGGTTGATACCGGCATCCAGTACGATTGCCCCTGGTTTGACCATATCGGCAGTAATACTGGCAGGACGCCCGATGCTGACAACCAGGATATCCGCGCTGCGCGTGATGCTGGCCAGGTCTTGCGTGTGCGAGTGACAAATGGTCACGGTGGCATCCTGGCGCATCAATACGAGCGCGGTCGGTTTGCCACCGATATTGCTGCGCCCGACCACAACGGCATGCTGTCCGGCGACTGAAATGCCAGCGTCCTGGAGCACGGTCATGATGACATCAGCGGTCGAGGGAATAAAACTGGGAAAACCCAGCAGGAGATTACCCGCGTTGCGCGGCCCCAGTCCATCGACATCCTTTTCAGGACGCAAAACTTCTGTTACCACCTGTTGCTGGATATGGGATGGAAGCGGCAGGAGCAGCGTCACGCCATCAGTATGAGGGTCATCGCTCAACGTAGCCACTTCAGCGCGTAGTTCGTCCTCTTCGATCTCGAATGGATAGGCCAGAGTCGCGCAGCCCAGACCAATCGACCGGCACGCACGCGTCAATTGCCTGCTGTAGACCTCGGCAGCCCCATCGTGTCCCACGATGATCTGCGCCAGGCGCGCCGAACGATGCTGCTGCTTATGGAACTGTCTGGCCTCGCTTTGCAGTTCCGCCGTCATGCGCGCAACCAGTTGCCTGCTGTCAAATATGGTAGCCACCATGAATCACCAATCTCCCCAATCGTTTTCTTTCAGCGTTCATTCTATCACAGGCCCTACCCACCTGGGGGATACGATTGGCATGTATATGAAAAATGCGTTAAAATGCCACAGGCGACTGTTCAAACTGTTATCCTGTGGATTGTATAGATTAGAGAAATTGGCACTAGCCTGGCCATTCGGTACCATAGATATGCGAGAGAGAGGAAGTTCATGGCCGCTGACTGTTCATTTGATTTAGTATCGCAGTTTGACGAGCAGGAACTTGTGAACGCGCTCGATCAGACGCGGCGTGAAGTGCAAACCCGCTACGATCTGAAAGATACCAAAACGGAGATCGCGCACGCTAAGGACACGATTACCATTCTGACGGATAGCTCGCTGACACTGAAAAGTGTGCGCGATATTCTTGAAACGAAGGCAGTACGCCGCAATCTATCGCTGAAAATCTTTAAACCGGGCAAAGAGGAAAACGCGTCGGGCAATAAGGTGCGCCAGGTCATCGAGTTGCAGCAGGGCCTTACACAGGAACTGGCCAAGGAGATCAGCAAGCATATCCGCGATGCCTATCCCAAAGTGCGACCGCAAATTCAAGGCGATGCCGTGCGTGTGACAGCCAAGAGCCGCGATGACCTGCAGGCAGTAATTACTTTCCTGAAACAGAAAGACTACCCGGTCGCACTGCAATTTATCAATTATCGCGGGTGATCGAGCGGCGCTTGAAATGCGGTGATACACGATGAAACAATACGACTCTTAGAGAGAAGGTACTTTAGTACCAAAAAGGCTGTTTCATAGCTCATGAAGATCAAATTTGTAGTACCCTAACTTTAACCAGACTGATTCTGGCCGGTTTTCCAGTCAGAAACAGGCCCGTTACGACGCCGTTTACTAATGAGGAAGAGTACCTTTCATGCCTGGGAACAGACAAATATTCAGCACCGCAATGAATGCAGCCGACCGATTCCGCTGGGACAGCCAGTGGCCTGAAGCGGCGAGAGAATACGAACGAGCGCTAGCTGAGTTCCCAGACGACGCGGCGGCACGCGGTGGTCTTGGCTTTTGCTATATGCAAACCAAGCAGTGGAAACAGGCGCTTGACGAGTACGAGCACATACTCAAACAGGACCCAAGTAACGTCATCGCTTTGAGTAAGACCGCCGAGTTATATGTGATTCTGAACAGGCGCGAAGATGCCTATAGAGCGTATTTGCACCTGGCGGAGTTGTACTCACAGGCCGGACAGGGTGCGCGCGCAGAGGCGACATGGCAAAAAGCTGTGCAATTATCGCCAAACGAGCCTCAGCCCCACGAGCGCCTTGCCGCCTATTATGCAGGGAAAAAAGATTTCGCTTTGATGGTTCAGGAGCGATTGGCTGCCGCTCAGGGCTATCTCCTACGTAATGATATGGCAGCCGCCCAGGCGCAATGCGAGGAAGTATTGCGTGTTGATGCGGCCAATGCGCAGGCGCAACAACTGCTCTCTCAGTTGAGCGGGCAGGCGCAGCCGTCAGGCTCCTTTCCAGCAAGTTCTGCTGGGCCTTCTGGCCCTCTGGCTCAAGGTGGGAATGTGGCAACTGACATGGTTTCTATCAGCAACTTTAGCGGAGGTAATACTGGCATGATGGGTAATATGGGAAGCGCGGGCAATTATAACGGAGGGGGCAACCCCGGACCCGCCGTTGCGGCAGGCATGATGGGAGGCGGAATGCCGCCAACTCCTCGAAAACGTATTACAGCCAGCCAGGTTACGGGCGTACTCAGGCAGGCTCAGACTTTTCAAACCCAGGGACATTTCCCTGATGCTATCGACCTCTGTGAGCAAATAATTGAGAGCGGCTTCGACCGGCCAGATGCCCGCTACTTTCTGGGCTGGCTCTACCAGGAACAGAGGCGCTGGGATGATGCTATCCGGCAGTTCCAGACGCTCTTAAATGATCCCGACTACGCCCTTTCTTGCTACTACGCGCTTGGTCAATGCTATCGCGCCAAAGGCGACTTACGCACCGCGACCATGCATTTTGACGAAGCGGTGGATCGTGTGAACCTCGATGCCCTGACAGCCGAAGAGTCCGACCAGCTCGTGCAACTCTGCCAGGAAGCTGCCGAAGCCCATCGTCTGCTCGGTGAGCAGGAACAGGCCCTCACGGTCTATAACGCTCTGCTCGGTTTCTTGCGCAGTCGCGGCTGGAATGACAAAGTTGCGCAGGTCGAGTTTATGCTCAAGCAGGTACAGAATACGCCTCTTCCGCCACGCCAGGCGTCTACTCCACTGCCGCCAGTGCAACAGGCCAACGCGACGCGCGTGCTGCCGCCAGAACAAGCGGGCATGATGCAACAGCCTCCTATGCCTTATCAAGGGGGCATGCAGGACGCCGCCACCATGGCGTATAACATGGGGAATATGCCTCCGGCTCCTCCCCCGTCCCCGTCCCATCAGCCCTTGCAGTCCTTACAGGCTGACGCATCCAGGTCGCCATCAGCGCCGCTGCCACCGACATCAAATAGCGCGTTGGGAGAGCTGCCAGACTGGTTGACGGGCATCCTGAATGATAATGATAAAACCCAGATAGCGAATAAGCAGTCTGCGCAAATGGCTCAACCTGCTCAACCGTCACAGCCGCTCGCGCCTCCGCCAGCGACGGAGCAGCCTACTATGGCACAGGCTATGCAGCCACCCGCGCCAGCTCCCGAGGCTTCGCCATCATGGTTGACCGATGGCGCGCAGCCTGCCAGCACAACGCGCATCATACCACCCGAACAACAACCAACGTATGTTGCGCCACCTCCGGTGCCCGCGCCAGCACCGCTAGAACAGGCTGCGCCAGCACAACCAACCGCCGTTATGCCACCCGCGCCAACTGTGCCGGTTCAACCAATGCCAGTACCCGCGCCACCAATGACGCAGTCACAGCCTGCTGTACCGCAACCGCCCGCTCAAGTTGCGCCCGCGCCAGTTCCCGAACCAGCGGCTCCGCCCAGAATTCCAGCGTTCGAGCAACGGGCCAGGTCAGCCAGCGCCGAAGATTTGCTCAGTCAGATCGCTGGCAATCCAGGTACCGATGGAATACTCAAAAACGTGTCCGATACGCTGCTGGCCAGCACCTATAACCTGCCTGAGAATGTACGTATGCAGGTGGTGCAGTCCATGCAGGATATCCAGCGCTACGTCGATCATGGTCTGCTGACTCCGGCTACCGAGGAGTGTTTGAAGGTGATCGATATCGCGCCGCAGTACCTCGACATCCACCAGGTGTTGTGTGAAATTTACGTGCGCCAGGGCAAGGTTGAGCAGGCTATCACCAAGTACGGTATTCTCATCGATACCTACGTCGTCAACGGGCGTATCGATGATGCGATTTCAACATACCGCCGTATCTTGCAACTGGAGCCGAACAACCTGACCTACCGCGTGCGCCTGATTAACCTGCTTGCGACACGCGGCAATAAAGAAGAGTTGCTCAAGGAGCGCAGCCTGGCCGCTGAGTCCTACCTGCGTCTCGGCTATATGGACCGCGCCATCACCGAACTCGAACAGGCACTGCAGGAGGCGCCTACCAGCGTGCCTATACGCTTGAATTACGCGCTGGCCCTGCAAAAACTGGGACGCACGCAGCAGGCCGTAGCGGAATACCAGCGCGTCTTGCAGGTCGATCCTTTCAACATCATCGCGCTGGTGCGCTGGCACATCGCCATGATTACCGGCGTGGGTACCAGTCGCGCCAACACGCTCGAAATCCTGAGCCGCATACGCTGGCAACTGCGCGGCGATGGCCAGAAAAGCTTCGAGACCGTGATGCGCGAGTATAACTCGGCTGCTGAAACCTATCCGAATAATTTCGATGTACGTTTCGCCCAGGGGCAGATTCACCAGCAAGCGGGCAATTATGACCAGGCTATCGATGCCTACCAGTTCGCCATGCGCGATTCGTCTTATGAAGTCCTGGCACGTAGCAGCGCGGCCCAGTGCCTGCTGGCACAGGGCAAACCAGAAGCGGCCATCCAACAGCTTGAGCACGCCTTGCAAAGCGTGCGCAGCGGCTCGCGGGGGTCGATTGAGCCCACCGTCTGGGCAGCGCGTCCGCGCGAACAGGGCGAGGAACACCAGGCTCCTGAGGTGGAAATCTCCCTCATGCTGGCTAAAGCTTACGGGCGAATCGGCAAGCAAGAACAAATGCAGGCTATCCTGCGCCAGGTGAAGCAAACCACCACATATACGGACGAGGTCACTTCAGCCCTGGCTGAAATCTCCGCCCGCCGGGGTGATATCGACAGCGCGTTGCAAGAATACACCGAACTGGTGCGTTTCTATCGCGACAAACGCCAGACGGATAACGCGCTGAGCGTGCTGCGTGAAATGGTGCGCCTCGCTCCGCAAGATGCGCGCGCGCATGCCGAACTGGGTGACATCTATGTGAGCCGCGGACTGCTTGAAGAAGGCACCGCCGAATTGCGCCTGCTCGCCGACATTTACCTGCGGCAAAATCGGCTGGAAGAAGCCGGGGAGACGCTGCAACGCCTCGGCAACATCAATGCTGAAACTGGAAATACGGACGATGCCTTTATGAACTTCCGCCGCGCCGTTGAACTGTTGCCCGGCAACATGGATTTGTTGCGCGAAGTGGTCAGCTTCTGCTGGCAGGCAGGCAAAGCGCGTGAGGCGACCGAATACCAGCAGATCATCGCCCGCCACTACTTTGAAACTCACCAGGTCAAAGAGTCGGTAGCGGCCCTGCAACAACTCATCGCGCTAGATCGCAAGAACTACGATGCCTACGATATGCTCGGCCAGACCTACCAGTCGGTGGGCGAGTTCGAGCAAGCCAGCCGTGTCTACAAGAACCTGGCGAAAGCGAACCCCGGCGACGCGACCGCGAAGGAACGCCTGGCCGCTCTGCAAGAATTACGCGCGCACATGGCGTAATGGCCGCACCATGCAATAAATCAGAAGAGATGGTGTAGGAATGCGATTTATCGCATTCCTACACCATCTCTTCTGATTCCGACTCGATCTCCTCGATGCTCTGCTCCCTGGCGCGCTCGATGGCCTGGTAGCGCTTGCCGAATTGCAGGGTGGCGAAGTCCATGTATTCGTCAAACGTTGCGCCAAAGGGCAAATCTTCAATGCCTTCATATCCACTGAATAGTTCGGTCACAACACCCAATGCAGGTACAAGCATTTCGTTCATCTGCTGCTGCACCAGCGGCCACAACTCCTGATCCTGGGAAACGAGACGCGAGATCAGGTAGACACCGTAGGCCAGGTGACGCGACTCATCGCGCTTGAGCAGGCTCACACCCTGTCGCAGTCCAGGCATGATGTTGTTGCGCTCAAGCATGTTGAAATAAGCATGATAGCCGGTTTCGGCCAGCACACCTTCTACGATCATGTTATAGGTGATGCTTGCGTGCGCCTGCGCCGCCGGGGATGAGTCTTCGAGCAGGGCATACATGGCCTGGGGCAGTTCTTCATAGAAAATTTTGCGATAGCTGGGCGAATGAAAATGATGCAGATCACCATGCTCCTGCGCTACCTCGTCGAGGAAGCGGCGGAAAAACTCGGTATGCTTGGCCTCTTCCCACAGGAACGTCGTCAGAAACATCTCCTCCTCAAGCCGTCCCTCGCGCGCTATGACCATGATGAGCGGCAACAAATCAAGCGTCACGCTCTCTTCGCCGGCCTGGAACAGCGAGGTCAGTTGCAGCAAGGTTTCTTTCTCTTCTTGCGTACAGCGTTGCCAGTCAAGCTTATCCTGCGAAAAATCGATGCTCTGCGGGTCCCATATACCCAGCTTTTTAGCCTTGTGATACAGCCGCATAGGGAAACTATCGTGGCGTAATCCGCGCGTGCTGGTGGTATGGAAGGAGTTGTGGGTTGGAGTTGTAGCCATAGTCCCTGCTTCTTTCTTGAGTGGCTGGAGAACAGTACCGCTTGTATGTATTGTACCTCAAGAAAGTCAAACAATTCGTTAAGGAGTAGGCACTTTCTCTATCTCTTTCTTCTTCTCCTCAATCTTCCGCCGCATCCTCTCGTCCCTTTTCCTTTTTACCTCCAGCAGCCGCATATACGCCCCATACACAAGTGGCGAATACATCAGGTCATGTGTTTCCAGAAATCTCATTGGGTAGCCGCCGAAGCCGCGTTTGAAGACGTACACGCCCCACAGTTCCTGGCCTTCTTCTAACACATCGGGAATGCCGCGAAAATTGTAGTACCAGCAGCCGTGCGCTTTGGCCCATTGCATACCGTTCCATTGCAGCAGGTGATTGGGCATGAGGTTGCGCTGCTCGTTGGCGGATGCGCCGTACATGTACCAGCTCCAGCGACCGTAGCGCAGTACGATGATGCCGGCGATGGCCTGTCCTTCGTATTCGGCCAGCAAGAGCGCGGCGCGGTCATCTTCACCGTAGAGGCGCATCACATCTTCATAGTGATGCTTGTCGTGGATGAAAAACTGGTCGCGTTCGCTGGTGGTCTCATAAATATGATAAAAGGTGTCGAGGTCGGCCTGCCCTTCGCCGCGCCGGACGGTGATGCCTTTGCGCGCGGCCAGGCGCACGTTGTAACGCCACTTCTCCTTCATGCCTGCCAGGATGTCTTTTTCGTCGGGGCGCAGGTCGAGTATCCATTCGTGACGAACGTGCGTGGCGTAGGGATTGGGGCGAAAGCCGCATTTTGCGAGCGCGGTCAACCACGCCGGATCTCCGTCCGCCACGCTCGGCTCGACCTTGAGCATGAATGCCCCATGTTTGCGTGCCTCGGCCTTCACAAAGTTCAGCAGGACGGTTAGAGCAGGTGAAGCAGGATCATCGATGACGGGGCCGCGCGGCGCGTAGAAATAGTTTCGCCGCAAAACAGGGGCGCGTGTAATCAGCACAAGCATGGCGGCGCACAGCTTCCCATCTTCATCCACG
>DATLSI010000079.1:0-5138 GCA_035534255.1 Ktedonobacteraceae bacterium | reverse complement strand
TGACTTTGGGGATCATGCCGCCGCTGATTACGCCGTTTGCCATGAGCTGTTTAGCCTCAGTCTCGGTTAATTCGGGGATGAGCGAGCCATCCTGGTTGCAGATGCCGACGACGTTGCTCAGGAAGATCAGTTTTTCGGCGTTGAGCGCGCCTGCCAGGTGTGCTGCTACCAGGTCGGCGTTGATGTTCAGGCAGGTACCGTCCGGCCCCTGACCAAGCGGGGCGATGACGGGGATGTAGCCCTGGTCAAGCAGCGTTTGGGGCAAGGTGGGATCGATGGCTTTGATTTCACCGACGAAACCCAGGCGTTCGCTGATGATCTTCGCGCTGACCATGTTTCCGTCGGTTCCGCTCAGGCCGATGGCTCTGCCGCCCATTTCGGTTGCCATCAGCACCAGTCCCTGATTGACCTGGCCGAGTAGTACCATGCGCACGACATCCAGGGTGCGAGCATCGGTGACGCGCATGCCATTCTCGAACTGGGCTGGCATGTTGAGTTTTTCGAGCCAGGCGTTGATGTAGGGGCCACCGCCATGCACCAGCACGGGATTGGCTCCCAGGCTGCGCAGCCAGATGATATCCTGCAAGACGCCGCGCTGGTGTTCCAGGGTGCTGCCGCCCAGCTTGATGACGAGCGTTTTGCCTTTCAGGTAGTCGATGTAGGGCAGCGCCTCGCGCAGTACTTCGGCGATTAAGTGGTGATTATTGATGATGTCTCCCTCAGCATTGGTTGAAAAAGTGATTGCCATAGCCTGTGATAACTCCTTGTATTTTGCCTGTGATTATGGATAAAGCGCCAGTAATGGAAGTCCGGTCGTTTCTGGAAATCCAAAGAGCAGATTTGCGTTTTGCACGGCCTGGCCAGCGGCGCCTTTGACGAGGTTATCCAGGCAAGCAAACACCAGGAGACGCCCGGTGCGCGTATCCACCATTGGATAGATGAGGCAGAGATTACTGCCGTAGGTCCATTTTGTGTGCGGCGGCTGATCGACTACGCGCACGCATGGTTCATTCGCATAGTATTCCGCGTAGAGGGCGCGTGCCTCCGCGGTCGTCGAGATGGAATGGCGAGCATTCTGCTGCAAATCGGCGTAGCAGGTGGCCAGGATGCCGCGTGTCATGGGCACGAGATGAGGGATGAAGGTGATACGCAGGGCGTGATCGACGGGATGGCCTCCATCTCTGGCTGCTGCCTCAAGTTCCTGGGTGATTTCGGGCAGGTGACGGTGCCCTGTGACGCTGTAGGCGCTGGCATCCTCGTTGGCTTCCGCGTAGTGCGTGCCGGGGGTGGGACTGCGGCCTGCTCCACTGATGCCTGTTTTGCTGTCGATGATGATGTCGCTGCCGGTGATGCCGGTTGCCAGGGCGGGCATGAGGGCAAGAATGGCGGTGGTGGCGTGACAGCCGGGATTGGCGATCAACGAGGCTTCCTGGATGCGCGCGCGGTGGCGCTCGCACAGTCCGTAGATGGCGGTTTCCAGCAAGGCGGGCGCGGGATGCGTGTGCTTATACCATTCTTCGTACTGCGAGGCATCGCGCAGGCGGAAATCAGCCGACAGGTCTACGACTCTGGTGCCGCGCTGCAACAGGTGCATGGCTGACTCGGCGGCTGCGGCGTGTGGGAGGCAGACAAATGCCAGTTCGGTTTGCCCTGGCTCCTCCGTGATTGGTAGGGCGGCGAGCGCGCTGCCGTGTAGTTGTGGAAAAACCTCGCCGAGCGTTTTTCCGGCTGCGCTGCGCGCTGTGACCGAGGTGACATTGAAGCCGGGATGCTGCGAGAGCAGGCGCAGCAATTCTAGCCCGGTATAACTGGTGACGTTGATTATTGAAGCTGAAACCATCGCCTCATCCCTCCTGAAATGTCCAAAAAGACCATAAAAAAACTCTCGTCCCCTATCTCTGCATGAAAGGGACGAGAGCGAGTTGATTGCTCCCGTGGTACCACCCTGCTTGTCTTTTTATCAGTCTCAGAAGAGAAGCCGCCGCAATGGGGTTGCCTTTGCTACTTCACTGTAGCAATGACGAAAAAGACCACTTATTTCTGGTTCATGTGCTGCATGGGAACCATCCATCTCTCTTACTTGTCGCTGAGTTCATAAGAACGCAGGACTTTCTTCAGAGAGCCGCTCACGAGGCGGTTCGGAGGTGGCTGAGCCTTCCGATCTTTCACCAGCTATCGGATCGCTATTGGCGACCATCCTCGTACTCTTTCGGTCAACGCGGGACAGACTATATATTGTTGTTGTATTTAACAATAGCATCAGAACGGCGAAATGTCAACTCTGAATTGTAGTGGTGGTGGGAACGTGATACAATCTGAGCAAATTAGAAACTCCAGTGAAGGAGTCTTGTGATGGATGCTGCACAGTTCTCTGGCCGAACGCTTGTGATCCTTAATCCGGCCGCTAACCGGGGCAAGATGAACAAATATCGTGCTGCCGCGCGCAGGCGCGCGGAGGATGAAGATGCCGAGTATGTCGAAACCAGGCTGCAAGGGGAAGCCAAAGAACGGGCCATGCAGGCCGCCTGTGAAGATCGCCCTGTGATTATCGTGGGGGGCGATGGATCGGTGCATGAAGCTGTGAATGGTATCCTGGCAGCGGGCAGGCAGGTGCCGCTGGGGATTGTTGGCGCGGGTTCCGGCAATGACTTTGCCTGGAACACGCTTAAGCTCCCGCGTGAACCGGAAATGGCAGTGGAGAGGGCTTTTCATGGGCAACTGGCTGCTGTTGATGCCGGTATAGTCAACGGGCGTTACTTTGCCAACTCGTGCAGTATCGGCATTGATGCTGATATCGCTGTCGCGGCGAGTGGTTTGAAAAAATACCCTTTTATGAGCGGGTTGCGCCTGTACTACACGTCTACTCTCAAGCAGTTGTTGTTTGGGTATGGTCGCTGCCCGTGGCTTTCATTCGAGTTGGAAGGTGAGGCGCGGACGGTAGAAGCAGGTAAAGTGCCTGATAGGCGCTATGTGCTGATGGCTGTCACCAATGGTCCGACGTATGGCGCGGGGTTTCGCATCAACCCGACAGCCGATCATTGCGATGGCCTGTTCGATATCTGTACTATCGCGTATACGCCCCTCTTGCGGGCGTTGAAGTTGCTGCCCCTTGTACAGAAGGGACAGCATGCTGGCATCCCGGAAGTCACCTTTTATCGCGCGAAGTCGCTGGCGATCCAGAGTCGCAAGCCGGTTAATATGCAGATGGATGGCGAAACTACCTACGCGACCAGTTTTCATATTGAAATTTTGCCTGCCGCTTTGCTGGTACGAGTATAGAAAAAGAGTATGTTTTACAACTTTTTACGGGCCAGTTTTCGCGTGATTACCCACCTGGTTTGTCGCTATCGCGTGCTAGGGTTGGAACATGTGCCTGAAAGCGGCTCGTTGCTAATCGTGACTAATCATTTGAGCTGGTACGATCCGATTTTGTTGGGAGTTGTGTTACGCAGGCGCGTCTGGATTTTTACCAAAGCGGAGCTATTTGGCTGGCCGCTTATCGGCGGGGCTATTAAGCTGACGGGGCAGATTGCGGTGCGACGTGGGGAGAGTGACCGCGTGGCTCTCGAAAAGGCGCTGGTCTACTTGCAAGAAGGAAAGGCTCTGATGATATTCCCCGAAGGAACGGTGGAGAAAGCGTGTAAGTTGATGCCTGCTCGCAAGGGTGCGGCGATGCTGGCGATGCGTTCGGGGGTGATGGTTCTGCCAATCGCACATAGAGGAACGCGGCGCGTGTTGCGTTCGCTGCGTGACTGGTTTCCGCGCGTGACGATTGAGATTGGTGAGCCATACATGCCGGCTATAGCGGAGGATGTGCCGCGTAAAGTAGGACTCCAGCAGGTTATGGACGATATGATGTTTCGTATAGCCAGTATGTTACCGCCTGAGAATCGGGGTAGTTACGCGGAGGCGTTGCAAGAGGACGAGGCAATTGGAAGCATCTAAGCGGTCAATGCATGAAAGCGTTAAGATGCGAGAAATGCCGAGGGACACAGACCAGTCAGCGTGCATTGGTCGCAGTGCGGCTTGCGAGCGATGCAGGTGGCGCGTCCGTGAAAGATGAGCAGGTGTGAGAGGTCGAGCCAGTCCGGGCGGGGTATGATGCGCATGAGGTCTTGTTCGACTTTGACGGGGTCTTCGCTGGTTGTCCAGCCAAAGCGACGCGCCAGGCGTCCCACGTGTGTATCCACTACGAAGCCTTCGACGATGCCATAGGCGTTACCCAAAACTACATTGGCGGTTTTGCGCGCTACGCCGGGCAGGGTCAGTATGTCCTGCATGTCGCGGGGGACTTCGCCGCCGTAGCTGGTAATCATGCGCTGGGCGGCGGCGCGCAGGTTCTTCGTTTTGTTGCGGTAAAAGCCGGTTGATTTGATGTCCTGTTCCAGTTCTTCCTGGCTGACGGTGGCGTAATCCTCAACGCGACGATATTTTTTGAAGAGGTCGGCTGTGACGATATTGACGCGTTCGTCGGTACACTGGGCCGAAAGCTGGGTGGCTACCAGCAGTTCAAGCGGGTTGGTGAAGTTGAGCGAGCATTTGGCGTCGGGGTAGAGGCGGCGTAGTTCGGCGATGATGGCTGTAACTTGCTCAGGCGAGCCGGGCGTTGGGCCGGTATAGGTGGATGGCATGGCTTGATTCATGTGTTGCTCTCATTTTTTGTGGTTATTATAACACAGTGTGGCGTGGTGATTGCGTGGTTGATTACAGCAGGGGGACATACAAAAGTCTTGTTAGCGGCGTTGACGTGCCTGCTCGCGAATTACCTGTAAATTGAGCAACTCCGCCACTTCGTAGGTAGTTATGGGGCCGGGTTTTGGGCGCAAACGAATGAGCGATGGGAAATGGCCGATACGTCCGTGCAACTCGGCCAACAGGGCGAAAGCGGCTGGCGCATAGCCGGGCGGGTTGATGAGCAGCGGGCGAGTTTGCCACTCGTCGGAAGCAATGGCGATGGAGTCTACGATGGCGACGATTTGCGCGTTGAGCGGTTCGGACTGGTTGATATGCATGGAGATGGTACGCACTTCGTCAATAGCTTTGTTGGCAAGCGCTTCGATCTGGGCGCACTGGTCGTTTGTGAATGGGTGGGAGAAGTTGAGAATGAGCATGTTATATCTCCAATATTTCTCGTATTT
>DATLSI010000078.1:0-8259 GCA_035534255.1 Ktedonobacteraceae bacterium | reverse complement strand
CAGGCGCGAACCATTACTATCGCTGCCGCTCTGTGTGTGGCCCTGGGAGGATCGGGTGCGCTCATCGCGGGTATTGGCGTATTGAGCGGCGCTCCACCTCCTGGTGCCGCGCTCCAAACAAATCTCCCCTTTGGGGCTTTGAGCCTGCATCTGGATATGCTATCGGCTTTCTTTCTGGCGGTTATCGGATTGATTTCAATACCTGTCGCGGTCTATTCAATAGGTTATCTTGGACATAGTACAGAAGTGCGCCGGTTGCGTACTTTTGGTCTGTTGTTCAATCTCTTGCTGCTCTCGCTGGTGCTAATCATAGCAGCAGCAGACGCGATCGTGTTTCTGATGGCATGGGAAGCAATGGCCTTTCTCAGTTACATGATGGTCAATTTTGACTACGAAGACCCTCATGTCGTGCGCTCAAGTTTTCTGATGCTGGCGGTGAGCGAATTAGGCACCATCGGCATCCTGGTTGCCTTCCTCTTGCTCTATCAAAGCGCGGGAAGTTTTGGCTTTAGCGCATTGCGTGGAGCCGCGGCGTCGCTCTCACTGCCTCTACGCAGCGCTGTCTTCCTGCTCGCATTTTTTGGCTTTGGAGCAAAAGCAGGTATTTTACCCCTACAACTCTGGTTGCCAGAAGCCCACCCTGCTGCTCCCAGCCATATTTCCGCCCTGCTTTCGGCGGTGATCATTAAGCTGGGTATCTACGGTATGCTGCGTTTCCTGTTCGATTTCCTGGGCGGGCCAGCTATCGCTCCTCCCTGGTGGGGACTTATTATCTTGAGCGTTGGCGCTCTGACCGCGCTGGTCGGCATTCTCTATTCTGTCGTGCAGCATGACTTGAAACGCGTGCTGGCGTATTCGAGCATCGAGAATATAGGCATTATCCTGGCCGGCCTGGGAGCGGCGCTCACTTTTCGCGCCTATCATCTGACGGCGCTGGCGGCTATCGCGGCCATCGTGACGCTCTACCACGTGCTCAACCACGCCGTCTATAAGGGACTGCTGTTCCTGTGCGCAGGCTCGGTCCAGCACGCTACTGGCACGCGCGACCTGGCTAAACTGGGCGGCTTGTTGCGCCTGATGCCCATAACCGGCCTCTGCTTCATCGTCGCGGCGCTATCCATCTCGGCGGTGCCTCCTTTTAACGGCTATATCAGCGAGTGGATGCTACTGGAAACGCTGCTCCAGAGCTTTGCTATTCCAGATACCTTGACGAAGGTGATAATTGCCATCTCAGGAGCGCTCCTGGCACTGACGGCGGGCATTGCAGTGACGGCCTTCGTGCGGGCTACAGGTGTAAGTTTTCTGGCCTTACCTCGCAGTAAAGAAGCAACAGAGGCGCGTGAGTCACCGCTCAGCATGCGTGTAGCCATGGGTTTCCTGGCGTTTTGCTGCCTGGCGCTGGGTGTGCTGCCGACATTCGTCATTCCCGTGCTTGACCGGATCACGACGCCACTGTTCGGCCAGAGCGTGCTCAACCAGGTCGTCCCTCCGCTCTTCACCAATCATCCAGGCAACTACCAACTGCTGGTAACAATCGGCGGCGGACTCTTCAGCGGGTGGTTGCCTGTCAACGGACTGGTGGTCATCGCCGCTCCGGCCTTCTCCACGATTGACTCTCCGAGCTATCTCTTCCTGGCCGAACTGTTGCTGATAGGAATTGTGCTGCTGGCCTTACGTTTGATACGCCCGCTTGGCTCGCGCCGCGTAGGGCGCGTGTGGGCCGGCGGCATCCCGCGCTTTGCAGCGTCGATGACCTATACTGGCATGGCTTATAGCAACCCGATACGCATCATCTTCAACGCGCTCTTTCGCTCGCGCGTCAGCAGCGAGTCTAGCGCGGGGGCGGCGCGTTACCGTGAGGGCCGCATCACCTACCAGCAGGAGATTCCGCCGCCGTTTGAACGCTCGCTTTACCAGCCCCTGTTACGCTTCTGGGGCGGCATAACCCGCCGCGCGCGTTTCATTCAATCGGGCAACATCAACCAATATATCGCTTACATCTTTGTAATAGTCTTAATTGTGCTTATCCTGCGGGCTATTTAGACGAATGGAGGAAAGGCGATGTTTCAACAACTGCTTGTGGCGCTTGATGGTTCTGAAAGCTCGTTAAAGGCTGCCAGTATCGCTATCGAACTGGCAACCTTTCTACACGCGAGGCTAGATTTACTCTCCGTCGAGGAGACAACACCGCGCTATGTGGCAACGCAAGAAGAAAGCAATCGCGAGCACCTGGCAGCTATAGAGCACTTCGAACAGCTTCAGGCACCCATCCGACAGCGTGCTGAATTGCGAGGGGTGCAAGTGCGGTGTGCTGTCCTGAGCGGGCACGAGGGCCAGGCTGTCCTCGACTATATCGTAGAACATGGCTGTGATTTGCTGGTACTGGGTCACCAGGGCCATTCGGGTGTCTGGGGAACATTCCTGGGCAGTACAGCGGATAAACTGGTGAACCATGCCCCTTGTAGTGTGCTGGTAGTACGTCCAAAGACGGGCAGATCGCTTTTTAAGCATATACTGGTTGCGCTGGACGGGTCGCCTTTGAGCTGGCAAGCCTTTCGGGTCAGTTTGCAACTGGCAAAGGCACCAGGAGCCACCCTCGCTACCGTCTCTATTATTGAAGGCCCCGTAACGCCGCCAGTAGAAAATGCTTCCATCTCTCAATCCGCTTCACCTGCAATGCGCTGGGATTGGACTACTTACTTTCAGCAGGCGCAGGCCTTCGCCGTGGCTCAAGCTCAGCTTGCCGGTTTGACATTGGAAGCTATCACACGCGAAGGGCATGCAAGTAGTGTGCTGACAGCCCGTGCTCTGGAAGGAAACTATGACCTGCTCATCCTGGGGGCGACCGGCCAGGAGCATCCCTGGAGCAGCACCACGGGAGGGACAGCCCGTAAAGTTGCCAATGAAACTCGATGCGCCGTCATGCTGGTGCGTCCTTCTATCTCACAGCAGAGAGTGCGCGATGTGATGGCGACTGAAGTCGCCAGCGTTCGCGCGCATACTCCACTACCAGAAGTAATCACATGGCTTATTGAGCGCGGTGTCAAACTCCTGACGGTCGTGAACGAGGAGCGGCATGTGCTGGGCGTCATCACACTTGGGAACCTCTTAACCAGGCATGACGCTTATCGCCATCTCGATCTCCTGCAAGTGACCGATACTACCGAAAAGTTAGCGCAGTATCTACGCCAGTTCCTGGCTATGGAAACGACTGCGGCGGATGTTATGGTGGCTCATCCATTCGTGTTGACGGAAAATACCAGTATTGAGGACGCATCTCGCTGGATGATTTCGCAGCGCATTACGCGCATGCCGGTGGTTAATACCAATCAAAATCTGGTAGGTATGCTCGACCAGGCAAACCTCCTACGCTATTATAGCGATACCAGCGCGGCTTCAGAAAGTCGAACGAGTACAGAGGATGCGAAACAAGCTGTCCAGGCTCGGACTGTAGGTGAAGTAGCAATTTCAAAAGCACCGGTTGTTTCTCTGGGTACACCGCTCTTTGAAGTTCTACGCCAGGTGCAGGAGACATCCTTTCGCCGTGTAATTGTCGTCGATGACCAGGACAAGGCAGTAGGAGTAATTGCTGATAGGGATATACTGGCGGCGCGCGGGCTGGAAACGCGTCGTAATCCAATTATGGCGCTGGCCGGGCGCTTCTCGCTCAGAATTCCCGACGAGGTTTTCCGCCGCCGCTTGACTTCTGGATTGCAGGTAGCGCAACAAATCATGCGACCGCGTCTCTACGCTGTAACCCCTGCGACATCTGTATCCGAGGCGGTACATCTCATGCTGACACACCAGATTAAGCGGCTGGTAGTAGTTGACGAGGCAGGCAAGCCGCTGGGGCTGGTGGACCGCCAACAACTCCTTCGCTCCCTGGTCGAGGGAAGCGCCGGTTGAAACTGCCATGCAAAGGAGGGTCAGGCATGAATGGATCATTTCTCATAATCGGAAGCGCCGCCGGAGTATTTGCGGGTCTGATGGCGTTCATCATAACCTATGGTGAGTATATGCGTCATTACTCCGGGAAGAGCATGCCATTGAGATTTGCATGCGAGGCGGCGGGATTTGCTTTCTTCGTGTTTTTCGCACTTTCGGTTCTTGTAGGGTTTATCTTGACCAGGGCATATATGAGTCAGTGACGATGTCAAAGAGCACGTGGCTCAATGGAGGCGCGACAGGCACAGTCGTTTCGAGAAAACAAATTAGCGCGCAACAGATAAGACTTTATTGTTTAGATTCAAACATAGGAATGAGGTCACGCAGCGATGCCAGCACGTGGAACTCTGCTTACCGTTTATGCAGGTCATACAGAGCGCGTATCTGCTGTCGGGTGGTCGCCCGATGGACACTGCGTCGCGTCGAGTTCCTGGGACAAAACGGTGCATGTCTGGGAAGCAGTCAGCGGGCGAACCACCTACATCTATCGCGGTCACGCCCAGAGTTTGTATGACTTTGTAGAAGCAGTGGCATGGTCGCCCGATGGTTCGCGTATCGTGTCCGGCAACGAAGATCACACAGCGCATATCTGGACATTTGCTTGACGCTGCTCATTCGGCATGGTATGTTTCATATAGAAAAGAAGTTGTATACAGCGATGAAGCTCGCTTGAGATGCCGGCCCTTCCGGCTGATAGCTTCTACTCTCGTGAGAAGACCCATCAGGAGGTTCACGACGAAGTAGAAGCTTTTTTTACTGCCCGTGAAAGAACCTCTCAAAGCGAAAGCGAGTGCGAGTTATGAACCAGCAGGATGCTATTACGAAGAAGAACACAGGCATTCAGGACCAGGTGCGTACGTGCGAACTACGCATGGAGAGAGGCAGCATAGATGCGCGTGGTAATGAGCGTATTGAGTATGTGTGTGGCGCAAGCGGCGGTACAGAACACGGCTATGTCTTAGGCGTGGCTGGCGAAGATAGCGCGGCCATGAGAGCAATCTGCAACGCCTGCCCTATTCCTGACGCGCTGGAGTCCCGCCGGGCCTGTCTGAACCTGGTGCCGGTACGCCGCTTCGGCGTCCGTAGTTTGCCGGTCATACAACCTGGCGCGCAGGGAAGCCAGAGTGGCGAAACTGTTGCTGAGGTCTACTTTACCTGCCGTTGGTTCTACAAACTCTACAGGGAGAAGCAACCGCGTAACAACTCGATGTGCCTTGGGTGCCCCTATTGGTTCCCGCGTCCGCCTGTCGAACTCATCCCTCGCTACTGGCCAGAAACGCAAAGAATGCTGCGCATTGTGAACGGTGAGGAGAAAGTTGCCAGCGCGCTAACTGGTTTTACGATCTCCCCTCAGCGCCCCTCGGAGGGAGCCTGGTGGCAGCGGCTCCTCCGAAAGATACATTTTTGAACCCTCAAGACACCTATGAGGAGGTAATGGCATGGAGCCAGCATCGTCCGCGCAAGGCAATGATGAGGTCTCTTTCCTACGGCACTACACGCTCACGAAGCAGGAGGTGGCCACATCCGTCCGTGCCGCGAAGCAGTTGTTCCAGACACACGGCGCGCGAGAAGCGGCTGAGCGCTGCCAGGCACTGGTGGTTCAGCTCGCCGAAGATCGCTTCAATCTCGCGGTGGTCGGCCAGTTCAAGCGCGGCAAGAGTACCCTGATGAATGCAGTGATCGGGCGCGATCTGCTGCCCACGGGACTTTTGCCCCTGACATCGGCGATCACCACGCTCTGCTATGGTTCCACGGAGCGCGTGGTGCTCCACCGCGATGGGTGGGCATGGGAACAGGAGGTCCCGCTGGCGCAACTGGCGGACTTTATCACTGAACGCGGCAATCCCGGCAACGAGAAGGGGCTGGTGGAAGCGCGCGTGGAGCTCCCGTTGCCGTTCCTGCGGCGCGGCCTGCATTTCATCGACACGCCCGGCATCGGATCGGCACGCTACGAGAATACCGCGACCACCTATGCGTTTCTGCCGCAGATGGCGGCGGTGATCTTCGTGACCAGCGTCGAGGCACCGCTGAGCGAAGCGGAGGAACACTTCCTCGCCGACATTCGAGGGCATGTGCGCCAATTGTTCGTCGTGGTGAATAAGATGGACGTGCTTGACGACACGCATCGCAAGGAAGTGCTCGGCTACATTCGTACGCGCGTGGAGCTGCTAGTGGGAGCAGGAGGAGCTCACCTCTATCCGCTCTCTGCTCGCGATAGTCTCATCGCAAAGCTCAACCACGACGAGGTCGGCATCTATCACAGTGGCCTCGCACCATTCGAGCAGGCGCTCACCGCGTTTCTCGCCGAGGCGCAGGGACGCACCTTTCTCGTGTCCGTCCTGGATCGCGCCTTGCACCTCATGGCTGAGGTCGCCCCCACGCTCGCCACTGTACTGGTCAACGGCGAGCCCCCTGTCAGCGCGCTCCAGCTGCGGCAGACCATGGAGTCCTTGCGTGCGTCGCTACTGGCCGCGGCTCCGCTGTCTGCTGCTCTACACGCGGCGAAACCGGCAGCCGCCGATCCAGGCGTCATCAACCAGACGATTGCCGCGGGCCGGAAATCGGCCCGCAGGGCTGGCGGCGGGCGCGCGTTGGCTTACCCTCGGACCTGTCCGATTTGTACGGCACAGAGGGAGGCACTTTTTGCGTTCTTCGCGCAGTGGCAATACAGGCTGGCCACGGACGCCGCGGTTCAGCGCGCATTCGCGGCCGCGCGCGGTTTGTGTCCGGTGCATACCTGGCAGTATCAGGAGGTGGCCTCGCCGCAAGGGATCAGCGAGGGCTATACGCCACTCATCGAGACGCTGGCAGTCGAGCTGTCTCGTCTGATTGAGCGCTCTATTGAGCACACGGCTGCGCCTCTCGCAGCCCTTCTCGCAAGCACCGCAACGTGTGCCGCGTGCCGCCTCGTGTGTGAGACAGCCGCCGAGCAGGTGCTCGACCTGCTCACACATCTGGCTACGGCGGAGGGCCGAGCAAACTACACGTCCTCTGCAGGACTCTGTCTCCCCCATTTGCAGGTGGCACTCGCTCATGAGGAGGTCAGCACCACCGGGATCAGCGGGCACAGAGAGGTCGTCGCCTTCTTGCTGCACGAGCAGGTGCGACGGCTCGAAGACCTTGCCGATGATCTGCGTAGCTATACACTCAAGCGCGACGCACTACGCCGCGGGCTCTTGAATCAAGAGGAAGCGGATGCGTGGAGGCAAGCGCTGGTTCAACTGGTTGGCGAGCGTGCTGCACGCGGTGGCGCTATGATGGCCGACCAGGGAACAGTGTAGTGATGAAATCGGGGTTGTGATGCCGATGCCGTATAGCCTGGCGATTATGCGAAGCTGCAAAAGCAGGAAGTTGTGCTAACATTCCTCTGCAACCTCGCTGCTGACACGGTTAAGCCAAAGACAAGCGAAGAGAGAGCGGAGACTGGCCTTACTTTAGCGCTTTGAGCACTGCCTGGAACTCTGTGTCAGCCTCAAAGACTTTCTCAAGTCGGCCTGAGTGTAAATGCTCAAGCCCCATTTAATTGTCTGTTCCGAATATCCTGTTATACAAATCTTCGCCATAACTCGTTTGCAATGGTTCACCTTCGATTATTTTAAAAGTCCGTCCTCCGTCGGTTTGCCTTTCAGCCCGCAGGAACATGGCATTGTCCATGTTTTTGTCATAAAAACCATGCGCAAATTCGTATAAATGCGTCACGAAGAAAACCTTGATACGTTTTTCCAATAACGCGCAAATTATCTGCCGTGCAATCTCCGAGCCTTCTCTTTCGTTTGTGGCGGCAAATGATTCATTCAACAGCACCATGGAATTTGACGTTATCTTGTCTACGATATTGCTCATTCTGCTGAGTTCTTCATCAAGTTTACCGCTTTTCATAGTAGCGTCTTCTTCTCGTTTGTAGTGCGTGAACAGGCTATCGCAGACATTTGCACAGAAAGACTCAGCCGGCGCAAACATACCGCATTGCATCATCAATTGGGACAAACCTATGCTACGCAAAAAAGTCGATTTGCCACCCTGGTTGGCGCCTGTGATGATCACGAGATCTTTTTTGTCGGCATTCACATCGTTGCCCACAATACTTTGTTTCATAGTTAAAGCCAGACAGACATCGTATAATCCATGAAAAGAGTGTCTGCGTTCGTCGGGAGCTACAGGCAGGGGAAATGACAGTGGCTCCCCTTTTTGGGCGAGTTGCCCATGTACATTCAAACAACCAACATAAAAGGCTAATTCGGTACGCAACATGGTAAAAAAACTGAGGATATGATCAGTGGACTGGGCGAGCGCGTTGGCAACAAGGTTGATTCC
>DATLSI010000077.1:0-2163 GCA_035534255.1 Ktedonobacteraceae bacterium | reverse complement strand
ATTGAGCAAGTAATGGCGATGATCAGGCGGCGCGGTTATGACGCCTCTCACTATCCTTTACCCGCCAACCTTGACCCGGACAACCCGCGTTCCTTCAGTGAGATGATTGCGATTCAGCGCGGCGATCTCCAACTCCGATGGACAATTCTTCTCTCGAATCTTGCCGCACCGGCGACGACTGCCGACTGGCGCGATGTAATCGAACAGCGCCTTGTTCCGCTCTCTGGCGGCGATCGGCATATGCAGTGTCGTCTGTGCCTGACGCCGGTGCTGCGTGGTTACGAAACGCGCGCCTTTGCCCGCGATCAACTGGGAGAATCGATTGTCGCGCTGTATGGCAACCGGTTAGTAGTCCAGGAACTGACGCCATCAGGACCGCGCGAAGTGCGCTGGACGATTGTGCGCGAGGAGCCGTCACTGTGGATCGCTACCTGCTTTGACCGCGTTGTTTATCGCCTGACTCGCCGCGGGCCGGACAGCGAACCAATCACCCGCTGCCCGCGCTGTCACGTCCCAATCGAGGTGTGCGTGCGTGAAATCGAGGATAGAGATGATGTTTTGGAAGCCCTATACCGAGGCCCACGAGCGACTCTTCTACGATGAAAGCGAGAAAGCGATAGTGCTATGACAGAAGAAGATATCCTGGGCAAAATCGCCTACGAAGCGCGTCGCGCCTTCTATTATGAAACGCGCATGGACTGCATCAAACCGTGGGACGCGCTCGATGATGAAACAAAGCAGTCCTTTATTGCGTCCGGGCGCGCCGTTGCTGCGTATATCAAGCGCGACCTGGCCGGCAAGCAATTTTCTGCCTTCGTAGCTTCCGGCGGGATGGAGATCGAACAGCAGCTTGCTGAACTACAAGCGCGCCAGCAGGGCATTGAACAGGAGCTACAGGAACTTCAGGAGAAATTGCATCATGCCGACACTTCCACCAGCGCTGCAAGAATTTGAGGCTCGACGAGGCGATCCCGCTGTCCAGGCGGTGATCGTCTTCATTACTACGATCCTCGGCTCTGCGCTCGCCGAGGTTGCGAGCTGGTCGATCCAGGCTGGCAAGGCGCGAGAGCGACAATTCTGGTTGCACTTTACCGACGGCGTGCGCAGCATCGAAGGCTATCTGTATATCAAAAATGGCGGCGGGTACTACGTTCGTGCATTTCGCACAGGATTTATCTTGACGTCGGATGTAGAGGCGATCAGATTCAAGGTAACTTTGAAAGAAAAGCCAGTTTAGAGCGTTGGCAGAATATATTGTTGTTCAATGTCCCATAGGAGTCGGAGTGGATCGCCGGGAGCAAAGAGACCTCGAAATCCTCTATGGGAGATGAGCGGTATCCCTTCATGTGTTGCCCGAATCAGAGTGTATTTTCCCCAAATAGCAGGATGTTTCGGCTGACCATTTCTGAAAGAAAACCTTCCACCATGCGCTCCTGCATTCCGGCAGTGGTACAAAAATTCCCAAAGTGGCTCCGCATTATGGAGTTTTTCCGTTGCCTCATATGCGTGAACGAGGAGTGCTGATACCGCAGAGAGCTTGAGGTCATCCATCAGATATGAGATATTATTTCCCAACTCGCGCATGGTCGCGAAAGCATCTATGATGACCCGTTGATCTTGGAACTCAGATACTAAGGCTAGCGGAGGGTTGAGTTCTTTGATCAATGTTTCCTTTAAGTTTCCGATAAGCTCAGCATTGCCCTTGATTCTGGCATCATCGAGTACTTCCTGGTATTCAGGATCAGAAAGACCTTGGAGCTTTAGAGCAATGCCAGCAGCTCCAAACTCTTTGAATGCGAGCAAGAGAACGGTATAATTCAGCACCATGGGGTAGAAAGGCGAGTTACGCTGGAATTGGTAGAGAGGAATAGTTGTATTCATTGGGGACATCTCCAATTTTGTTTGTGACAGAAAGCAGTTTTGATTATGCTCTCGTTAGAATAGCAAACAAACTCATCGATGGCAAGCAAGAGCATTCCTCTCTTGAACGCATGGCCCATTTAGGCTATACTATAGTCATCGGTTGACCACGTTATCATCACTGGCGGCGCATCAGTACATGCGTCGCCTATTGCTATACAGAGAAGGACTTTGGCCCATGGAACCACCAAAGCCCAGACGCAAAACGACGATCGAGGTTGAGTACGTCTCGCCGAAGTTCGT
>DATLSI010000076.1:0-2338 GCA_035534255.1 Ktedonobacteraceae bacterium | reverse complement strand
TCGCCTGTATTCCCCTGCGGCAGCTCAAGCGCATTCTGCTGGTGCTGGCGACGTTCTACGTCGGTGTTTTTGTTTTGTTGGGCATAGCGGGCATCTGGTGGTTGAGCAGCGGACACGCGGCGGCCACGGCCCTGAATAATGGCGGCGCGTGGATGCCGAACAAGGTCGATTTCGCAGCCTTTGGTGTCGTCATCCTGGCATACCTGGGAGTTGATGTTCCCCTGTTTATGGGTGGTGAGATACGGGGTGGAAAAGCTAAAGTGCGGCGGGCCACTACCTATGTATGGTGGGGAACCGCGATTGTGTTCCTCGCCTATGTGCTGGGAAGCTTTGGCGTCATGGTCATCGTGCCTGCCGCGCAGGCGGGTGGTATGTCAGCCAATGTCATCGCCATTCAGATGGTATTCGGCGCTCCGGTTGGGAAAATCGCTGACATTGTGCTGGTTATCGGCCAAATTGCCCTGACGATCGCTTATATCCTCACCTTTTCGCGTTTGCTTGTCGTGGTAGCGCAGGACAGGCGTTTGCCTTTCGCCTTGACGAATCTTACTCGACGGGGTGTGCCGGTGAACAGTATTATCGCGCAGTCATCGCTCGCAGCCGTAATTACGATTCTCTCACTGGTCATAATTCCTATCCTGTTCGGATCGGTGATCCGCCCGGGTGACCTGGCTTTTGCCATCTATAACGTCTTGCAAGCCAGTACAACGGTCATCTGGGTTTGCACAGTGATCCAGTTGTTTGTCTTTGTCATCTGGCTCTTATACCATCGCAAACATCGTATAGCCACCTCACGCATACAGCGATGGCTGCTGCTGGGCTGCTCATTGCTGGGCTTTGCATCCTCGCTGATTGGCATCTGGGCCACCGTTTCCAGTTCCTGGCTGCCGAATCTGATTCCGAACACGAACTGGAGCATTATTATCCTGGGTGTAACGATCTTCTCGTTTCTGGTTGGGCTGGTGGGCAGCGAACTGCCGCGCCTCTACGCGCAGGTCAGCGAGCAGAAACGCCTCAATACCCGCGAGAAGAAACTGCGCGCGCAGTTGCAGGAGGCATATAACGAGCAGCAGGTGTTGGTGGAGCAGCAGCAAGAGCTGTTGGGAGAAGTGGATAGACTCTATCGCGAGCAGGCGGCAGCCGCCATCACCGATGCTGTGACGGGTCTGCCCAACCATCGCGCCATTATCAGCCGCATAGACGAAGAGGTTGCCCGCAGCCAGCGCACGCAGCGCGCCTGCGCCGTGCTCTTCGTAGACCTTGACCATTTCAAGCAGATCAACGACACCTGGGGACACCTGGCCGGAGATGCTATCCTGCGCGAGGTTGGCCAGCGTCTCAGATCGTCGATACGCAAGCAGGATTATGTAGGGCGCTACGGCGGCGAAGAGTTTGCCGTCGTTTTGACAGAGGTGGATGTCCTGCAGGCAATGGCTGTAGCGGAAGAATTATGCGCTGCTATTGGCAAGCAGCCCATCGCCTGGCAGCATGATGAGACAGTTGAATCTATCCATGTAACAGCCAGTCTGGGCGTGGCAGCCTACGCCATGCACGCGACCACTCGAGAACAATTGATCGCGCTGGCCGATAATGGGATGTACCAGGCGAAACGTGCCGGGCGAAACTGTGTGCGTATCGCCGACCTCGAAGTCGAGATTGAGGAAGAGCCATCCTCGCGCGGCGAATCTCAGACATCTTTGATTATGCCTATGCAGGCGGTTCAGGCTTTCGCGGCCATGGCGGAGGCGCATGATCTCAGCACAGGTGAACATGCCTATCGCCTGGTCTGGTTGGCCGAGGCCACCGCACGCCAATTAGGGCAATCCGAAGATAAGTTGTTTATGGTCCAACTGAGCGCGCTGCTACACGATATCGGCAAGGTCGGTGTGCCAGACGCCATTTTGCACAAGCCCGGCAGCCTCACCGCTGAAGAGTGGGTGGAAATGCGCAAACACCCTGCCATTGGTCGCCAGATTCTGGAAAAGGTGGGTGGTATTTTCTCGCATGTAGCCTCTATCGTGGAGGCGCATCACGAACGGTGGGATGGCAAGGGCTACCCCTGCGGCCTGGCTGGTGAGGATATACCTCTGGGAGCGCGCATCATCACCGTGGTCGATGCATATGATGCCATGACTCGGCGCCGAGTCTACCGCGAGCCAGTTTCAGTCCGCGCTGCCAGCGAGGAATTGTTGCGCTGCGCGGGCAAGCAATTTGATCCGCGCGTGGTCGAGGCTTTCCTGCTCGTGCTGGATGAGGAAGCCGTAAAGCCTATCGAACTGGAACAACTCAACGAGGCCGAAACAGCGAATTTGTAGAGAGGAGATTGATCGCGTCCCTA
>DATLSI010000075.1:0-29600 GCA_035534255.1 Ktedonobacteraceae bacterium | reverse complement strand
CCTGGACTACTATACACGCACCGTCTTCGAGGTCATCTCGACCAGCAATAAGCAGGCGCTCAACGGCGGAGGGCGTTATGATGGGCTGGCGGAAATTCTCGGCGGCAAACCCACGCCCGGCATCGGTTTCGGCGCTGGCATTGAACGCACCAGCCTGGAACTGAAACGCCAGAAGATCGCGCCGCCACCAGAGGCTCGCCCATGCGCCTACGTAGTCTACTTTGGCAAAACGCCCGAGTACAAAGACGCGGCAGTCCGCATAGTTGCTGAGCTGCGCCAGGCCGGCATCAAAACCGAAATGGCCTACGGCGAGCGCAGCGGAAAATCGCAGATGAAACAGGCCGACGCCTCTGGCTCCGCCTATGCCATCCTGCTCGGTGAAAGCGAGCTTGCGAGTGATTACGTGACAGTCAAAAATCTGCTGGCTGAAGGAATGGACGAGGAGAACAAACAGGTGCGCGTTCAACGCGATGAATTGGTTGCATACCTGCTAAAGGCGTAGTATAAATTTGCCTTGTCCTCGTTTCCCTTCTGTATGAAAAACCAATTTTGACTATATATTAAATTAGAAAGATTAGAAGGCGTATTAGAATATGCTTAATACTGTATTTAGCACTTGTAATAGTAAAATAAATATAGTACACTTGGAACAAGCAGAGAAGTAGAACAATCTACATGCTTTTAACAGGAGGTAATATACATTATGACATTTGCTACACTTATTCTTGCTGATATTAATCTTACGGCGTCAACTGTAATCTGGTGGCTGGTTGTCGGCCTGATCGCCGGTTTCCTGGCGAGCGTGGTTATGCGCGGTGGTGGCTACGGCATCGTCGGTGATATCATTATCGGTATCGTTGGCGCGTTTCTCGGTGGTTTTCTGGCAAGCTTGCTTGGCATAGGCGCTGGCGGCTTTGTAGGGACCATTATTATCGCCTTTATCGGCGCGTGTATCCTGATTGCGATCCTGCGCATGGTCTCGCGCAGCTATCCTCGCCGCAGACTATAATCTGACCTTTCGTTTCCCCTGTAAGGGCGGCTCACCGAGTCGCCCTTTCTTTGTGTCTTCTTTCAGGCTCAGAGCTTCTGTCAAAGTTGAGAAAAGAACGCTCATCGATACAGGAGAAATCCCACGAGTCCGGCCAGAGCTAAAATAATCAGGATGTTTACCTTACGGCTTAAAGCCAATCCGAAAGCGCCCGCGGCAATAAGAAATCCTTTCCAGTCAACTCCCGGTTGGCGCAGAATGGTCCAGACAACGGTGAGCAGGAGACCCACGACCGCAAGTGAGACGCCCTGCATAGCGCCCTGCACCCATGTTCGTTGTTCGATGCGGGCGTAACCGGCAGAGACGACAAGTACCAGGAGGGCCGGAATCGTGATTGCGATCAGGGCGAGAGATGCGCCCATGAAACCATAGGTGAGATAGCCCATGCTGATTACCCATAGTCCATTTGGGCCGGGGCTGATCTGTCCGATGGCGATGGACTGCCCAAAGTCGGCTTCAACGGCCCAGCCGCTGCCTATCAAATCCTGGTGCAGACTGGGTAGATTGCTGAATCCACCCGTTGAGAAGAGCGATGCTTTCAGGAAAATGAGGAAGTAGATGAATGGATTAATCATGGCTAATTCCCTCCCCTTCTTCAAGAAGAGGAGCAGCCGGTTTTGGTGAAAAGAAGAGCGCACCTAGCAAGGCCGCGCCTAGAATAACAAGGATCACTGACAGCTTCAAGAGAATGATGGCCAGGGCGCAGGCAATCACAATAACCGCGCTTCCCAGCAAATAGGGAACTCCTTCTTTATAGCCTTTGCGAATGAGGGGCTGCGCGAAATTCAGTCCGACCAGCAACATAATTCCCCCGGTCGCTGGAATCACGCCGCGCAGTATGGCCTGAACTGCCGGCAAGTTCTCGATACTTATGAAGCCGGCGGTGAGCAGACAGGTAATCAGCGCGCTGGGGAGAAGCATTCCGGCCAGGGAAATAGCTACGCCCCACGCGCCGCCCAGTTTGCGCCCGATTAAAACCGTCAGGGCTACGAGATTGATGCCGGGTGTCAGAATACATAAATTCCAGAGTTGCGCGAACTCCTGCATCGTCAGCCATTTATGCTTTTCGATAAATGCGCGCTGGATCAAGAAGGTTGTCGATGCTCCGCCCCCAAACGATTGTAGCCCGATGCTGGCCCAGATGCGAAAAAGCTGCCATTTGCCAGGTCTGGGGTCTTGTAATGCCATGGAAGTTGCTCCTGCTCGTTGTTGAAGATTGTGTGCATAAAGAGAATCCGGCATGGAACCGGATTCTCTTTGCTTGTCATACGATAGGAAGGTGCTACGCATCCCTCGTTCTGAAAATCTTTACCCGGCGGTTTGGCTCTTTCCCTCGGCTGCGCGAAGCCAGATTATAGCGCGAAGCCATCTGGTGTTGCAGTCTACGGACATAGGCATTGGCCGGTGGAAGCTCAGCCGTGGTCAGCCCTTTGTTCAATACCTGGTGGATGGCGTCTTCGGTCTCCAGCATCACCTTCATGGTCGGGTCATGCGCTTGAGAACTATTACGCTCGTCGGTTCCACCTTCATCTTCGTCGTCTTCTACCTGATTTTCAACTGGAATGTCGAAGATGCGAGCCAGCGCGTGCTGCATCTGGACAATGGTATTGTTCTTCAGGATAATGACGGTCTTACGTTCCTCCTCGGCCTGTTGCACGCGTTCAGGCTGGCGGCGGTAGTAGTTTTTGACCGTGATTACCGCGTCGGAATCGTGCTGGTTATTGGTGACGATGATCGGCACGCGCAGTTGACGCGCCGCCTCTGACAGCCGGTCGCGGCTTACCCCGAACGGGTAGATGCGCAGCGTTTTAAGGATAGGCAGGTGTTCCGGCGCGCCTTCGGGCCGGTAAATGCCCTCCGACATCATAGGAACATCAACTACCGCGGGAGCCAGATTCATGGCGCCAGCGTTATGCCGTTTGACATCCGCCGGAGCCGTTCCCGTGGGAGCTAATGCTCTCACCTGCAAAGGCCGCTGCGCCTGGAATTGCCCGCGATTCCCGCCACCACCGTTACCACCTCCGCGTGGGTTTTGTGGCCCGGAGCGACGCATTGCGTTCCAATCGTTCTCGAAACGACCAGCATCGTTACCCGTCTGGCGCGGCGACGCGCCGAAGCCCTCGACGCCCCATGTCGGCACATCCATACCGCCGCTCGTGAAACGGCGCGCGGTAACGCGCCCCGTCTCCTCGTCGCGTGTGCGCTCTTCGGCGACGACCGCCTGCCCGCGCAGCATGGTGTCCACCGTGTCGGCCACGTCGCGATGCACGACCAACTCTTGCCAACTCTGCTGTTCAACGACGACATCGAAGGTGGGCGGCGCTTTACGCTCCAGAATGCTCTTTTGCGTATGACGCCTGCGCGCCTCCTCGTCTCCCAGTGTGACGGTCTGAATGCCGCCCACCAGGTCGGAAAGCGTCGGGTTAACCAGCAGGTTGCCCAGCGAATTGCCGTGTGCGGTTGCCACCAGTTGCACACCGCGTTCCGCGATGGTACGGGCCGCCACGGCTTCCAGTTCGGTGCCGATTTCGTCGATCACGATGACCTGCGGCATGTGGTTTTCCACCGCCTCGATCATCACCGCGTGCTGTTCCGCAGTGCGCGCGACCTGCATGCGACGCGCGCGCCCGATGCCCGGATGAGGGATATCTCCATCGCCCGCGATTTCGTTCGAGGTGTCCACGACGATCACTCGTTTGTTGGCCTCGTCCGCCAGGACGCGGGCTATTTCACGCAACAGGGTGGTTTTACCCACACCTGGGCGACCAAGAATCAAGATCGATTGTCCCTGTTCGACGATATCGCGGATCAACGCGATACTGCCGAGTACCGCTCGACCAATGCGGCAGGTCAGGCCAATCACTTTTCCCTTACGATTACGCATCGCGCTGATGCGATGGAGCGTGCGCTCGATGCCAGCGCGGTTGTCGTCGCCAAATTCACCGATATGCTCGACCACGTATTCGAGGTCGGCGTCGGTGACAGGCTGTGTACTTAGGATCACCTCCCCATCCGGGAACCGGCCCTCGGGCAAGCGTCCAAGGTCCATTACGATCTCCAGCAGTTCGCTTCGGTTGTCGAGCCGATTGACCGCGTCGTGGATGCCTGGGGGCAAAGTTACCAGCAGGGCTTCCAGATCGTCAGTGATCGTGTGTTGCATAGGCTGTTTTATCACCTCATTGACTGGCGCGAATTGGCCGTCCCCAGGCCCTTCACACCATACACGACTCGTTGTTCCAGCGCGGGGACTGTGCGCGGATTCGTCGCGAAAAGCGCGATGTGACGCACGAGCAATGCCTTGGTCGAGACATGCTCAAATCCGCTGGAACGTAGAGCATTAATAACAAGGGACTCGTACTCCCGCACCTGGCAATAGATGGGGCGTTTGCCTCCCTCAAGCAACCGGCGAACGCCGAACCGTAGGATAGGTTCAGCCAGTTCCGCGTGTTCAGGATGGACTATCAAAGAGAGCTGGTGTGGGGCCGAGCCGTGACCTCGACACAGCCGTAACCAGGCTCCTAAACGAACGCCAACGTCACATACATACGTCTCATCTCCCCTGGCAAGGGCCGGTGGCAACGGACGCAGTGAGCCGACGTAGAGCTTAGCCAGTTCTTCGCTGTTGTCCAGCATCTCCGCCATCTGCACCCGCTGAGGAGTGACAGCGCGGTAAAGCTGGTGCAACCCCCACACGTGGTGGCGATTCCAGCGACGTAATACCGGTGGAGTATAATCGCCCAGGGACGACCCAGGCACAAAGACATAGGTCAACTGGCGGGCATAGCGTTGAAAGCTCGCCTTCTGGAACAATTCGATTTCAGGAATCTCGTCTTCAACCTTCGCGAAAATGCGCAGAATCCCGTGGGTGGAAGCAATTTCCAGCATATATTCGAGCAGCGCGGTCAACACTTCGTCGCTCGACGTATCGCGATTCACCATCGATGCCAGGTAGGAGAGATCCCAGGTCAGGCGCGATGGGCGTTCCCGCACCTGGGCAAAACCGAGAATATGCCAGTGGTCTTCACAAATCCACGTGCGCGAAGCAGCATTGACGGGGAATATATTCCTCAGGATAGGCGGCAGAGAGACACGATTTTCTACCGGTTCCAGCCAGCACACGAAGTTCGCGAATTCGTGCTGTTTGCTGCGAGCACGGCGATCAATAGAGTAGATGATTCCCGGTAGGTCCACATATAATACCGGTCGTATCATCCAGTACTCCCGCGCAGCAGTAGGGACACCCCTCGTGGGTGTTCTCGTCCTCTACCCCTTGACGCTCTGTACTATGCGAAGAAAGTAGTGATGGAAACGTGGGTCTCCCCCTACCTCCGGGTGAAACGCTGTGCCTAGCAGGTGTCCTTCTCGGACGGCGACGATAGTTCCATCGTCGAGCGTTGCCAGCACCTCCACCTCAGGCCCTACCCATTCAATGGAGGGGCCGCGAATGAAGAATGCGTGGAATTTCTTTCCCGCTTCTCCCAGTACCGGCACAGAGAGATCAGTCTCAAAACTTTCCCGCTGACTACCAAAAGTATTCCGACGGACGCGAATGTGCATGGAGGCCAGCAATGGCTGACCTGCGAGGGCATTGTCCGTCTCGCTCGCCAATAAGATCAATCCCGCGCAAGTTCCCCACACCGGGAAGCCCGCCCGAATCAACTGCTGCAATGGCTCCTGTAAGTCATACAGCACCATCAACTTGCCGATGGTGGTACTTTCACCACCTGGTATTATTATACCATCTAAATCGGTCAAATGTTTAGGGAGTCTAACGGCAATTCCCTCGACTCCCAGTTCGTCGAGCATTTTCAGGTGCGCTTCAAAGTCACCCTGTAATGCTAAGACGCCAATACGTAACTTTTTTGGTGGATTGTTAGTCACGATTGTTTGCTCGTATACGGTTGGCGACCGACGCACCAGGGCGGGGGCAAGCCCCGCCCTGGTGCGCGTCACTTCAATGTTTGTGTTTGCTCTGCATCCTACCACCCGCGCCGCGCCATCTGCTCGCTTTCAGGCAACTTATCCAGGTTGATGCCAACCATTGGCTCGCCCAGATTGCGCGATACTTCCGCGATAATGTCGGCGTCCTGGAAATGGGTGGTGGCGCGCACAATGGCCTTCGCCCGTTTCAACGGGTCGCCGGACTTGAAGATGCCCGACCCGACGAAGACGCCTTCCGCGCCCAGGCGCATCATCAGCGCGGCATCGGCGGGAGTCGCGCAGCCGCCAGCCGAGAAGTTGACGACGGGCAGTTTGCCCTTACGCGCCACCTCGCGCACCAGCTCATAGGGCGCGCCCAGGTTCTTAGCCTCCGCCATCAGTTCCTCTTCGGGCAGTATTTGCAGGCGGCGAATGCCATCCATCACGGCGCGCAAGTGCCGCACCGCTTCAACAATATTGCCGGAACCGGCCTCGCCCTTCGTGCGGATCATGGCCGCGCCCTCGCCGATACGCCGCAGCGCCTCGCCCAGGTCACGCGCGCCGCACACGAACGGCACCGAGAAGAGGTGTTTGTTGACGTGGAAATGCTCATCAGCGGGCGTCAGCACCTCGGATTCATCGATGCAGTCCACGCCGATAGCCTGGAGAATCTCGGCCTCTACGAAATGTCCAATGCGGCACTTTGCCATGACGGGGATAGTCACAGCCTCTTTAATCTGGATGATCAGTTCGGGATCACTCATGCGCGCCACGCCGCCCTGCGCGCGAATATCAGCTGGCACCCGTTCCAGCGCCATCACCGCCGACGCGCCCGCGTCCTCCGCGATGCGCGCCTGTTCGGCGTTCACCACGTCGCAAATTACGCCGCCCTTGAGCATTTCTGGAAAATTACGCTTGACCTGTATAGTTCCTGTCTGCTTTTGCATGACCTGTTGTCTCCTGCCAATTGGGTAAAACGTTCACATGTATGCTCACATTTTACCATTTTGGATGGGTCACTGCATCAGCCAAGTTAGCATTCGCATACCAGCCAGTCAGGAAACAAGAGACGCCCCTACCCCACATCTCCCGCGTCCCTGCTGGTACTCGCGCTGGTGCTTGAATCAACGGTAGATGTTTTACTCGTGCGCAACGCGTTAAGATACTGGCTGGTTTGATTTGACAAACTTCCGGCAAACTGGCCGGGTATCAGGTTGGGAGCCAGGCCAAAAGCGGCTGCCAGGATTAAAAAATCGGGCCGGTCGAGCGTGAAAATGCTCTGCAGCACGTTGAGGCCTGATTGAGTGCTGACCGTGAGCACCGTACTGCTAATCAGCACGCCGCCGATGCCGGCCAACCCGGAGTAGAGGGGTCGTGAAATTATTTGCGCGAACGAGAGGCCGTAATCATCTACGGCAATATTCGCGGATGATGCCTGGCTAATCCTGCCAAAGATACCGGCAATCGCGCCCACCATATAGTATGCGACGGCTGAAATGATTGTCGCGCGATTGATAGCGGTACTCCCATTCACGGGTGTCATAGCCAGGATAGCCACGCAAAGAAGTATATGCGTAACCAGCCCGGTCACAAACATTGTTCCAAGCAGGTTATTGCGCGCTCGTAGCACTCCCTCCCACAGGTGATCGCGATATTCGTTGAGCGCGCGTCTCACCTCTCTTAGGGTTATACGCGCTCTGGCTGCGTCTTCCGGGTCATGCGATGGCTTCGCCCGGTGGGTAGCTGCGTGCTCTTCGTCCAGATCGAGATGGATGTGTTGAGCAATGTGCTGCACATCTTGCTGCAATTGTTGAATTTGCGCGTTCTCATTCTCAAGCTGCGACGCAGAGACATAGGACTTGAATTGATTGAGCATAGCCGGATCGAGTTTCTTTACCGCGTAACGCAATTTCGCCAGCAGTTCGTTGCAGTTACTCATTTGAGAGTTGCTGATCGCCAGTTTATCGTGCAGAGCACCGCGCAGCACCATCTCGACCGGTTCTACTTCCACCAGGGCCTCTTCCGCGCGGTGCAGCTTGCTCCAGGCGTTCACGTATCCATCGCCCATGACCCACGGTAAACGCGCTTGTGAGGCGTTCAGATCATAGTTGAGTTCATCGAATTTATCAAACGCTTCTCCCAGCGCAACCCGTTGATATTGCTGCAAATCTCCTCTGGCAGTGGTCGATTGGATAATGTTCAGCCTGGTTATCAACTGATTCAGGCGACTTACGAGCAGCCCGTAACTGTGCGCATTGGCAGACATAGGAGAGGTTAATGGTACGATCAGCAGCGAAACCACCATCCAGGCGAGATAGGTAAAAACAGCACCGTACAGCACCGAGGACCAGCCAGAAGCGGATGGGTTAGCCAGGTAGATGCCAATCGTCACCGCCGAGACGATAATGGGCAGGATGGGCAGCGCGAATAACAACGTTGCGCCGTAAGCGCGGAGATAACGCCCGATTGTGGAAAAGAAACCGCTCCTGGGCGGCTCCTGGTTGACAGAAACTGTGGTTCCTATTATCTCTAAACTGTCAGTAGGAACCCGCCCTGTCGTGCCATTATGATCTATGGCGGTCAAGCCTGGCGCAGTATTTTTTTCGCTCGTGCTGGTTGAAACTTGCTCATCCATGAGTAACTTTTCCCCTCATGCGCTTTGATCTAAACCTTGCGAGTACTCTCCAAAGAAGAGTATACACTACGATGAAAAGTATTGAAATAGCAAACGCGAGGCCAGATCTACATGATATAATTTTACTCATTAAAAGTGAACAAGTTGCTTGAAAGGAACCCTCAATGCTCAATGATCCCATTTTGCTCAACGACTGGCATGTTGTTGCATACGCGCCCGACCTTGTCGAGGGCAAACCAATGGCGGTGCGCTTGCTCGATGAAGATATAGTGCTATGGCGCGTTGGCGAGCAGGTACACGCGTGGCGCGATCTGTGCCTGCACCGGGGAACGCGCCTCTCGCTGGGGAAAATTGAGAACGAGTGCCTGGTCTGTCCCTATCACGGCTGGACCTATAATCAGGAGGGGCAATGCGTGCGTTTTCCCGCGCACCCCAACCAGAAGCCGCCCGCCACAGCGCACACTAAAGTCTATCAAGCAAAGCAACAATACGATTGGATCTGGGTCACACTCGGCAATCCCACGCGCGACATCCCCACGTTTGCGCAGTGGGACGATGCCGCTTTTCACAAAGTTCACTGCGGCCCCTACACCTATAACGCCAGCGGGCCGCGCGCCATCGAAAACTTCCTCGATGTTACGCATTTCCCATTCGTGCATTGCGGTCTGTTAGGCGACCCCGCCTATCCCGAAGTCAACGATTACGAAGCGGAAATCACCCCGCAGGGCGTCATCGCCAGAAATATCACCGTCTGGCAGCCCGATCCAGACGCCAGCGGCCAGGGCGCGCTCGTCACCTATACCTATCAAGTGCTGCGTCCGCTCACCGCTTTTTTCATCAAGTCCTCCGGCGGCCCCAAATTCGCCATGTACTTCACCATCACCCCCGTCTCCGAGCGCGTGTCCATCGCCTGGACCTATGTCGCCCGCGATTATGACGCCGTCCCGGATGAGCAGGTGCGCCAGTTCGAGGACATGATTACCTGGCAGGATGTACCCATCGTCGAATCCCAGCGCCCCGAACTGCTGCCCCTGGACTTGCAGGCCGAACTGCACCTGCGCTCCGACCGCACCGCCATCGCCTACCGCAAATGGCTCAGGGAGCTAGGATTGACGTTTGGCACAGCTTAATATGTTACAATTAACACGTAGTCCGATAAAGCATTTAATATTCCTGACCAACCACACGCAAGCGCTTCACTTCCCCACATTGTGTGTAGATTCCTCTGCATTTAGTTATAGATGCAGAGCATGTGTGAATGAGAGAAAGAAAGCATAGCATGCGTTGGCAACGACAAGGGTTATGGAAGAACCCGGATTTTATGAAGGTATGGCTGAGTCGAACGATCTCGAACCTGGGAAATGGCATTACAGGTATCGCGTTGCCTGTGATTGCTGTACAAGTCTTAAACGCTACACCGGCGCAAATGAGCATACTCAGCGCTCTTAATGGCATGGCCGTTTTGCTTTTTGGGCTGATAGCAGGTGTGTGGATAGATCGCCTGCGCCGTCGTCCGGTATTGATCGCAACGGACCTGGGACGCGCGCTCGTTGTAGGTTCCATTCCTGTCGCTGCGCTTTTAGGAATTTTGCGCATAGAGCAGGTATATATCGTAGCAGCCCTATCAGCTATACTGGCTGTCTTTTTCAACGCAGCCGATGTAGCGTTTTTCCCCAGCCTGCTACAGGCACAAGAACTGGTAGAGGGCAACAGTAAACTCGGTATGAGTGACGCGCTGGCGGAGGTTGGCGGACCTGCGGTGGCAGGGGTATTGATCCAGGCAATCAGCGCCCCTCTCTCCATGATTGTTGATGCCCTGTCTTTTCTCGGCTCAGCTTTCTGCCTGGCGCGTATTCGCAAGCCTGAGCTACAGCCGGTTCCCGCGAAACAGCGACGTAGCGCCTGGCTTGAAGGCATCGAGGGGATTCGATACGTGCTTAAAAACCCACTACTACGCACGCTCGCCGGGAGTGCGGGGGTATTCAATTTCTTTGGCACGTTTGTCGGAACGTTCTACACGCTCTACGTTATCCGTACCCTGGGGGTAACGCCAATCATACTGGGCCTGCTGATTGCAGCCGGGGGGCTGAGCGCGCTCGTAGGAGCCTGGCTTGCCGAGCGCGTGGTGCGACACCTCGGTCTGGGCTTCACAATTGGTGGAGGATTGTTCGTGTACGGATTGGTAGGATTACTGGTTCCGCTTGCGCGTGGACCTGTTTCTGTCATAGTAGCCGTGTTATTCGCAAGTCAACTTGTAGGCGATGTGGCAGTATCGATCCACTTGATTACCGAATTGAGTCTGCGCCAGATGCTTATTCCTGCTCACCTCGCAGGGCGCGCCAACACTGCCATACAGTTCCTGACGCTGGGAGTTGCACCTTTTGGCGCTCTGCTCGCCGGTGTCATAGCAGAACATGTGGGAGTGCGTTTCACCCTCTTTATCGGTGTGTCTGGAGTCATCGTCGCGGGACTCTGGCTACTGCTCTCGCCAGTGCGGAGGGTACAGGCAATGGAAAGTTGAGATGACCGTGTCCACCTCACCTACACGGGTTGACTCGCCAGAACACCCCCACGTCCCTACACGCTCTCCGTGCCTGCCCCCAGTTTCGCCAGTCCCTCGGCGATAGCGCCGGCCACGTTTGTCTCGGCTGTCTGGCGAGCTACGCGCAGGGCGTTCTTGATGGCTTTGGCGTTGGAGCGACCGTGCGAGATGATGGCCGAGCCGTTCACGCCCAGTAGTGGCACGCCGCCGTATTCGGCGTAGTCGAGCCGAGCGAACACCCTGCGCAGGCCGGGACGCAGCACAGCGGCGGCCAGTTTGCTCGGCAGATTGCTGGTCATCTGCGCGCGCAGCATGCCGATAAGCGTTTCCGCTAAGCCTTCGCTCAGTTTCAGCACCACGTTTCCTACGAAACCGTCGCAGACCACCACATCCGCGCCGCCTGTCGGGATATCGCGTCCCTCGACGTTGCCGATGAAATTGATGCCCAGTGTGCTGGCTGTAGCTTTGAGCAGTCGATGCGCCTCCAGTACCTGCTGGTTACCCTTGCTTTCCTCTTCCCCGTTGGCAAGCAGGCCGACACGCGGAGACGCCACCTTGAAGATGCTCTGCATGTAGATGGAACCCATCAGCGCGAACTGCTGCAAATATTCGGGTTTGCAATCGGTGTTCGCGCCCATGTCGATCACCAGGCACGCGCCATCTTTGGAGGGCAGAATGCCGCCCAGCGCGGGCCGCTCAACTCCTTCGATGCGTTTGAGCGTGAAGAGTGATGCCGCCATCATTGCGCCGCTATTGCCAGCCGAAACAGCGCCCAGCGCGGCCCCGTCGCGCACCTGTTGCAGTGCCAGAGTCATCGAGGCGTTTTTTTTGCGGCGCACGGCGTTAGCGGGGTGTTCATCCATCTCGATCACCTCATCGGTATGGATGATGGGCAGATCGAGTCCCTGAATATCGTGTTTGGCCAGTTCAGCGCGAATGGCGTCTTCGCGGCCTACGAGTATCACGCCGCAGCCGTATTCACGCGCCGCCAGCACCGCTCCCTCCACGATTGCGCCGGGAGCGTTATCGCCGCCCATGGCATCCAGCGCCACGCGCACTCTGGCCGCGTCCTGGCTCATACTCGTTTCCCCTCTGGCTCGCCAATGGTAGCCCTGACCAGGTCCACCAGTTTGTCCAGGTCAAAGGGTTTGTAGATGATGTGTACCACACCCGCCTTGCGAAACTCTTCTTCCTCGTTTCTCGCGTCCAGGAAGGCCGTTACCACAATCACGGGAATCTTATGTTCGCCCATCTCCATGAGCTTCAGTTCGTCGCGCCCATCCAGATATTGCATCATCAAGTCAAGCAAGATCAAGTCTGGCTGGTGCTCGCGCACTGCGTCATAGAATCGCAGGCTCTGCGTCATCATAAAGGTCTCGTAACCTTCGTCGGCCAGCGCCTCGCGCAACAAATCAGCAATGGTTGGGTCATCATCCATGATCAGTATTCTTTTCGCCATCTGCGCCCCCTCATATAACAATCTGTAAGGACGCGATACATCGCGTCCGCCCTGGTAGGGACAACTCTTTCGCGGTCGTCCTGATCCTTTTGCTCTCTCGGATAACCCTATTATAGCATGATGCCTTACTCAATAGACGGAAACAGACGGAAACAAGACTCTTTTTATGTACCGGGTAGGACTTAGAGGTAGCAATAGTCCATTTACCCCATCTTTAATGGTGAACTCATTTTTATATGGTATATTCCGATCTACTTGTGCTTTGACTCGATATATATGCATCTACGGAGAGACGCAGAAAATGATAAATCAACCACCACAGGCTCAGGAGCCATTTCACCGGGGAAATCAGTTCAAGTGGCCTCCACAACAGTCCCGGCCATTGCAATTGCCCGAACCCGCCGGTTGGTACATGAGTAGTGATGTAGGGGTGGGTGAACCCTTGTGGGCGTCTACAGGACTATCTGAAATTCACTCGCCACAGCCGCCACAAACCTGGCAACAGCCACTAAAATCCCGCAAACGCCGCCAAACATCCCACGACGCGCGTCCAAAATCGCGCAAACCGCGTCGCAAGAAGGCGCGCCGCCTGCTCGTTATCGTCAGTATCCTGGCCATCATCAGCATGGTGATGTGCAGCCAGCTCAATGGTCAATTTGGAGCGCAAATGGCCGACGTTATGCGCGCGGTTTTAGGACCAACTCTAACAGCGCAGGTCGAGTCGTGGTTTCTGGGCATTTCCGACACCGAGCATCGCGTGCAATATCAACTTAGCGGTCAACACGTCAGTCTGCCCTGGACTATCTCACAGGGACATAAGATCGTCACTTCTGGTGGTAGTATAACTATCATGCCGCTCGTCTCCATTAAACCGTTCATCACTCCAGCTTTACCAGGTGAGGGCGCGTGGTCAACCGATGGCCTACCTCCGCCAACTACTAATCTTCCGCCCCTGGTGGCCAGAACCTTTGTGCGGCCTGACCCCAACCGGCCCTATGGGATAGTGACATTATTGCAGTTTGACACCCGCTATCTCGCCCTGCACATGATTGCGGGTACAACTCAACCCGGCGGCCCGCGCGGGGTATATGGGCCAGGTAAAGTTGTCAGCAGCGATTTGAACAATAACCTGCTCTTCGCCGCCTTTAACGGTGGTTTCAAATACGCCGACGGACAGTATGGCATGTATGTCAACGGCACTACCTATGTGCCACCTCAGAATGGATCAGCGACCCTTGCCGTGACGAAAGAGGGTCAGATCATCCTCGGAGCGTGGGGGAAAGACTCGCGCCTCACGAGTGGGAACACTGATCTCGCATCCTGGCGTCAGAATGCCGCATTGCTGATCGATAACGGTGTCATTAACCCGCTGACCAATGATGGAGCCGCCTGGGGTGGTACAATTCTGAACAGCGCGTATACCTGGCGCTCAGGCATTGGCATCACATCTTACGGATCGCTGATCTACGCGGCGGGCAGTGCCTTGTCCGCGCTCACGCTCGGAGAAACGCTGAAAGCTGCCGGTGCGGTCATGGCCATGCAAACCGACATCAATCCAAACTGGGTACGCGCCTTCTTGTATAACCGTAACGCTGCGGGTTCGCTGCAAATCACCAAACTGAACCCTTCCATGCAGGGCAATGGCACGGAGTACCTGAACGGCACAGATCGCGATTTCTTCTACCTGACTCGCATTGTACCCGCGCATTAGAACCGTTGACATTTGTTCTAAACCGTGCTACCATCTGCTCTGTAAGGGGCGCGTGTAGTACTGTTTTAGCGTACACATTACCTGTTGTCGGTACCTGATTTAGCGCGTCCATTGGTATAGGAGGGTATGCCATTCTCTCATCACCTCTCTATTGCGATGCGTGCGGCGCGGCCAATCGCCCCAGTGCATTGTATTGCTATGTCTGCGGCCAACCCATGCATACGCAGGGCGGGAAACCGGCCAGCCAGACTACCGGGCTGCTTATTTATAACCATTTGCTCAAACAACGCTACCGCATATTGCAACAAGTGGGCAAAGGCGGTTTCGGCGCGGTCTACAAGGCGGCGGATATGCAGTTTGGCAATCGTCTGGTGGCTATCAAGGAGATGAGCCAGGGCAGCCTGACTACGCAAGAACTGGTCGAGGCCACCGAGTCCTTCAAGCGCGAAGCTATGTTGCTGGCCGGACTGACGCATCCCAATCTGCCGCGCATCTACGAACAATTCACCGATATGGGACGCTGGTACCTCGTAATGGACTTCATCGAGGGCGAGACGCTGGAAGACCACCTGGACAGGCTGCCGGGGCACAGGTTGTCCGTTGATAAAACTCTGGAGATAGCCATCCAGCTCTGCGGAGTGCTCGAATACCTGCATGTGCGCCAGCCGCCCATCGTCTTTCGCGACCTTAAACCGGCCAACGTCATGCTAATGGCCAACGGGCATGTCTATCTCATCGATTTTGGCATCGCGCGTCATTTCAAGCCAGGTCAGATGAAAGATACCACCGCGCTCGGCTCTACCGGCTATGCCGCGCCGGAGCAGTATGGCAAAGCGCAGACGACGCCGCGCGCCGATATTTACGCGCTGGGTGCCACCCTGCACCAGCTTTTGTCGGGCAACGACCCTGCCGAATCACCCTTTCAGTTCGCTCCCCTGCCATTGCGCGGCAATCCTCTCCTGGCCCGGCTGGAAGGGCTGGTTACACAGATGCTTGAGGTAGATGTCAGCAAACGCCCTGCCAGTGTCGCTGTGATTCGCCAGGAACTCCAGGCTATTTCAACCCAGTTGTTGATCGGCAAGACCAATCCCCTGCCCGCCGGTCTCCCGCAGGCTTACCAGTTGCCATCGCCTCCATCCGGCTCGCTACCTCCAATCCAGCGCAGTTCCATCGGGGCCAGCTTCGGCGCACCTGCACCTGCCCGCAACAATACGCGCTTCACCTGTAATGGGCATAGCAGTCGCGTGACGGCGGTGGCATGGTCGCCAGGGGGGACGCAGTTAGTCTCTGCCAGCTACGACAAGAGTGTGCGCATCTGGGATACCGCACATGGCTTCAGCTTGATTACCTATCGCGGCCACTGGGATCGTGTGCAGGCGGTGGCCTGGTCGCCCAATGGCAAGCGTATCGCCTCGGCTGGTAGTGATGGAACCGTGCAGCTATGGGACGCGGCCACCGGCAGTCATCTCGACGCCTATCGAGGGCATAATGGGCCTATTACCAGCCTGGCCTGGTCGCCCGATGGCTTGCGCGTAGCATCGGCTGGCGATGATAAGACCGTGCAGGTGTGGGATGCAGGTAGTGGAGCGCTCCTCTACACGCATCGAGGTCATGCCGCCAAAGTGCAGTCGCTCGCGTGGTCGCCCGATGGCCGCCATATCGCCTCCGGCAGCGATGATAAGACCATACAGGTGTGGACACCATTCAAAACAAAAAGCAACTTCTTCAGTATGCTACTGACGGCTGGCCGCAACGAATTGACTTACCGCGGGCATACGGCCAAGGTGTATGCTGTGGCGTGGTCGCCCAACGGCCAGCGCCTCGCTACAGTCAGCGCCGATAAGACCTTGCAGGTGTGGGATGCTCTGACGGGCAAAAAATTCTTCATCTATCGCAACAACAACGCCAGCCTGAACACTATTGCCTGGTCGCCCGATAGTCGCTATATCGCCGCCGGGGGAAACGACAAGCTGGCACACATCTGGGACAGCGTTACACGTCACGGCATCTACACGTATCATGGTCATACCGGCTATGTGACTGCCATTGCCTGGTCGCCCGATGGCAGCCTGCTCGCCTCAGCCAGCGTTGACCGCACAGTACAGGTGTGGGAAAAACCATAACCCTGGATCAGATCGCGAACGACATCAAATCGCGTCCCACGAGCAAGGTTCCTGTATAACCATCTTGTGCTGAACTATGAGGTATGCTAACACTATAGCACACTGCTTGATGCATCAAGAAAGAGGAACTTCCCATGAAATTTGATCTCGACGAGGAGCAATCAGATATACGCGACACCGTGCGCCAATTTACCGAACAGGAAATCACACCCAATGCAGAGGCATGGGACGAACAGGCCTACTTCCCGCGCGAAATCTATACAAAGATGGCTGATCTGGGTCTAACAGGCATGACCACGCCCGAACAGTACGGCGGGAGCGCGCTTAGCCGCCTGACGGGGGCTTTAGTTTACGAAGAACTGGCGAAAGGCGAGATGGCAACAGCGGTTGGTCTGTCGGTACATAACATGGTAACAGGCAGTATCGCGCGCTTTGGCAGCGAAGAGCAGCGCCGCCGCTGGGTACCACGACTGGCCGCGGGCGAACTGCTCGGCGCGTTCTCTCTCAGCGAAGCGGAGTCGGGTTCTGATGCAGCCAGCCTGCAATGCCGCGCGGAACGGCGGGACGATTGTTACGTGCTGAATGGCTCCAAGATGTGGGTCACGAATGGCGGCGAAGCTGACATCTATCTCTTGATGGCGCGCACAGCTATCAGTACGGGTTCGGCTGGCATCTCCTGCTTCGCCATTGAAAAAGGTACGCCCGGTTTCTCCTTCGGGAAAAAGGAGCGCAAGATGGGCCTGCACTCCTCGCCTACACGCGAGTTGCTCTTCGAAGATTGCGCCGTACCCCTATCCAATCGCATCGGCGAAGAGGGACAGGGCTTCAAGATCGCGCTTCTCTCGCTGGACGGCGGGCGCGTCAACATTGGCGCAATCGCGGTAGGCGTGGCGCAGGCTGCCTTTGAAACCGCCTGTCGCTATGCTCGCTCGCGCGAACAGTTCGGCCAACCCATCGGCGCGTTCCAGGGCATCCAGTTCATGCTGGCGGACATGGCGATGAAGATCGAGGCAGCGCGCCTGCTGGTCTACGAAGCAGCCAGCAAACTGGACGCCGGGCAGTGGCAGAACGTGGGTATGTATGCCTCCATGGCCAAGTGCTTCGCTACCGACATGGCCATGGAAGTCACCACCAACGCCGTGCAGGTACTGGGCGGCGCTGGCTACGTGCGCGATTACCCGGTAGAACGCTATATGCGCGACGTGAAGGTGGCGCAAATTTTCGAAGGAACCAACCAGATTCAGCGCGTGGTAATAGCGCGCGCTCTGCTGGGAAACATACGCAGGTGAATCCCTCGACAGGCCCTTTCCAACAGTACCTTCTCGCTATCAGCAGGAGAGATAAGAAGAACTGACGCGCATAGCCAGCAGGGACGCTCCTTGTGAGCGTCCCTTTTGATTCGTAGGTTCGCGTTTTACTGTGTTACGGCGCTGCCAGCGAACTCGCGCACCAGGGCATTGAACTTCGTAGCCTGTTCGTCCTGGGGCTGCTGGCTGGAGTTGTCCAGGGTGCGGGATTCAATGCGCGCGTTGACGCGCTTAAATGCCTCGCTTGCCTCGCCGGGGGTAAGCAAACCCTCGCGTCCCCAGACGGTCACGACGGGCATTTGCAGGCGCGCCAGAGGCTCATGTACGTCGGTCGCCAGGTTGCCGGTCAGGGCGGACGCCGCCGCATAACGCGCGTTGGACTGGTGCGCGCTGCTGAAGAGATACTCGACCAGTTCGTCGGTAATCAGGCCGGGGTTGTGGTAGCCCTGGATATCGTAGTAGTTCTGGATGGAGCGGCGCGATGTCAGCAGGTTATAGGCAAACTGGCCGACGATAGGCGCGCGCAAGAGTACCTTTAAGACCGAATTAAGAGGGCCTGGCACGGTCTCCTGCAAGATGGTCGGCAATGGCGAAACCAGCACCAACCGCTCGAAAAGCTGCGGGCGGCGATAGGCATCCGCGATTATATAGGCACAGGTTTCGCCGCGTGCCACTACCACTGTCGGCTTGCCGATCACTTCTTTCAAGAAATCGCTGATCAGGTCGGCATACGTCTCGGCGCTATAATCAATGGTTGGACGATCTGAGAGACCGTAGCCCAGCAAATCGAGCGCGTAGACGCGGAAGTTTTCCGCCAGCGCGTCGATGTTCTTACGCCATTCATATGATGACGCGCCGGGGCCAAAACCATGAATTAACAGAAGCGGCTTTGCCTCGCGGTTGCCTTTCACCAGGTAAAAAATATCGCCATCCTTCCAGGGGTAACGACGCTCTTCACCTTTTAGGACGGTATCGATTTCGCCTGCCTGCGATTCGGTCATTTTGTTGAAAAGGGTCAATGCACCAAGCGTACCACCGATTACAAGTCCGGTGGTGAGTAATTTGCCTGCAAATTTCACGTTCACTTCTCCTCTGTATGCTACATCTGGTTACTTTTCTCGCGCAGTCACTCTGTTCGTCGAGTTTCCATTCCAAATCCCAACCTCTTTGTTTCTATCCTACCCCGTGTTTCCAAATCCTGTGGCTTTACCAGGGCTTGTCCCCGCCCTGGCAACATCCCACACCTCAAGGCTGCGTAAGGCCCGGAGGGTAATATACCATGTTCTGAAAGCCAGATGCAAATGTCGTCAGCACTCATTTGCCCTCTGGTACCATAGCGGGTATACTTGAGGATATCAATACATCGTCAATGAAGTAGTGGACATGTCTGTTCACACGCGCCGAGGAAGCATGCAGCAAAACGCACCATATTTAACATGTTCCGATGAAGTTCGAACGGCTTTGGCAACTCAACAGGCGGTGGTCGCGCTCGAATCGACAGTGATCGCGCATGGTCTGCCCTATCCACATAATATTGAAGTCGCGCAGGCGATGGAGTCCGCCATTCGTGCCGAGGGCGCGATTCCCGCCACCGTCGGTATACACGACGGCAAGATTGTGATTGGCCTGTCGCGCGAAGAAATTGAACGCCTGGCAACCGATCAACACGTCTTGAAGGTCAGCAGGCGCGACCTGGCCGTAGCCCTGGCAACAGGACAGTTGGGCGCAACAACAGTGGCTGGCACTATGCTGTGCGCGAGTATGGCAGGCATCCGTTTTTTCGCCACAGGCGGCATTGGCGGCGTGCATCGCGGCGCGGAAACCACCATGGATATCTCGGCAGATCTGACGGAAATGGCGCGCACACCCGTGCTGGTAGTATGCGCCGGGGCAAAATCCATTCTCGATCTTGACCTTACGTTAGAATACCTGGAGACGCGGGGCGTACCGGTGCTTGGCTGGCAAACCGGCGAGTTCCCCGCCTTTTTAGCGCGTTCAAGTGGCAGACGCCTGAGCCATCGCGTTGACGACGTTGCGACCGTCGCCGCCATTGCCCGCGCCCAGTGGGAGTGCCAACTGCACGGGCTGGTTGTCGGCTGCCCCATTCCAGAAGCGTATGCTATGCACCCTGCTCCACTCGAAGCAGCCACCATGGAAGCATTAGAACTGGCGAAAAAAGAAGGTATTCGCGGCTCCGCTACTACGCCATTCTTGCTGGCGCACGTCGCAAAAGTGACGAGGGGCGAGAGCGTCGAGGCCAACAAAGCGCTGCTGGTAAACAATGCCCGTTGGGCAGCCCGCTTTGCCCGTGCGTACTATTCATCCTGAACTTGCTTATGCTCTTTTTTTCAGTTTCCGGCGCGCGCCAGCAGAACCAGTTCAGCATCTGTTTTCTGTTCCATCACGACCTGTGAAAATTGATCTCTATACTAGTAGTAGCGAAAAGCGGGGAAAAAGTTACGCGTGGAGTTGATTTCCTGGCGCATTGGGACTACAATACATACCAACGGACACTGGCGCAAGTATGGTGTCACATCTCTTATCTGAATTGTGTACTCCTTGAAAGGAGCTTTGTGACGTGAGAACTGGATTGAGCAAAATTTTTGGAAGCGCTATTCTAACCGTCTTGTGGATATGTGGCTTCCTTTTTGTCAAAGGGACGCTCGTTATCGATTTTGGGGCAGGACTCATTTTCAACCTCAAGTTTGCCGTCATATTGATTGGCCTGCTCGTCATCGTGCTGTATCATATTTTCTATCGCTCAAGTGCCGAAGTTACTAAATTGAGTCTAGGTGTGGCTTACTCGATAGCCTGGCTCGCGTTGATCTTCTTCTACCCATTCAAAGACCTCAGTGTTGACGAAGGCACGCGCGGCGCTGTGGCTTTCTTCGCCCTCGTCGGTGGCCTGGGCTTCTGCCTGATATGGATTCGCTACTTCGCGGATGAAGTCTCCTTGGAGGCATAGCATAGTTGTAGGGGCGCGATGAAACGCGCCCACTTTTTAATGTCTGAAATGCCTCTGTCCAGTGAAGATCATGGCAATTGCATAGCGATTCGCCATGCGTATAGCCTCCTCATCACGCATAGAGCCGCCGGGCTGGATGATAGCCGTAATGCCTCCTTTAGCAGCGGCTTCTACTCCATCCGCGAAAGGGAAGAAGGCGTCGGAGGCCAGCACGGAGCCGCGCGCGCGTTCCGCCGCTTTTTCCAGCGCCAGTTGTACGCTTGCCAGGCGGTTCATCTGGCCCGCGCCTACGCCCAGCACCGCCAGTTTATGCGCCAGCACAATAGCGTTCGATTTAACATGCTTGACCACTTTCCAGGCAAACATCAGGTCTGTAACTTCCTCCAGCGTTGGCTCGCGTTCGGTCACGACCCGGTAGGCAGTTTCCTGTTCTCCCGGCGCATCGGGGGTTTGCAAAAGCAATCCACCGCTGATGCTGCGCACGTCCAGTCGTTTCCCGCCACGCGTTTTGCGCGCTCCGTTCAGGCCGTTGGACTCGACGCGACTATGGGTTGCCAGCAGGCGAATGTTCTTTTTCTCGCGCAGGATGGCCAGCGCCTCAGGCATATATTCAGGGGCAATGATGGCCTCATAGAACAGGTGGTTGATCTCGCGAGCGATATCCACGTCGATGGGCCGGTTGCAGCCAATGATACCGCCAAAAGCCGAGATAGGATCGCCCGCGTGCGCTTTGTTATATGCCTCTACCAGCCTGTCGTCACAGGCCAACCCGCACGGATTGGTATGCTTGATGATTGCGACTGTGGGCGCGCTGAAACTCTGTACCGAGGCAAGTGCGGCATCGAGGTCCAACAGGTTATTGAAGGAAAGCTCTTTGCCGTGCAAAACCTCTGCCCCGGCTATAGTGGGTTGATCTATGACAACCGATGGCTCGTTCCAGCCATAAAAAGCGGCCTGCTGGTGCGGGTTTTCGCCGTAACGCAGTTCCTGGATGCGCCGCAGGGAGAGTGTGAGATCTACGGGGAAGTAGTCCGGTTCATTAGTATGCACGCGCAGGTAATCAGCGATGGCGCTATCATAGCTGGAGGTGTGCTGGAAAGCAATGGCGGCCAGGCGACGCCTGGTATCGAGCTGCACTTCACCCTTTTCGCGCCATTCCTGCATGACCGGTTCGTAATCTTGCGGGCGCACCAGCACGATGACATGCTCGAAGTTCTTCGCTGCTGCGCGCAGCAGCGAAACACCGCCGATATCGATCTGCTCCAAAGCTTCGTTCAGGGTTGTATCGCTGCGTGCCACCGTTGCGGCGAACGGATAGAGGTTAACCACTACCAGGTCGATGGGTACGATATGGTGTTCCTGTAACTCTCGCATGTGTGTCTCACTGTCACGCCGCGCCAGGATACCTCCAAAGATTGCCGGGTGGAGAGTTTTGACACGTCCATCAAGTATTTCTGGGAAGCCTGTCAGTGTGCTGACCGCTCCCGCCTCGATACCTGCCTCCTGAAGGACACTGGCTGTACCACTCGTTGAGAAAATAGTAACGCTATGAGTTTGTAACTCACGCGCCAACGCGACGATGCCCTCGCGATTGGCAACGCTAGTAATGGCTTGCATAGAGATCTATCCCGTCCTTTCTGCTCTGTCTTTTACGTTTAGTATACCCCATAGATTATTCCCTTGATTGGAAAAACATGGTTAAGAAACCTTAACCGCAACCCGGTACTTTCATACCAATTTCAAGCATAACATGTAAATAGATTGATGTAATTGTGGTAACATCTCAACCGTATTAAGTAATCTCATTGAGTCCCAAACCAGTTCAAGTAGTTTCTCGCAGGGACGCCAGATATCGCGTCCCGCGTCAGCCTCTCAATAGAGAAATAAGGGCGCGTTGGAAACGAACAGTTTCCGGGGTGTGACGCGCCAGCATTACAAGGCCCGATTGTATCGTGTCGGTGTCATGGAGCTTCCACATGTGTGGTCAGCCGGGCATTCTTATGTCCAGGACGATGTATCGCCACGAATATTTTGTACTTGACACCGCTAGAGGAGTAAGGAAATCATGCGAAAGTTACGACGCAACCCATTTGGCGAAACACCGCGTATGAGACGGCGCAGGCATACGCTGTTGACGCTCGTTGGCACGCTGACTATGGTAGCGCTGGCGCTGGTTGGAGCGGTTGTTTTCGTTCTGCCGCGCATGGAAACCCATGCCGCCGCGGCTGCGCCCAACCCCAATTGCACTTTAATAGTACCCGATCAGCCACTGACAGCAAATGGGCTTGCGACCCCCTACAAACTGACGGCGACTGATGGAGCTAACGGACCGTGCAATGAGGCCAACGCCAATCAAAGCGCCTTCGTGCAAGGCGTGATTTATGACCCAACGTCAGGTCAGTTCAGTGTCTACAATCCGTTAGTCATCGATAGAGGGACGCAGCCTGCTGTTATGCCTACTGTGCCAAATTTACCGGCGGGCGCGATAGTGGGGATATGGTTTGGCTTTAACGGAACTGACCTGACGCTGCGAGGCGCGCAAGGTGATTCATTAGCCAATGCTAACTGTGTTAATGGCCTCGATCAATCTGTTTTCGGCCAATTTGCCTACTGTAATGCGCATACGTTCTTTGCCGCCGCCAATCAGGGCATTGTCGCGCACAGGGTACATGTCCCGGCCTTGCAAACGGCCAGGGACGGTAAGCCATGCCTGACTGTGCGTGATTTCGGGCTGGTGGACCAGGATCAGAGTGACAACGTGCAGACGCAATACCTGGCAACGGCTAACGGCCAGACGGCGCAATTCTCAGCAGCCAACCAGGCTCAACTGCAAAATGCTACAACCATAGCCAACCCAAGTGATAACGCGCTGCTGACCCGTTTCGTTGATCCAGCGCTGGGCTGCCAACCCTGGCAAGCGCCGAGCCTGACCGATAACAATACACCGGTTTCCGCGCTGCCTCTGGACGAGATCCAGGCATCATTCGACCAGAATGCGCCAATTGCGCTGGTACCGCTCACCGACCCTATGACATTGGTTGCGAACGGCAATAATAACACGCAGAGCCGGACCAAAACCAACCTCTATCGCCAGGGCACTGATCAGATTCTCGCCGTAAATGACCAGCAGGCAAGCGGTACGACGTATTGCGTGAACCTCTTGAAAACAGGGATGCCACGCCTGCAGCTGGATAAGCCACTGACGATAGTCGCGACTACTCCCGATGCTGCGATGGCCAATAGCCTCTTTACGTTCCTGGCCATGCGGTTCCAGACGTCGTATAACATGCTCAATTGCCCGCAACTGCTCAACATACCGAACCCGGTGACTACGCAAACGAATAATAATGGTGTCGTCATTTCAGCCACCTTCAATATGCAGGCCACTACCATGCCAATGCCAGTACCCGCGGTGGGGCCAGACTGTAATATCAATGGAACAGTGCTGGCGGGGTGTACTGGTACCACCACTATCAATGGTGTGACCTGCTCCTTTGCCTACGATGTAAACAACCACCTGGTCAACATCAACTGCCCCGCAAAGCAGTAGTAAAGACGAAGAAATGCCCATCCCCGTGTGAGGATGGGCACTCTCTTTGTGGTTTTTTATCAAAAGCTTACGCTTCGACGATCTCGGCCTCAGCTTCTTCTAAACGGGCCAGCAGTTCGGCTATCGAGGGACGACCAAGAAACTCCTGGTAGACATTAGCGCAGCGGCTCGTGCGCGAATGATGTCCAAATTTGACATATCCATCGATCAAGGCGAACAGGGTATGGTCGCGACCAACACCAACATTGTCTCCGGGCTTAATTTTGGTACCGCGCTGGCGAACGATGATGCTGCCTGCTGTCACCAACTGGCCATCGTAACGCTTCACACCAAGCATCTTGGGTTTGCTGTCGCGCCCGTTGCGAGAGCTACCTACACCTTTTTTATGTGCCATGTGTTATTCCTCTCCCTGGCCTTCGGTCTCTTCGGTCTTCCTCACGCGGCGGCGGCGAGTGGACTTTTCGCCTTCGGCCTCTGTCTCGGCGTCTGCTTCGGCTTCGCTCTCGGCGGCGAGATCTTCAGCCGCCAGTTCGCTTTCAACGGCGCTCTCTTCATCCTCTTGCTGGAACGTAGGAGCTTCGCCCGTCACGAGGCTCTTGCCAGCAGCGACGATGTCATCAATAGTGAAGATCGTGAGTTCCTGGCGATGGCCCTGACGGTGCCGGTAACGCTTCTTGGATTTGTACTTGAAAACAATCAATTTCTCGCCGCGACCATGCTCAATGGCTGTTGCCAGTACCATTGCGTTCTCTACCAGGGGCGCGCCAACCATCGTATTGGCCGCGTCCGAGATAAGCAGCACCTCGTCAAATTGCACCTGCTTGCCTACTTCGACTGGCAGCCGGTTGACTTCGAGCTTCTGGCCCACGGATACCTTGTATTGTCTTCCACCGCTTTTGATGACTGCAAACATGTTTTTGTTTTGCCTTTCTCTATTTCCTACTCCGCTCGCGACTCTGCCGGATACGTGGAAGGCACGGGTGGATGGCCTTCGGCACAGTTCCGTTCTATCAAGCTCCGGCCTTCGACGGTGGGGACGCGCTAAATCGAGTCCCTTCTCGAAAGAGCATGGCGCGCCTGCGCCGGCAGAAGCATCGTGTGAGAGCCGTATCTACCAATGATGCGGAGGGGTTCCCCTACCTTACTCATGGGGAGTCTGACCACTAGAGCCAGATATGCTCTTGTAGCCACACAGTAGACAGTATCGCAGCGTTATCATAGCAACCTTTAGCAGGGTTGTCAAGCCTGACCCTGGTTATTTTGCTGCTGCAATTTCCACTGTGCCTGCGCCTGTTGTAATGATAGTAACTGTCGCTCAAGCTGCATGATATGCTGTTGCAATTGCTGTTTCTGCTGTTGTGGCCCCATGAGTTTGAAATCTTCCATGCCTTTGTAGCCCCATTTCAGCAGACCTCTTGGCACAAAAGCCGAAGTTTCAAAGTAGTTCGAGCGCACATTGGCCATCTGAGTCGTGATTTGCTTGAGGTCCAATTTCAACTCTTTGAGTTGCAATTTGAGCTGTGCGATCTGGTCTTTGTAAGGGTCCTGTGGCTTAGTTGTGCTGGCGCGCCGTGAAGACTTCGGTTCAGCAGACTGAAAAGGCGACGGCCCTGCATCCGGCATAGGAGCTTGATGGCTAACGCCGCCCGTCGCCTGCAAAGAAGCTCCGCAATTGTTACAGAAGTGATCCCCATCTTGCGCGTGTACGCCACAGTGTGAGCAGAACATGGCATATTCTCCTTCCTCTACGTTACGCTGCGTATTGGTATCTATTTTATAGGAGAGCATGTGAGATAGCAAGGACATATATGCGAAAAAAGTATAGGTGATTGTCATGTACATAGTATATTCGCTTTGCCATTTACCCAATGCGGCCTGGTTGGGGTACAATAATGAAAACTCGAAAGAAGGCTCCATATGATTAGCGAAGAGGGAGCATTTCGATTTGATCACCTGACTAATGCTCTACTGGGCGATTCAGCGCATTTTCATGTATATCGTCTAATGCAACTCCCAGAAGATGATGTATTCCGGCTAGATCTTGGTGAACGTCTTAGCACTGATGCTAATGGTATTGCTGCAAGTCTAGGTTTACAGACAAACCATAAGATGGAACTCGATCACCTTATGAAAATTCTGGCCGCGAAAATATCGGAGGACACCCTTTTTACGTTGCTCTAGATTTAGGAGGTTCCATGCAAGCTGTTCTTTCAGACGTTGTCGTTGTCGATCTCTCGCGCGTGCTGGCCGGGCCATATTGCACCATGATGCTGGGCGACCTGGGAGCAAAGGTGATCAAAGTTGAGCAACCGGGCAAGGGTGATGATACACGCGCCTTCGGTCCGCCTTATATCGAGGGCGAAAGCGCGTATTATTTGGGGTTGAACCGCAACAAATACAGTATCCTTGTCGATTTTAGCCAGCCGGAGGGCAAGCAACGCCTGCTCGATCTGATAGCCACGGCCACGGTGCTGGTGGAAAACTTCCGTCCGGGAACGCTGGAAAAGCAGGGGCTGGGTTACGAGGCGTTGAAAGCCATCAACCCCGGCCTCATCTATTGTTCCATCAGTGGTTATGGTCAGACTGGCCCTTACGCGTCTCGTCCAGGCTACGATTTTGTGGCGCAGGCCGAATCGGGCGTCATGGCGGTAACGGGCGCGATCGATGGCGACCCGCAGCGCGTGGGTTCGCCTATAGGTGATGTCTCTGCCGGTATGTTCGCCTGCATGTCGATTCTGGCCGCGCTGCGCGTGCGGGATCGCACAGGGCAGGGGCAATACATCGATATCGCCCTCATCGAAACTACCATGTCCATGCTGAGCAACGTGGCGTCTAACCATCTGATCTCCGGCGAAGAAGCTCCCCGCCTGGGCAATGGGCATCCCAACATTGTGCCGTACCAGGCGTTCCGCACCAGCGATGGGTATGTCGTGGTCTCCTGTGGCAATGATCGCCTGTATCTCACACTGTGTCGCCTGTTGGAGCGTGAAGACCTGGCGAGCGACCCGCGTTTTGCGACCAATCCGCAGCGCGTGCGCAACCGTAGCGAACTGGTACCCATTCTGCAAGAAGCCTTTCTGCAACGCTCGACTGACGAATGGCTGCCGCAGTTGCGCGCCGCCGGTATCCCCTGCGGCCCCATCAATACGGTCAGCCAGATTTTCAACGATCCGCATACCCAGGCGCGCGGCTACGTGTGGGAATGCGAGCATCCCACCGCCGGGAAGATCAAGCTGGCGGGTTCGCCCATGCATCTATCCGAAACACCCACCAGGTTATATAAAGCTCCTCCTTTGCTCGGCGAGGATGATGCTAATCTCTGACCGCTTCTTGGTCACCCGAATAGAATAGTAGAGAAGCGGGGTAATATCAGGGCCGGGCTTGCCCCCGCCCTGGTCGACACGCGCTCAATGCAAAAAGTCGAATAGCACCCAATTTGTACGGGAAACTTGTTCTCTTCTAATGAATCCTGTATACTGACCAGGACATAGAATGGACTCTTATGGTTGCGCCTGGAGGAAATATCGCTATGAAGATTACCTGTAAACAACAAGACCTGAGTCGCGGCCTCTCCGCGGTGAGTCATGCCGTCTCAAATCGCAGCACGCTGCCTATACTCTCAAATATTTTGCTGGCAACCGATGCGGGGCGTTTGAAGCTTTCTGCTACGAACCTGGAGATTGGCATAAATTGCTGGGTTGACGCGCAGATTCAGGAAGAGGGAAGCACCACGATTCCCGCCAAACTGCTCACCGACCTTGTGAGTCGCCTGCCGCAAGCGCCAGTCGATCTGGCGGTAACTGACGGGTCAAACACGCTCAGCGTGAAGGCGCAGGGCAACAACGCCAATATCAAGGGTATGGATGCCTCAGAATTTCCGCTCATTCCCAGCGCGGAAGGCGGCGAGCCTCCCGTAATGCTGGACGCTGTGCTGTTGAAAGAGATGATAGCCGAGGTTGCGTTTGCGGCGGCTGACGATGATTCTCGCCCCGTGCTGACGGGCGTGCTGGTGCAGGTGAGCGATGAGAAGATCACCTTCGCGGCTGCCGATGCTTTTCGCCTGGCGGTGCGCGTCGCGTCCCTGCCTGGAGATGACCACCCGCGCGGTGATATCCTCATCCCGGCGCGCACTCTTACCGAGCTTGCGCGTATCCTGCCCGCCGAAGGGCCGGTTGAGATGATCGTCACGCCCAACCGCAGCCAGGTATTGTTCCATACCCCGCAGCTCGACCTGGTCTCGCGCCTCATCGAGGGCGCATTTCCCAATTTCCGCCAGATCATCCCGAAAGAGCATTCGACGCGGGCAGTGGTCGAAACGAAACTTTTCGCGGAGGCCGCCAAACGCGCCGAGCTATTCGCGCGCGACAGTTCCAATATCACGCGCGTCAAGATCAATCCCGGCGGCAACGACGGATTGGAACCAGGCGCGGTGACGGTCGAGGCAACGGCTGAAGACCTGGGCGACAATACCAGCGTGCTCAACGCCGCCGTAGATGGGCCTGAGATGCAGATCATCTTTAACGTCAAGTATCTTTCAGACGTACTGGCGGTGATCGGCTCCCAGGAAGTTGCGCTCGAAGCCAACTCGGCCACCAAACCCGGCGTCATTCGCCCGATCGGCGAGCATGATTACACCTATGTGATTATGCCCATGCATATCAATCGCTAATACCCCTGGGGGGTGCAGGGGGCTTCGCCCCCTGCCGGGGTCTGGGGTGTCCCCAGATGATAATTCATGTACCTGTCTCACCTCATATTGAACGACTTTCGCAACTTCAAGCGGCTCGATTTACCTCTGGGGCGTGGTCTCTCACTCTTCTATGGCGAAAACGCGCAGGGGAAAACGAATCTGCTTGAAGCTATTGCCATGCTCGCCACCTCCAACTCCTTTCACGCTGCCTCTGATCGCGAGGTAATCAACTGGGATGCCCCGGATCGCATTGCGCGTATTGTGGCGGAAGTCGAGAGGCGCGAGGACGAGGTGAAGATCGAGATCGTGGTTATCGATGCAAAGGACACCATACATGGAGTCCCTACAGCGTCTCTCATGCCCGGCTCGCCGGAGAGGCAGCGCAAGCGTATCAAAATCAATGGCGCGACGAAAAAGGCCGTCGATTTGATCGGGCAGGTGACGGTGGTACTCTTCGCGCCGACCGACCTGCGCCTGGTTGATGGCTCGCCCGAAGATCGCCGCCGCTTCCTTGATCGCGCTCTTTGCCAGATACGGCCCCATTACTGCGCGGCGCTGACGAAGTACCGCAAGGTGATAACGCAGCGTTCAGCCCTGCTCAAACGCATTCGCGAAAATCAAGAAGATCCGCGCATGCTGGACTACCTCGA
>DATLSI010000074.1:0-14435 GCA_035534255.1 Ktedonobacteraceae bacterium | reverse complement strand
CAAGTGGTTTATTGCCAGGGCGACCGCAAGGGTACCCTCTACTCTTGCGGTTGCCCTGTTGCCACACTACAAACCGCTACCAATCGCTCAAGCGACCATGTTCGACCAGCCATCGCGCGAAACGATGGTAGTTGGTCTCCTGGGACGCCCGGCGCTCTTCATAGACCGCGCGCAGTTCGATAAGCCTGCTAGCTTCCTCCACGCTAAAGCCCTCGTCCAGGAGGGCATCAATGAGCAGATCCATGTACTGCTGCTGCATGCATTTTCCTCCTCCGGTAATATACTAACTACACTAAACGACTTGCTCGCTAGCTGCGTATGGTACAACCCAAGCCGAAATGCGGTAATAAAAAACTGCCCTGACAGGCTCAGCTTTCAAAAAGTGGGAGTCTCTAACGATATGACAGGTAGCCTTTTCCGCCACCACTTTACTTCACATCCAAATGCTACTATACAAAGTATAGCACCAACAGGCAAGGTTTTGCAAGGGGCTGTTTTTGGTGCTTTCGCACGGCTTTAGAGTAGGTTCTATGGGTGTTTTTCCCATAAAGCTTGTTGGGCTTATCTGCTTATTTTTGCTGTTCTAGGCTATACTATTGCGCTCCAGGCGTCTGCGGTGGCCTTGCGCTTTAGGGTTGTTCTGGCAGGCGTGCAAGGATTTGAGTGAGTAGTGTTTTATGCTCGGTAAGCTGTGCTTCTATGGAGTCCAGGCGTTTCTCTGTCTTGTTAGTGCTTTCTTGCAAGAAGCTTAGATGTGTGTCGATTGCTTCTAGCTGCGTGTTTACTCGTTCAGATTGCTGGTCTATTTGTGCTTTGAGTGATGCTAGCCGTTTTACTGCATCCTCGGTTAGTCCTTTGACCATGACTAGCTCTATTGCCGTTTCGCCATAGGCTTTGATGGTTTCGGTTTTGAATTGCTTGAGGTCGAATTCTGTCTTTGTTAATCGTTCTTCTTGTGTTGGCATAGGGTACCTGCCTTTCGTTCTCTAAACAAGTGGTTCTATTATAGCATGGTACTTCAAACGGAAGAAACTTTTTTTTCTGTACTTCTCAATAACTGGCTTTTTTTCAGGGCTATGTCTCATCATGGATAGTATGCTCGATCTCAAGTTCGTGGTCATAATAGTAACTGAGGGCGTCGTAGACCTGTGCCAGGGTAAGTTTTAGTTCGCCGGCAATCTCTTCAGGGTCCTGGCCCGATTGAAACAGCAAAATGACGTGGCGCACGCCGGTACGTGTTCCTTCAACGATCGGTTCCCCGCCGTAAATGTCGGAGTCACGAACAATATAAGGGTGCGCGGTGCGTTCGATGCTCATGCACATTCATCCTTTCTTCATCTACGTGTAGTGTAATAGCAATTCTCGTGAACGTCAACCCGCGAGGGCGACCGCCTGGCTTGTACCCACATGTCTGGAACCAGGGCGACCGCAAGGGTCTCCACCCCACTCCGCACCGCCCCCGCCCTTACAATGATTACGAATGCAGCGCGCTCTGGTAGCTTATTCACGAAATATTCACAAACGAGCATTTAGAGGAAAACGCGCGCTGTGGCTTTTCAGGCGGGTTGGCATGTCATGACACTCAGCAATTCTAAATGAATATTCATCAAAAGCTTGACAGGCGGTTAAATGCAAGGTAAACTAATCCCAATGAAAGGAGGTGGTGTGTAATGGACCAACGTAATCGCTGCACAGGCAGCGTGGTAATTTCCCGCACCTTCCAGATGAGAGGTGACCGGCATTAGTCGGTTGGAAACCACTGGTAGGTGAGTTTATATCCCTACCTGTGCAGCGTTCCCCAGAGTGATGGCAAAGTCAGATCTGCTGTTACTCTGGGGTTTTTATCCACAATATCGATCAGTCCCGGCACCGCATCAATTAAGTATACCGAACAATACATACAGATGGAACCACTTGAGCAAATAGCTATAGACCACATGGCTGGACGAGTCCTGATTGATTTATCTTCACTACCGATTCTCTGATTTGGGATAAGAATGGATAGTTTGTTGGGGGATGCGCTGGATATTGAGGCGCTCTCAAGATCACTGGATACGCGGTATTTTGGTTGTAGAGATCGGTTATTATATCTACCAACCGTAGAATCAACAAACACACTGGCAATGAAGCTGGCCCATGAACGGTCAGATGAAGGGTTGGTGGTGCTTACTGATAGTCAAACCGCCGGGAAAGGCAGGCAAGGTCGCCGCTGGGTAGATGTGCCGGGATGCAATGTACTGATGTCCATTGTACTCCGGCCCTTATTTCCGCCACACCTGCTTGTTATGATTGCTTCGCTCGCGGTCGTTGACGCGATTGCCAGGGTCTGTGAGACTCCGGCAGCTATCAAATGGCCCAATGACGTTCTAATCGAAGAGCGCAAAGTTGCTGGTATTCTGATTGAAACCAGCCATGGTTTAGAGGGGCAAATGCTAGCTGTGATCGGAATTGGCATGAACGTGAATGGACGTATCGAGGAAGTGTCACAGTATCTGGCGGGCGAGGCGTCAAAAGTGGCGTTTGCAACGACGCTGGAAACGGCCTGCGGGCATCCTGTCAGTCGCGAAACATTGATCGCGTATACATTGCGATCTCTCGAAGATGCTTATCTGGCGCTACAACAGGAAGTCTCAGGGAACCGGCCCATAACGATGGCCTCGACGCGACCCTCCCGATTGATACGGGAGCAGTGGCGAGACAGGTTGGCAACGCTCGGTCGCGCCATCACGGTGCGACAGGGCGAGACGACAATCAGCGGGATCGCTGAAGATGTGGATGGGAATGGAGAGCTGTTACTCCGCAACCATTCAGGCGAATTAATCTGTATCACCTGGGGGAGTGTTGATTACCCTACCAGGTAGGCTCCTACGATCTAAGATAGGAGCGTGAGGTCTGGCAGAAGTTGGAATACTGCCAGAGAAGAAGGGAAGACGAGATGGATACACAATTCCTGACAGACACCGGACGAGAACGCGCAGCGACTCAACTGGAGTTTTTGCGAACGGTCAAACGCGCCGAGGTTGCCCAGTATTTGCACGAGGCAAAGGAATCGGGAGACGTTATAGACAATGCCGCATACGAAGACGCGAAGAACGAGCAAGCGCGCCTCGAGGGTCGCATTTTGGAACTTGAGCAGTTGCTTGCGACCGCCAAGTCCATCAGCAAGTCACGGACTGACGAGGTATCGCTGGGTTCTATCGCGCACCTGCGCACGCCCGACGGGCGCGACTATCACTATACGATTGTTGGCGCATTTGAGGCTAAACCGGGATCGGGACTTATCTCCAATGAGTCGCCGGTTGGAAAAGCACTGCTGGGCCACAGGATTGGTGATATGGTGATTGTCTCAACGCCTGGCGGAGTGAAAGAATATACGATAGAGAGCATCAAGTAACCCTTCCAGGCAGTAACAGCAACCGACCGGTGGCCCACCTGAAGCCACCGGTCATTTTTTATGCACCAGTATGCACCAGTATGCACCAGTATGGACAGCGGGACAGCGGGACAGCGGGAAACCGGTGACAAAATGCTAAAAACAATGTTACAATGGGTTTCACAAATTTGGAGGAGAAAGAGATATACAATGGCAGACGAACGAGAAGCACGCCTACAACGGCTGCATGCTATACGAGAGAAGGGGATCAATCCCTATCCCAACCGTGTGGAGCGCACGCATACTATCGCCGAAGTGCTTGAGCATTTTGACGAGTGGCAGGGTGAAGATGGAGATTTCATTCTGACGGGGCGCATTCGCCTGATGCGCGATATGGGCAAGGCGGCCTTCGCGCAGTTGGAGGACGGCACGGGACGCGTGCAGATTTTTATGCGTATCAATGATCTTGGAGAGGACGCGTATAAGACCATCAAGCTGCTGGATATCGGCGACTTTATACAGGTAGAGGGCTACCTGTTCATGACGCGCACGGGCGAGCGCACGCTGCATGTGCGCAACTATCGTATCCTGGCGAAGGGGCTACGACCCTTGCCTGAGAAGTTTCACGGGCTGGAAGATGTTGAGGTGCGCCAGCGCAAGCGTTACCTGGATTTGATCGCCAACGGGGAAGAAGCGCGTAACATATTCATTATACGCAGCCGCACGATTACAGCGATGCGCCGCTACCTGGATGAACACGGGTTCATCGAAGTCGAGACGCCCATCTTGCAGCCACTCTACGGGGGCGCGACGGCGCGGCCTTTTGTAACACATCACAATACACTTGATCGCGATCTCTATTTGCGTATCGCAGTCGAACTCTATCTCAAACGTTTAATTGTGGGTGGGTTTGAACGGGTCTATGAAATTGGACGTGATTTCCGCAATGAAGGTATTGATCGCAGCCACAATCCAGAATTTACTATGATGGAATGTTACCAGGCGTATGCTGACTACAATGATATTATGAAGCTGGTAGAGGAGATGATCTGTAGTATTGCCATCGAAGTCAAAGGCTCGCCGCGCATCACTTACCAGGGGACGGAGATCGACCTGACGCCGCCGTGGCCGCGCATACGCCTGCTGGATGCCATCGCGGAATTTACCGGTATCGACGTTGGGCGTTTCCCCGGCAAGGAGGCACTGGCGGCTGAGATGCGCGCGCATGGGTACGAGGCAGACCCGAAGCTGGGGCGCGGGCGTCTGATCGATGATCTCAAGGGATACATGCTGCGCAAAGGCATACCCGCGCTGCGCCAGGCGTTGTTCTTGACGGATTATCCCATCGACATTTCGCCGCTTGCCAAGCAGCATGCTGAGATACCAGAATTGACAGATCGCTTCCAGCCCTTTATCGGCGGCCTGGAATGCGGCAATGCATTCACAGAACTGAATGACCCGCTCGATCAACGCGCGCGCTTCGAGGAGCAGATGCGCCAGCGCATGCAGGGTGACGACGAGGCCCAGGTACTCGACGAGGATTTTCTGGAGGCGCTGGAAATCGGCATGCCGCCTACGGGTGGCCTGGGCATCGGCATCGATCGCATCACCATGCTGATGGCCGACCAGGAGTCGATTCGCGACGTGATTCTTTTCCCGACGATGCGTAAGACGGCCAACGAACAGTAATAGCTGACCAGGATTTGCCTGATCTATTCGAGGAAATGATCGCGCGAGGCCTGGGCCTGGCGCAGCAGTGCGTTCACCTGCGCGCTTTTCAGTCCCCTGCGTGATGAAGCCGCCTCGGCGATGTGATCCTGCCTCCCCACGAGAGAAACATTCCAGGTATCCTCCCCTCGTGAAAGAGCTATAGATGCCGATAGAGAAGTAACGTGAAGGGCTGTTTTCTCGTGAGTGAAAGAGGTGTTCTGTGGACATACACGAGCAGGAGTTCTATCGAAGCTCTCCGCATATTCCCCGTTCCTTCTGGTACAGCGTTGCATTTGGCGGCATGTACTTTCTGGTCTATGGAGGTTGGGTGATACTGTATGAAAGTCCCTCGCCATCTTTTCAGGCAGTAGGAAGTATTGGCATGTTGCTGGCGATAATTTTAAGCTTTGTGCTTTCCTGGGTAGGCATCAAGCGACACGGCGGGAAGCGTGACGGCAGATCACCGCGCCTACCGTTCCAGCGCCGGCTCCATTCGTGGGTACCACTTATATTCAGTATAGCGCTGCTGTTTGAGAGCCTTGCCAACATCCTCTACGGCTACTATTACACGCATCACATCTACACCTTCCCAGGATTGAATGATGCCATGGCATTAGCAACATATCCTACCTTGATGCTGGGCATCTGGTTTTTACCTGCACGTTCTTTATCGAGGCAGGGCCGCCTGCGCGCTCTCCTGGATAGCTTGATGATGATCGTTGCGCTGCTGGCGTTTGGCTGGTACTTTCTGCTGGGTCCTCTGCTCCTTCACATTGTAGAAGCATCGCTATTCGTGACCCTGGCTCACATTGCCTTTCCTGCTGCTGAATTGCTGCTGATCAGCTGCCTCATTTTGTTCACTGCACGTGTGCCTGGCAGAATTCTCCGTCCAACTGTGAGTCTCATCTCTATCGGACTGGTCGCTTTCGTGCTGTCTGGTATCGTCTGGCAATATACATTAGTAAAACACATGACATACACGCTGGGATGGTATACGCTGGGATGGCCAGTGGGATGTTTCCTGATTGCCTTATCCACCCAAACGATGCGCTGGCTGCCCGATCAGAGGACGACCGAGGACGACGCACGACACGAGGACGTCTCGACGACGGGACCGCTGTGGCGCATGCTGCTCCCCTATGCCTTTGTCCCCGCGGCGATGGGATTGGCGTTTTATGTCTGGAACACAGATCGGGGGGGCATATTGGCCGTGGGAACCTACTGCTGCGAGCTGCTGCTGCTCGCCCTGATCTTCTCCAGACAAATCATTGCCATGCGCGAGATCCACCACCTCAATGGCGACTTACAGCGGGCCAAGCAGGCGCTCCACGAGAAAAACGCTGCTCTCGAACGAGCTAATACCCGCTTAGAATCCCTTGCGACGACTGATATGCTGACGGAGCTTCCCAACTACCGCGCGCTGCAAACGCTGCTGGAACAGGAAGGCGAACGCGCGCGCCGCTTCGGCCACTCCCTCTCTATGCTGTTTTTTGACGGCGACCGCTTCAAACAGGTCAACGATACCTATGGTCACGCGGTAGGTGATGTGGTGCTGTGCGAACTGAGCGAGCGTGCTCGCAGTATCCTACGCGCAGGCGATACCATCGGGCGCTTTGGCGGCGAAGAGTTCCTGGTCCTCTTGCCGGAAACGGATGGTCAGGAAGCTCAGATCATCGCAGAACGGCTGCGCAGCGCGGTGGCAGCATCGCCGCTGGCCGCATATGCCGTCGCAGGAGGTATCTCCGTCACGGTGAGTATCGGCGTAGCAAGCTATCCCACCGATGGTGCTACCATCAGCGACATCCAGGAGCAGACCGATCAAGCCATGTACTGGGCCAAGCGCCTGGGACGCAATCAGGTACGCACCGCTGCGGAGGCGGCACACGCCAACCAGGATGCAGCGCTCAAAGTGGCCACTGCTCACGCGCTGGAGCGCCCTGAACTGGCCGCACTCGATGGACGTGACACCGAGCAGCAACTGCGCGCGGAGCAGTTGGGGCTCATCTACGCGCTGATAGGTATGCTGGACTTGCGCGATCCGGGCGCGAGCGAACACGCGCATGAAGTCAGTGACCTGGTGGCTGGGATGGCACGGCTCCTCCGGTTCGACGAAGCGCGCGCGCTGCAGGCCACCGCCGCCGCGTTTCTGCATGATATCGGCAAGATTGCCCTGTCTGACCGGCTGCTGCTGCAACCCCAACAGCACTTCTCCGCGCAGGAATGGCGCCAGCTGCACCAGCACGCGGAACTGGGGGCAGACATTGTGGAGGCCAGTCCCAGGCTCAGCAACCTGGCACCAGCCATCCGCCACCATCATGAACGCTGGGACGGCACGGGCGATCCAGATGGACTGGCAGGTGAGGCGATTCCCCTGGAGGCACGGTTGATTGCAGTAGCAGAAGCCTACCACTCTATGATCAGCGAGCAGCCCTATCAGGCCGCCAGGTCTGTCGGCGAGGCGCTGGCTGAACTGGAGCGTTGTGCCGGTACCCAGTTTGATCCCGCGTTGCTCCCGATCTTCCAGGAGGTGCTGGAAAGCCGACAGGGGCCAGGAGGCCACTTTGGAGAGCGCACAGGACGCGACCGACTCGTGCATGTATAGCAGCACGGTTCTGGACGGAGGAACCAATACCAGGGGTATAAAATGCTTGACAACCTCCTACACTGATGCTATAGTTGCTGTTGTCAGCAAGGGCGCTTAGCTCAGTGGGAGAGCGCTTCGTTCACACCGAAGAGGCCACTGGTTCGATCCCAGTAGCGCCCACCGTAACTGTACCTCTGAATCACCTCACTTTGCTTGACTGTGGAGCATTTTCCCACTACACTTATTTGAGAGACGCTTTGTTTTCCAGTTCATTTCACGTTATCAAGTGCGTTGGTGTTCGTATGGAGCATGACTTTGAGACGAAACGCCAGCAATTGCTCGAATCACTACGCAAAGCTGGCATATATGACGAACGAGTACTGGCCGCAATAGACAGTACTCCACGCGAATTTTTTGTCGATGAAGCACATTATGGGCTAGCTTACGAGGACCGCGCTCTGCCTATCGTGATGGGGCAGAGTATCTCTCAACCGTTGATGGTGGCTACTATGACCCAGGCATTGCAGCTACGCGGCACGGAGCGTGTGCTGGAAATCGGCACGGGTTCAGGTTATCAGAGCGCGATCCTGGCGCGTTTAGCCGCGCGCGTTTACAGTGTCGAACGCATCCAGCAACTGGCGTGTGAAGCGGTAAAGCGGATGTCAAAATTAGGGCTGGAAAACGTTACAATATATATAGGTGATGGTTCGATGGGCTGGCCGGAGCAAGCACCCTATGACCGTATACTGGTAGCTGCGGCGGCTCCCGAAGTTCCGGCGCACCTGTTCTCCCAACTGGTACAATGGGGTGCGATGGTCATCCCGGTGGGAAAGCATGATCGCCAGGAACTGCTGGTCGTTCACCGCGCGCCCTGGGGACCGGAAATCCGCTCGCTGGGCGGTTGCCTCTTCGTGCCACTGGTTGGCGAAGAGGGTTGGCAAGAGCTATAATAGAGCATAAGACAGTTCGCGCGCTGATACAACAAGGAGAATCGCATGCCAGATATTCACAGCAATGTACACATTACCAGTATTCTGGGCCTGGTTGGTTTTGTTACGCTCTGGCTGGCGCTCGTGGAAAGTGCCAAAGTATTGATCGCGTTGCTGAGAAATGACCCGCTGATCGGTTGGGCGATCGGGCCTCTGGGCATAACCACGCTAGTTCTATGCGAACCCGCGACGCCATTCATCCTCTTCAGCGCGATTTTCCCCGCGATTCTATCGGGATGTATTCTCTACTTCGGGCTTTTCAGTGTCTTGCCTAGCCCCCTGACATTACCGCATGAATTGTTGATCGAAATCCTGGTCGTGGCTGGCGGCGTGCTGTTTACCAGCGCGGCCAACATTGTGAACGCGCTGCGAGACCTGCGGTATCCTCTTTGGGGCGAGGCGCGTATCCTGCGCAGCATTCAGTTCTTGCGAGCTACATTCGCGTCTATCCACTTTACGAGTTTCGGGATATCTTACCTGCGCAAACAATTCGGGTCGAATCCAACAGATTTGTTGCAGGCGTTTTGAGCGATCATGGCATTTGAAGGGTGATTGTGCGAGGAACGCGGGGCAGTGTAAAAAAGAATGTGCTGCCAGCGCCTTGATGACTGGAGAGCCAGATGCGCCCGCCATGCGCCTCGACAATAACTTTGGCGATATATAGACCCATACCGATGCCTGAATATTGGCGGCTGACGGTATTGCGCACGCGGTAAAAGCGCTCGAAGATATGGTCAAAATAATCGGGACTCACGCCTATACCCTTATCGCTGATGCTGACCTGATATTCGTTGTCCTGTTCTTGCAACTTCACAGTTACCTGCTTGCCCTGTGGGGAAAATTTGATGGCGTTATCCAGGATATTGCCGATGACCTGGCTGACGCGCAGCTTATCCGCGACGAGCTTGCTATCCTGCGCTTCAATATCGAGATAGATGGTGTGCTGTTCCGCGCTAACCTGGGCCTGGCGCACATTCTCGGCCAGCACATCGGCCATGTAGAAGCTGGAAAATTGCAGGTGCAATTCGCCCCACTGCACGCGCGAGAGATCGAGTAAGTCATTAACGAGTCGCTCAAGGTGTTCGGTCTGGCTCTGTACGATATTCAAGCTGCGCAGGTCGTAGCTTTCCGGCAATTCAGCGACCACGTTGACGGGCTGTGTCATGCTGATGCTGCGCAGACGCCGCTCGATGCGTCGTATGAGGTGCTGGGTATAGCCTTTAATGGCGGTGAGCGGTGTGCGTAATTCATGCGAAACGATGGAGACAAACTCGTCTTTCAACTTTTCGATCTGCTTATGCGATGTGACATCATTGAGTACCGCAACGACACCGAGCAGGCGCGTCTGCGGCAGCCTGGTATCATACAATGGCGCGGCACTGATGCTGAGGGTCAGGGGAACTGTTTCGCCGTTAGCACTGGCAACTAATTCGTGATTCATAACGATACTGCCGACCAACGCCTGGTCAATGATTTCCACGAGATCGGCCAGCCACTTCGCTTCGTTGTTGTCAGCCAGCACGCGCAGCGGTATGGAAGTTTCCTCCAACTCCAGGCGGGCCTGGGATAGCAAATGCTGCGCTGAACTGTTGAGAGAAGTGATGGCTCCCCGCGCATCGGTGATCAATAAACCCTCGGCCATACTGCCGATAATCAGTTCCAGGCGCTGGCGCTCCAGTTCAGCCTCGCGCCACAAAGCCCTTTCGCGCTCGTGCAGGCGCACATTCTCCAGCGCGACAGCCGCGTAATCGGCGATCATAGTAGTGAGTTGCAGCAAATCGGTATCGAATGCGCCTTCTCGTTCGTCGAAGAGGCTGAGCATACCGATAATGCGGTTCTCGACGGTCAATGGAATATTGAGGAAATCGCCGATGTCGGTCACACTACTGGGCGTTGATGACTCGGACGGGGCCAGTTCGTCGGGAGCGTCCAGGTAAGCCATCAAGGCCAACTCGTCTGCTGTGATACCAGAGAAGTTGATAGCCTCGGCGGCACGCGCGATGCGTTCCATCATGGCCTGTAAAAATGCCTCGTTCAGGGGGTGAGATGGAATGATGGAAAGCTGAAAGGTCAGTTCAATGGGATCGTCTTCGAGTAGTATGGAGCAAGCTGAGAAACTGTAGAGTTCTTGCAGTGTGGCAAGGAGAGCGCGATGAACCTGAAAGCGATCAGTGGCAGCCACGAAGCGTTTGCCCATGGTGTTCAAGAAATCCATTTGCTGGCGCAGAGCCGATAAACGATCCGCACTCTGCCCTATGAAGGAGCTATACGCGCTTTCTGTGACTTTTGACTGTGGTTGCACGCTGCCCTCCAGGTTTCTTTAATAAGGCATTTGTTCCAGTTGCCGCGTGACTTCCTCGATAAGTGGTGGAGCGATCAGGTCCCCGGTCAGTTCTTTCAACCCCGCGAAGCACTCTTGCAGCAAGGCATCCAGGCCTGAGGCTAGTTGCTGTGGCAGGACGCCTCCCAGTTGTTCACGAACGACAGAGGGAACAACTTCAGTATAAGGCATCCTTTCAAGAAAGTGAAGAAATGGATACGTTTGAGCTACTCGCCTGGCGGCACCCTGTACCATGACACGGGTGGTGGCTTTGCCTAGAAATGGTGTGACGCGATCATCAATCGTATGGATCGCTTGCAGGTACGCCTCTGTTACCTTTTCACGGTAGTCGGAAGAGGAATGGTCAGACTCAGGTAACATAGTCATGTGCCTCTCCCTTCACAGCTTCTCTGTTCTCTTCTTATATAGTATAGCACAGACCAATCGTATTTTGTAAGTGGGTAGCCAATCAGTAATTACGTAAATCATGACAATGTACGAGTTTTTGCGATTTTGCCGTGCATAAAAAGCTCTTCAGGCAGGTATGATTTGTAATCACATTGTTGGTGTTTGTGATACTACAATGTTAGGTGGAGAGCATCAGCAATCCCACCCCGGACAGGCACTGTCCCTACAGGACGCCGGGGACGCTTCTGTGAATGTATTGGGGACAAGCACCCATGCCGTTTTGGGACGAGGGCGACCGCAAGGGTCCCCTCCCCTCGTCCACGCAGCCCCCGCCCTTACAATGACTGGATTTATACGAGGCGGAAGAGGCGCGCCAGCCAGAGACGGAAGCCACGCAGCGGTGGTTTGCCATTCTGGTTTAAGCTGGATGCCATATCAAGTAGGCGCTGCCGTCCGGCATCATTGCGCGCTCTTGCAACTTCTATAGCTTCTTGCGCGGCGTAGCGCTCGCGCTGTTCGTCAATTGCTATCGCGAACTGCTCAGCGCTGATGACGAATGGAGTTGATGGGAGGACAGGCTGTAAGGGAGTTGATGATACAGGTGTTGAAGAGACTTGCTCATCATCTCTCTCAAATTCTTCTGTGACCTGCACGCGGCTGGTAGTCAAGCGGGGAGCGATCCATTCGCGTAAGGCAAGAAGGGCTACGCGCCGGCAAATGGCCTCGATATCCGCGCCGCTGCGTCCATTGGTCTGGCTGGCCAGTGCCCCCAGCGAGATATCAGGGGCGAGCGGTCTTCCTTTGGTGTGGATTGCGAAGATGGCCTGTCGTTCAGCCTCGTTGGGATACGCCAGGTCGACGACGAGGTCAAAGCGACCTGGACGCAGCAAGGCCGTATCGATCAGTTCGGGCCGGTTGGTGGCCGCGACTACAATTACGCCTTCGCGTCCCTCGACGCCATCCATCTCGGTCAGCAGTTGGGCGATCACGCGGTCGCCCACGTGTCCGTCGATTTCGCCGCCGCGACGAGGAGCAAGGGCGTCAATTTCATCGAAGAAGACAATGCAAGGCGCGGCCTGTTTCGCGCGCCGGAAGACTTCGCGCACGCCTTTCTCCGATTCGCCGACCCACTTTGAAAGCAGTTCCGGGCCTTTGATCGAAATGAAACTCGCTTCGCATTGATTTGCCAGGGCGCGCGCGATGAGGGTTTTGCCCGATCCCGGAGGGCCGGAGAGCAATACACCGCGCGGCGGCTCAACCCTGGCGCGCGAGTAGATTTCCGGGTAACGCAAAGGCCATTCGACCCCTTCAGTGAGCGTGGCCTTGACTTTCTCAAGGCCGCCGATATCGTCCCAGGTTGTTTCACTGACTTCGACATACACTTCGCGGGTGGTAGACGGCTCGACTTCGCGCAAAGCAGCCTGGAAATCGGCCATGGTGATATTCAGGTTTACCAGCGTTTCGTAAGGAATGTAGCCTTTTTCGTAGTCGATATGTGGCAGCACGCGCCGCAGGGCGATCATAGCGGCTTCGCGGCAGAGCGCCTCCAGGTCAGCACCCACGAAACCGGGAGTGAGTTGGGCGAGGCGAGCGAAATCGATGTCACCAGACAGCGCCGCATCTTTGCTATGAATCTGGAGTATCTCTGTGCGACCGCGCACATCTGGCACGCGCAGCGAGATTTCGCGATCAAAGCGACCAGGGCGGCGCATGGCAGGATCGAGCGCGTTGGGCTGGTTGGTCGCGCCAATCAGCACGACCTGGCCGCGTGACGCCATGCCATCCATCAGGGCCAGCAATTGCCCGACGATGCGCCTCTCGACTTCGCCGCCCGTCTCGGTGCGCCTGGGCGCGAGGGCGTCCAGTTCATCGATAAAGATGATGCTGGGGGCGCGGCGCTGCGCCTCCTGGAAGACTGAACGCAGGCGCGATTCACTCTCACCGTAAAACTTGTTCATGATTTCGGGGCCGTTAATGATGAAGAAAGCCGCGTTGGTCTCAGAGGCCACTACACGCGCAATCAAGGTTTTGCCGGTACCCGGAGGGCCGTAGAGCAGCACTCCTTTGGGTGGCTCAACACCCAGGCGGTCAAATACTGCCGGATACTTGAGCGGCAACTCGATCATCTCGCGGATGCGCTGGAGTTCTTTGCCGAGACCGCCGATGTCTTCGTAGCTCACCCGTCCCAGGCCGCTGGTGCGGGCAGCGCCGCGCGCCTGCGCCCGCACTACTGTGCCTGGCTGCACGATAACAGCCTCGATATCAGTGGTTGGCTCCGGTTGCGATGGAATAAGCGTGTCGAGTTCGCCGGTGGTGCGTTTATGCACTGAATAGCTGGGAGTTGCGGGTGTTGTGCCGATGATGAGGAATTCGCGCGGCGCGGTTCCCGGCGTGCCGACACGCAACAAATCGCCGATGGTGACAGGTAGACCAACCAGGTAACGTGCAATGTATTGCAGGTCGGCCTCCTGAACAGGTGCGCCGCCCGTAAGAGGGAGCAATGTCACCTTCTCGGCCTGTTGCACTTTGGCTTTGCGCACCGTGACGCGCTCACCGAGGCCCGACGCGCTATTCTGGCGCACCTGACTATCCATCTGGATGGACTGCTGGCCGCGCTCAACGACGCTGCTCGGCACCACTTTCGCGGCGGTGGTGCGCTGCCCTGTAATCAAGACAGTATCGCCGGCCTGACATCCCAGGCGCGTTATATCGACAGGATCGAGACGCGCGACGCCTCGCCCAACTTGAAAACCTTCTATGACGACCAGTTGCAATTCCCGGTTAGCGTCATCCTGTGGCACGGTTTGGGTATTATTGGCGGCATTTTCTGCCGGTAGTTTGCCAGTTGCTTTGCTGCCCTCGGCTCGTAAATCCTCCATACGATGTTCCCTATTCCATGTGAAAATGTGATTTGATGATAATGGCTATTACTAACTTATCACATGTACGTGAGGGGTGGTGAAAAGTTGAAAACAGGCGATTCAGAAGAGCGAAATGATGATGGAGGATGAACAGGCAGTGGCAGTGGAGTAGTTGAATAATGCGTGTATA
>DATLSI010000073.1:0-2373 GCA_035534255.1 Ktedonobacteraceae bacterium | reverse complement strand
GATTGGGTAACAGGCGGCAGTTCAGCAGATGAATGCTCTTCTTCCGTCATGATCACATCCTGTATTTTATTTGAGAGAGCGCTCGGCGCTTGCGCCATCTTCTTCAGAAATATATGCTGTTCTCTACAGCGCCTTCTATCTTATCACATTCGGCTCCTTGCTCTTACACAATTTTCCAGTGTCAGTGAGACTGTGTTTGCTTCTGTTTCCCGCGTTCGCGAACAAATAGCACTCCAATGGCGGCAAGCAGCAGAAAGAATGCAGCCGCGCCGAAAACCAGTCGGTAGCCCAGCACAACAGAGCCGGATTGTGCAGCGACGTTGATGATCAGGCTGCCCAATAAAGGAGCCATGAGAGCAGGGAGCGTGGATGATGCGTTCCACAATCCCAGGTCTTTGCTGGCGTTTTCCAGTGAGGGCAACACGTCGATGGACAGCGCCCAATCGACGCTGGTATACGCTCCATAGCCCAGGCCGAACACGATCCCCAACGGCCAGATCCAGGTCGCGAGACTGCTCGGAAAAACCACGAACGCCAGCGCGGCCAGGCACATGCAGAACGAGGCGGCGCAGACGAGCGGCGCTCGTCGTTTGAGTCGATCCGACAGGATGCCGGAAAGCAGCCCGCTCACTACCGCGCCGCCCAGGGCCAGCATTGCCACGATGCCGGTCGCCTGCACGAAATTGACCGCGTGCTGCACTCTGGCGAAATAGTATTCGATGTAGGTCATGAAGAGCGTCAACCCCAACATGAGCATTGCTCGCGCGAGAAAGACCACCGTGAAGTTGTAACAGCGCCAGGGTTGAGCGCAATCAGAGATGAAGCGGCGCAGGAAAGCGGACACTGTCTTCTTCCCTTTTCCGGGAAGTTCATGCGCGCGCGCCAGCAGAGGGATTTCACGCACCCCAAACACGGTAATCAGGATGCCGATCAGCGCCAGAAAGGCTGTCACGAGGTAATAGATGCCTGCATTGTCGCGGATGATACTCAAGCTCGCTGAATGTTGGGTCACGCCGCTCAAGAGCCAGGCGGCCAGCCCCAGACCGACCACGTTGCCCAGCAGCGTCATGCCGCCCACATAGCCGGAAGCCACGCCGCGCTGCTCTTGTGGCACGCGGTCGGGGATGAGACTTTGATAGGCTGGCATAAGAATACTTTTCCCCACCAGCAAAAGTAGCAATCCAAGCACGAAGATCAACATGTTGTTCGCGCTCACCAGCAGCGGCGTACTCAGGAGCAGTAATATTCCGCCGATCATGATGTAGGGACGGCGGCGTCCAAAACCGCCAATAGTCTGATCAGACAGCGTGCCAATCAGCGGCGGCAGGAACAACGAGATGATGGCTGCGCCGGCGCTGAGCCAGCTCAGAAAGACCACTTGCTGTGTGCTGCCAACTTGAGTAGAGGAAATAAAGAGCGCGATCTGCGCAGGAATGACTAACGGTAACAGGGCCGAGGATTGCGCGTTCAGGGCGAACCACAACACATTCAATATCAAGTGTTCTCGTGTCGAGAGCCGGGAAATTTTCACTTCGCTATACCATCCTCACGATATCAGTTTTTGATCGTCGTTCATACTCTATACAGGAATAAACTTCACATAGATGTATCTTACCGGCGCGGCAAAGAGGAGATAAATGCGTCTGAGACCCCACTACAAGCCCTTGAACGCGCTTTATCGTCTGCACCTTATGACGGGAGACGGTAGTACTTTTTCCTTTGCCAATGCATATCATGAACTTATGTGCTTGCCTCTTGTAAAACATGGGTCAATCTGGTATGCTGAGGCTATTGAATGGTGATCTTCAGAATTGAAAGGAGGTGCGATCGATGAACAAATTGCTCATTTCTTCAATGAGACTCTGCACCTCACGTTCCAGAGGCGTCCTCTGCTGATTCGTGGATACCTGCTGCATTCATGTTGGTCTTTGGATACGCGGCATGTCTCCGGGTGCATTGTCTCTACCCGTTCCATCTCTTTGTGTTCTTTTGTAGGGCTAAGTGTACCCTGTGCTTTACATGTTTCATAAGAAGCGAGGAAAATCCATGACTCAACGCGCTTTTAAGCCCATCTTACTTGACCTCCTGCGTCAAGCTCAGCTCAGTCAGAATGCCTTTTTTGAGGAGCTAATCCCTGCCGAACTGGCTGCTATTGGCACACCAGAATATTGGTCTGCTAAAGATCATGTGGCCCACATGACTTTCTGGCGTCAGCGCCTCGTATTCAGGTTACAAGCTCTCATTCGTCAGGAGACACAGCCGCAACCTGACGACTTTGAGCAACTCAATCCTATCATCTTTGAGAAGCAACGCTATCGTCCCTGGTCAGAGATTCTCTCTGAATCTGATCAAGTGTACGCTGAGCTTATCATG
>DATLSI010000072.1:0-5776 GCA_035534255.1 Ktedonobacteraceae bacterium | reverse complement strand
AAAGCGGGTTCAGTCTCACCCATGACAACCGTGTCACCCTCTCCAAGATTGGTTCCGTGAAACTGGTCTCTCACCGTCCCGTCAAAGGCACCATCAAAACGTGTACTGTTCAGCGTTCCTCGACGGGCAAATGGTACGTGTGCTTCTCTGTCGAGTGTGCAGCCCAACGCTTGCCCGATGTGCCTTCCCAGGTGGGCATTGACGTCGGACTCAAGACGTTTGCTACCACGTCTGATGGCATTGAGATCTGGAAGCCCCCAGCTTTAGCCGTGGGGAGTAGTCACTATACGGTAAGTTACCACAGGCAATCACATCGGAGCAATAAGGACAACCGCCAGCATAAGAAAGGTCTTTGTTATGATACAACAAAATTTATCAGTAGATTATGATTCCTCTCTGCACATTTCTGATGTATCGCTCATCGACAGGCTGGAAAATAGCGCGCTCGTTGGTAACTGGTTTGCCTTCCTCAAACCCGACTGGCTACAACGTTCGAGCTTCGAGCCGCTGCTCACCGCCTCCGGCATAACAACAACTTCCATCAAACCGGTCATCCTTTTTCGAGGCAAAGATGAATTAATGCTGCCGGGCGCAACCATATCACCCAGACCGCTGCCCGCCGCGCAACTGATATCGCTCACCAGCGATAAGGCGCTCTATCGCGCCAACCGCGACACGGTGCGCCTGTTGATTGCCGCGCCGTTGCAGCCAGGTACCGCGCTCACCCTGCATCTACGTGTGAGCGGTAACGCCTACGCGGACTTTCCCCTCACACTCGATCAATACGGTTTGTGCCTCTGGTCGCTGCAGGGTTTGCCCGAGGGAGAATACCGGGCAACGTTAGAAAGCATTGAAGCAGTTGACTGCCGTTTTGAGGTCGCTGAATATCGCCTGTCTCCCCTGAACGCTGAACTCGTCGCACAACAGTTGAGCGGATCTGCTTTACACTATACGCTGGCGATCAGCGCGTTTGGACAACCCTACACAGGACAGGTTGAAGTGGAAGTGCAGGAACGCGGCCAGCGTGTTGGCAAGCGCGCGCTACTGAACTGCAATCGCCAGGGACAATGCCGGAGCGTTGCGCGGCTCACCGGCGCGGGTCCCTATACCCTGAACATTTTCGCTGGGGAACGCAGCGCAACCATCGCCTTGAAAGGTTCAGAGCAGGAGCGGCGCGAGCCGCTGGTTATCAGCGAACTTGGTGAAGTGCGCGAAATCAGCCTGTTGCCACAGCCGCAGTCCAATAACTGGCGCGGCGTCTACATCACACGCGGTGCAAGCAACAACGAGCCATTTGTGATGCAGCGCGTGGTTGGCAGTGAAGCCGAAATTACACCGCGCGCGCCCGTCGAAATGCTCAAAGCCGTGATCGTTGATGCTGCTCGCGCGACAAGCGAAGAGCTTGTATTTGAAAACCTGCCAGCCGGTCAGCCGCTGCGCCTGCCGGTTCCCGCTCCCTACGGCGTCATCCTGCTTGGCGCGTTTATCGATGGTCACGCCTGGGAGGGCTGGTGTTCAGTCCTGCGTCCGAGCGAGCTGCAACTGCAATTCGAAGCTCCAAAGGAGGCCAGACCGGGCGCGCGCATCACCGTGGAACTCAAGACCGCCATAACAGACCGGCCCGTCCCTGTGCAATTGATAGTCAGAGATGCGCGTTTGATCGCTCCTGGCGACCCGCAGGTAGAACTGGCAGCGCGTATCAAAAAGCACCTGACCGTCTGGCGCGAGCAGTCAAAAACAGGCACTGTCGAACGCAAACTGGCAGACTATCGCCAACAATACCATCCGCCGTTCCCAACCATGTTGCGTGCCATGGCCATGCAAGTTCCACCCCAACCATTCATGGCAACAACCAGCGCGCCCGTTGTTCGCCAGCCGACAACGACCGTCGGGGCCGGGTTTGCCCCCGCCCACCCGCCTGTGCCGACCGGCGCAATGCAGCCGGAGATATCTCCGACTCCTACAACACCCACGACACCACAGGCATCATTGGCAAAAATTCGCCTTTCCTTCGCGGAGATCATCTTCAACGAAATCGTGATGGTGCAGGGCGAGACGGAAGTTGAGCTAAAACTTGGCGACAGCATCACGCGCTACAGCGTCGAGGCTTTCGCGCTTGATCCCCGGGCACTGGACTGGCAGAGAGCAACGACTGAGATAAACGCCGTTCAGCCGGTCTACGGAGAATTGAGCGTCTCACCTTTTGTTTTTCCCGGCGACCCGGTGACGGGCAGCCTGTATGTTGGAGCAGCATCCGGCGGCGCAATCGCTGAAGTGCGCCACGACAACGAAATACTGCCACTGTTCCACGAGGACGGCAGCGAAGTGACGCCTGGCTTGCCCATTCCATCCCACTCGCTGGTACGCTTTCCGCTCCGTCCAGGCGTCATCACCGCGACCGTGCGCGATGCTCGCAAAGGCGGAGTCGATGTCAGCGAGCGTTACGTCACCGAACCGGGCAAGCTGCGTCACATCGCGCGTCGCCTGCGCCTGCTCACTCCTGGTGAAGCGGTCAGCAGCAGTGAAGCACGCGTGCTGGAATTGAAACCCATGCCAGGGTTGGAGCGACCATTTCAAGTCTTTGTGGCCGGCGCTGTCAAATATCCCTTCGGCTGCATTGAACAGACATCATCCATGCTGCTGGCAATGTTTGTCGGGTATATCACCAACCTGCAACACGTGGAAGTTGCGCGTGACTACGAGGCAGCCATTCTTGTCTGGCACAAACGCCTGCGCAGCATGGAGCTTGCCGGAGGTGGCTTTTGCATGTACCCGCCCGAAGAAGGACAGACGGGCACAGTCGATACGCACTACGCGCCGCGCGGCATTAAGCACCTGCTCAACCTTCCCACCATCGAACATTCAGGCATCAAGGAAGCGGCTATGCTCGACATCCTGCGCGATATCGCCGCCCTGGCGAAAAAAGGGGCTGCCTACTACAAAATTGCCCTCATTCCCCGCGCGATCAACGATTGCCACGATGCCTACCAGATCATGATGCGCAGCGACTCGCAGCAAGAGCGTGATAAAGCCGCCGCCTACGCGCGCGAAAAGCTGAAAGAGCGCGCTGATCAAACCTTTGTCGCGGTGCCAGAAGGCACATCATCCTACAACCTGTACGGGCAGGCGGTCGCGCAGCGCCAGGAAACCGCCTACGCCGCCGCCACTCTGTTGGCCGCGGGGCAGGCAGCCGATCTGCCCGCGGCCATCGCTGCCACTAACTACCTCACCGGTCAGTTGAACGAAGAAGGGCGGCTCTACAGCACCGTCGATACGGCAGCCTGCCTGGCGTTGCTGCTGGCCCTGCGCGCATCTGGCGTAGTAGACACTGCCGGTGGTGGGATGATCGAGGTCAACGGGCAGCCAATGAAACTGGCGGAAGTCCTGGCCTACAACGAAAAGGTTGAATCCATCCGTTGTATTGAAGGAGTGATAGCTGTCCAGGTTACGTCAGAGGTGATTGAAGACTGGAGCATGCTGAAAAGTGTTCTACCCGTTGAGGTGCGCCTGGAACGCGCCGGGCGCGTGCAGAAAAACTTCAAAGTCGGCGATGCGCTCGATCTCGTAATCAGCGTGCCGCGCTACGAGCCAGGCATGATCGCGCATGTTTGCCTGCCAGACGCGCTTGCCCGCATCGCCGGCGGAGGCCAGGTCAAGCGTTTCAGCCTGGATTTTTGCGAAAAGCGCGTGCTGCGTGTTCCACTGGCAGCCACCAGCGCGACCAGTCTCGCGGGCATGCAGCGATTCGGTATGACGCGCAATAAAAATGCCCAGCATTGGGCCGTCGTTGTGCGCAACATGTTCAAAGAAGAGCAGGTGGGCAATCCCGGATTGCTGGAGGTCGTAGTCGAGTAATTCTGCCCGCAATAGGTGAAGATGCACACCGGTCACAAGTACCATATTCCTACACGTGTCCGCGTGGGGTTGACTCGACAGTAACGAGTAGATAGACTCAATATCAAAGCGTGAACAACGCTTGGCGTCCGGGAAGTCTTTTCCCCCACGCAAGTCTAACGGATTGGGGTCACTGGTATGTCGTCATTTGAGAATAGTCAGCGTAGTACAACTTCAGGATTACAGCTTCCAGGGCTGGTCAAAGAGCTTTCACCCGCGCAGCAACTGCCCTTTCCTGACAGCAATCCCGTTTTCGCACAGACGCCGCCGCGCCCACAACTGAGCAGCGCGCCCGCCGGTCCGGCCACACCAGGGCCGGATATGATGTATCCGGGCATCACACAGCCGCTTTCGGGCACGGATAGTACTGTGGGAGTCACACGACAACTGGCTTTCAATGGCTCTCCAGCGGTAACCCGCATTTTACCGGATGTACAAACAGGGACTTTGCCATCCACACGCACAACTACATCATTAAGACAGCCAATCGTCATTCAAGGTACCGGCAAGAAATCGCCGGGCACCATGCGTCCACCCAGGGGACGCAGCTGGGTCATCACCAGCTCCATAGTCGGAGTGATGCTCGTCCTCATGCTGCTTACCAGTTTCGTCGTCATTCCCCTGGCAACCGGCAACCATCCCTTCTCAAATCCTTTGACCGGCAATAACGTTGTGCAGAACAACAACCCAAATTTCAATGCCAACGTCATCGCCCAGGCAGCCACCGCGACCGCCATCACCCGCATTGATGGTTATTACTCCGGCCCTTCCACTTCAGGCCCTCTTTATACAGGAACCGGCGTTACTCCCGACCGCTTCGCATACGGGCAATGCACCTTCTGGGCCGACACGCAATATCATAATCTGACCGGACACTGGGTAGACTGGATCGGCAACGCCTACCAGTGGGCCGCCGGAGCCAGGGCTGCCGGCTGGAATGTCTCTACTACACCGCGTGTTCCCTCGATTATCGTGCTACAACCCTATGTCGAAGGAGCAAGTTACTACGGTCACGTCGCGGTCGTCGAGCGCATTAACTCCGACGGCAGCGTCTGGACAAGCAATATGAACTGGTACGCCAATGGCGGCTGGGACACCCTCTCATACTGGACGTTTACCCCCGGTGCCGGCGTGCTCTTCGTGTGGCACTCGTAAACGGGATTTGGTGGTATCCCTCGACAAAAGCGAAACAGGCGATCAAGTCGAGGGATCACCACTGCTGATCTTTCGCATTTTGCGATATCAGTATGCTGTACATAGAGCAGTTTAGTACTAAAATCTACTTTAGAGAGGTTATAACGCGATCTTTGTATCCATAGTTACGAAGATTTGGGTTGTACGTTGTGCATTTTGGAGTTATTTTTTGTCTTTCGCGGGAGTATTTAATACAGCCCAAATTGCGCGTTGAACTGCTTTTCATCCGGATTTATTTTCGCTCTTATTTGCATTGATGAGGGAAACACGCTGTGGTATCTATTTATTCATCAGGTCCAGGTACCAGTGATGCTAGATTAGCTCTAGTCTCACAAGATGATCTCCCACCACGCGATACCATAGAAGAATCACAGAACTATGAAATCCATGATATACGACGTTCTGAAAATGCGCTTCTATTTTTCAATAGTAAGTATGTATTCAAATTGCTGCAACCCTACGATGATTGTCGCTACACCCTTAAAGAGTCGTCTAAACGACGTGAGTGTTTGATTGAAGGGTTGCATTGTAACAGGAGTTTTACGGATGGCATTCAAATAGGTCTGGCACGATTTTGTGGCTGTGACTGGAAGAAGGATAAATTATCATCAATCAATATTGGTGAGATTAAATCTGATCCTGTCCTGGAAGAGCTTGATCCAAACGCAGAATATGTTCTGGTGATGCA
>DATLSI010000071.1:0-29582 GCA_035534255.1 Ktedonobacteraceae bacterium | reverse complement strand
CAGCACCTCACGCGGATCTGCGCAGTCTTTCAGCAATTCGTCGATCAATTCGGGTCGAATGGTCATCTGTTTCCTCCTCCACCTTTCTTCTTCTCAACTCTTCCACTGACAACCAACTTACACACTTTATTTTACACCCTCGCTAGCGACCTCCCTTATCTACTTGCCCTCGACTATGAGATGTTTGGAATTGATGAGGCTGTAGACCTCACGATTACCCATACATGGTGGAAAAAGAACCCGTATATGTGTCGCGTCCTCTACAATGCAGAGGATAGAAAAGATGTATGGGGATATGTCACAATGATTCCAATGGAGGAAGAAACAATTTTCAAACTCTTACGGCGCGAGATGCATGAGCGAGATATCAGAACACATCATATCCTTGCTTATGACGGAAATAAATCATATACCGTCTATGCCAATGCTATCGTTATAAAACCAGAACATCAGACATCCATTAGAACGCTCATCAACAGCGTACTAAATTATTGGTGTGAGCAATACCCAAAAATCAGCATTACAAAACTCTATGCTTATGCTGAAAGCAATGAAGGATGGAACCTCATCAAACATCTGTTTTTTGCGCCGAGATACGATATAGGAGAAAGAGCGTTTGAACTTGATCCACTCCAATTAAATCCTTCAAAACTGATAAAAGCCTATCAAGACTGCTTAAAGGAACGAGAAGTAAGCCTATCAGAGATAGAAGCGGGAAAGGTCAGAAAAGAGCATGCTGAAGCAAACTAAGAACGTACAGGAAGGATATATTCCCGTTACTGATGGCTTAGTATGGTATAAAATTGTGAACCCTGGCATCGGTATTCCATTATTGACACTTCATGGTGGCCCAGGGTCATCCCACAATTATCTTGAACCACTCGAACAGTTAGCAGACGAGCGGCCTATTATCTTTTACGACCAACTAGGTTGTGGCAAATCTGAGAGACCAGATGATAAATCCCTCTGGCAACGGAGCCGTTTTGTTGAAGAACTAAGCCAAATCCGCAAGGCACTCAAGCTCGAACAGATACACATTTTTGGGCATTCCTGGGGAACCATGCTAGCCATTGATTACGCCCTTACCAAACCGAACTGCTTGATAAGCCTTGTTCTAGCAAGCCCCGCTCTATCTATACCGCGCTGGCTTAATGATATGGAGCGATATAGAACTACTCTTCCGCTCGAAGTGCAGAAGATTCTAAAGGAGCATGAAAGAAACGATACGACCGATTCCGATGAATATCAAGATGCATCAATGGAATTCTACCAACGTTATCTCTGCCGTCTCAATCCCTGGCCGGAGCCGTTGGAACGAACATTAGCTAACGAAGGTACAACTGTTTATACCACCATGTGGGGGCCTGCTGAGTTTTATATAACAGGAAACCTACTGAACTATGATCGTACTACTCAATTAAGAGAGGTAGATATCCCAACGCTTTTCACCTGTGGCCGCTATGACGAGGCTACACCAGAAGCAACAGCATGGTATCAAAGCCTGTTACCAAACTCAGAACTTGCTGTATTCGAGCAAAGCGCACATATGGCTCACCTTGAGGAGACAGAACATTATATTCAGACAATAAGGGACTTCCTTGCAAAAAACAGTTAAACATTTTCACTACTATAACCAACTGGCAACTCTTGCCCCATCAAATAACAGCTATCAATGTATGATACAATAGAGCCACTTGTTTTAGAGAACGAAAGGCGAGTTCCTTATGACGACATCAGACGAACGATTGACCACACTAGAATATAATCTCGATCAGTTCAAAGCCGAAGCAACCACCTACTATCAGGAAATGGCAATGCAAGTCACGATAACGAAAGGACTAACTGAAGACGCCGTTAAGCGACTTATGCAACTACGGATACAGATAGATAAACGCTTCAACAACACCGATCAACAACTAGCTGAAGTGAAGCAAGAATTAACCGAAGTGAAGCAAGATATGAGCAACCATACCACACGCCTTGACCGAATAGAAACACTCCTTACACAAATCCTTACACGCCTGCCAGAACAACCCTAACCCATCTCAGCAGAGATACCCAGGCCGACATTCACAAGCCTGGGTGTTTTGTTGTTTGCTTTGACAGTTTAATTGACAGTTTGGAGAAAGCGCACAGGCAAAAATGGATAGACACCGTTCGACAAAAATGTACCTTGCTACGCTTAGCGGCCCGATAAGACAAGCCGCCAAGCACCCTGAAAATAGCGGTTGAAGTACTTCAACTCTCCCTCATCTCCACCACACAACGAGGCGAGAAGCAATCGCGTCAAGCGGCTTCTCGCCTCGTTTTATCTACTGGGTAATTTGCGACTGATGCACAATATGGGGGAAACCATCGTTGCAATCGACAACATATCTTGCTGCTGCATCGTTTGTATAGGCTGTCCCTGAAAGAGTATGATACCCCCGTGACGCAGGTTTGCGGCCAGGGGACACCTTGCCAGGCGGGATGATGTAAATAATCTCCCCGCTATATTGATGCTCACTCTTCTTTATTGTTACCATATCACCAAGTTGATATTCCCCTTTGTTGACTGGTCCGAAGAGTTCGGCGAGCTGCTGCGCATCATCTCCATCAAAATGATAGTGCTCATAGACACGCTGTCCATTTTTGATCGATTCAACGATAGGGATACGCTCGCCCGTATCAAGAACGATGATCCAGAGACTCAAAAACTCCTGTGGCTGCACCACATCGACAGGACTCCACGTCAGGACTTTGACGCCTTCACGCGATTGAAGGGTTTCGAGAGCAGCGTGTGCAAAGAGGGTGATCTGAACTTGACGAAGAATATCATCGCTATCGCGTTTTCCGAGATCGCGCAGCGTAGCTATTTCGATATTGTTCACTTTCACAGGTGCCAGCATTCCGAACTGTTGCCAGTCAATCGGATCGAGTGTGATTTGAAATTGCGCGCATATTGCTGTGATCTGCTCGGATTTCTGGCATGCCTCTTGTTGTTCATCAGCAATATTTCGGCGTGTCAAGGTCATGATGGGTAACTCCCCTTGAAGCAGTTATTGAGCCTGCCCTCTACCTGATCAACCACTCCGTGTTAAATGAGTAGAATGCATCACACCAGAGTAACGTCTGATCTTGTCTTATCTTTTTGCTACCTCTATTAAGCCACTTTCTATGAGGTATTGTCAACGAGAGATTTGTCAGCAACACTGACCCATTGAAAGACGATTGGAAACCTGTTGAGGCGTTTGATCTTCCTCTCCCTCTACCCAAACGTGCCATAAAATAGCTACAATGTATCATATGATATAGCGTTATCGATTACTGATGAGTTGCCAGCAGTAGAGGAGAGAAGACTCGATTTGGGGGATGGGGAAAGCACACTTGTAGTGACGCCCCTCGTGGGCGTCAGGCCTCAATACGTTAGAAAGAAGATTTTCATGCCAAGCTGGCAGAGCTACGTCATCAAATTCGGGCTGCGCATCGTGCAAAGCCAGGGCTATAAAGCCAATTCCATCCAGAAGCATCGCGCAGGCATCGAAGCAAGAGTAGCGCGAGTTCCCAGGAACCGGCGCGTCTGCTACGAGATGTGCAAGGTCGATGGTCTGCACGCCGAGTGGGTAACTGCTCCTGGTGCCTCAGAAGAACGAGTGATCCTGTACCTTCACGGCGGTGCTTACGTCATGGGTTCAATAAATACGCACCGTTCCCTGGCCGTTGATCTGTCGCGTGTCACGCGCGCGCGCGTTCTGCTGGTCGATTACCGGCTTGCTCCAGAACACCCCTTTCCGGCGGCATTGGACGATGTGTTATGCACGTATCGCTGGCTTCTCGCCCAGGGCGTTGATCCTCAGAAGCTGGTAGTCGGCGGTGACTCCGCGGGAGGAGGATTGACAGTAGCGCTGCTCGTAGCCGCGCGCGACGCGGGCGAACCCCTGCCTGTCGCCGCCGTCTGTCTCTCTCCATTCGTTGACCTCGCTTTAACCGGAGCATCGATGAAGACGAAGGCCGGAGCCGATGTAATGATACGCTCAGATTTGATCCCGCTCGTGATAGAAGCGTATCTTGGCGCAACAGACCCCAACACACCTCTAGCTTCTCCCCTTTACGCCGATTTACACGGCCTGCCGCCGCTATTCATCCAGGTAGGAACCGATGAAGTGTTGCTCGATGATGCCACTCGTCTTGCCGATCAAGCTCGCGCCGCGAGTGTTGAGGTGACGCTCGAAATCTGGGATGGCATGTTCCATAGCTGGCAAGCCTGGGGCTTTCTGCTTCCAGAGGCGCAGCGATCCGTTCGGCATATCGGAAAGTTTATCACCTCTCACTATGCCGGGTGATCCGCCTTCTCATTTACGCGATTCGAACACGCCCACCCTTAGCATGTTTACAGCTACAAGGTAAGGCTCGTTGTCTCTATTTGCATTGCTCATACGTATATTAACAAGAGACCGTATGTAAAAAAAGCTCATCTGGGAAAATGCTGTTAAACATAGCTTCAGATGAGAAAGGAATCACCTATGGACGATGCGAAATATTCGCATATCGTGGGCGTTTTCAGAGACCGCCCCCAGGCAGAACAAGCTATAGAGGCTCTCAAACAGGCCGGTTTTGGAGGCGATCAGATTCAATTGACCGAGTATCGCCTGCACACGGAGGAAGACGCTCAGAGTCCATCTCTAAATGAGTCTGATAAGCGCATTATTGTGCATGTTAAAGCCGAAAATAGAGAACAAGATGCTGTCGGTATCCTGGCTAACCACGGGGCCAATAACGCCGATATTCCGTCCGGTACGCGGCTTGTGCATGGTTCCATCGTGAACGGGGACTCAGAAACGGTTGATCTCGTTCCTGAACAGTCGGCGGATGCAACGGCTTCCGACAGTCTCTTTGGAGAAGGAACAGCACAGATCCAGGCTGGCAATATCAGCATAATGGACGACCCAAACCTTAGACGTAGCTAGCAGTTTGCCTGACTTGCCCATCATTGTGACAGGCGCAAAAAGACTATCTAATGTGAACCGCTCAGGTGTCGAAGACATGCTGGTAGTATGCATGCACGACACCATCATACGTTACCGGCGTCCGTCCCAACCATTGTACCCATTAGGAGACGGCCACTGCTCCTGCGACGGCGACTGTACCTGTCCCCAATCTTGCGGTTGTGGTGGCTGCGGCGGTATTGGCTGTCCCCAGCCCTGCTGCTGGATTGACTGCGGAGGCTGTCCCCAGCCCTGTTGTTGCGGCGGCACAGGCTGCGGCGGCGGTACTGGCTGTCCGCTCCAGCCCTGCTGCTGGATTGACTGCGGCGGTACTGGCTGTCCCCAGCCCTGCTGCGGCGTGGGTGATTGCGGAGGAACCGGCTGTCCCCAGCCCTGCTGCTGGAACGGTGGTGGCGAAGATTGCTGGCCCCATTGTTGACGATCCCAGCCATTTTGCATCGAAGGCTGTTGAGAGGCTGTCGGGTCAGTTGATCCAGCCGCGTGGCGGGCGCGTGCCTTGCGGTCATTGCTGATATGTCGCCAGATATAGAGAACTACCAGCGCCACAACCAGCACAATGATGACGATGTCCAGGCCATGGAAAATGGGTGACAGCTTTGTGAGATTACCCCCTATCAGCGTCCCTACATATGCCAGCAGCAAGCACCATGGAAGAGAGCCAAGCACGGTATAGAGACAAAACTTACCGAACGGCATTCTGGTAATCCCGGCGGGCAGCGAAATGTAAGTACGCACGACGGGCAGGAGGCGCGAGAAAAAAGCGGTCTCGCTCCCATATTTCTTGAAGAACGCGTCGGCCTTATCAGCGTCGTGCTGGGAGATCAGCACATAGCGGCCATACTTGAGCATCAAAGGCCGCCCGCCCGCGTAGCCAATGCCATACGCGGCAATCGAGCCGATCAAACATCCCAGAGAACCGGCCACAGCTACCAGGATGATACCCAGAACAGGGTTTACCCCGCTTAATATTTTACCTGTGACGAGCATTACGCCAGCCAGCGGCATAACAATTTCGCTCGGCAGGGGAATACAACAACTTTCAATGGCCATAGCCAGCAATATACCAACCAGGCCTGTATGCGTATATAAACTTGTGACAAAATTTGTGATGGACGTGGTAATATCTGCCAGGATCACAATAGCCTCCTTCAAACGTCTATGCTTTCGTGTATACTAGCATATTTAGCGCGAAGGGGCTAGTGCCTGTAGGACTTTGGACTGAAGTTTAGCGCTCTTCTTCCTCGAGATGCAGATAGCGAGAAGCGCGCCGCGTAATGGGTTGATCTATCTGTTGCGAAAATTCTTCACGCAAGGCGTCATCCTCGTACAGATAAGGAGCGCGGCGCACGAGTGGATTGCGCAAATTCCCCGTTAGCGCGTCTCCCCCCCTCAATAGTTCGTCCAATTGTGGATCGCGCGTGATCTGGTCCGTCTCAGGATTTAAGCGTATCGGCCCGCTGGAAGGATTATTCGGCCCGCTGGAAAGGTTATAACGAGCGCGCCGCGCTTCTGCCGCGTTCTTCCTGGCAACCTCTTCCTGCAATTGCGAGCGATGCAATTGAGTTGACTGCGGAGGAAGATGGCGCGTGGTGGTTGGTCGTCGCATCGGACCCGTTGATATCTGCTCTGATCCCCGCTGCTGATCCTGCGCAGCCTCTTGCTGAGCAGCGCGCAATGCCGCCGACTGCTGTTGAGAGCGCATCGACCGCGTCGTGTAGGGAGAACGTGCATTCCGTTGATGGCCGGTTTGTTGTAAATTTCGCGATGGCAGGGCCTCCCGGTTTCGCTCTCGATCAGAAACGAGGTCTCGCGTCACCCTGCGAGTAGCTTGAGGCGGAGTTGCGCGTTGACTGGCCGCCATACGCGCCGCAGAGGACGAGGCATAGCTCTGGCCGGCGGCAGGCAAACTGCGCAATTCTGACTGCCTGCGTCCGCGCGGCGCTTTATATTCCTCTTCATCCGCCGAAAAATAGTAGGTTTCAGCTTCATAGACCTCGGAATACCGCGGGTATTCGTCGTAGTCATCGCGATCATCGTACTCGCGCTGGTCGTAAACCTGATCTTCTTCCCGCTGCAGCACCATTTGCGCGTAAAGACGTTCGTCGTTACGGCGCGCCAGGGTTGCAAAGATAATAAGCGAAATAGGAATACTAATGAGGAGCGCGGCCAGGCCGCCGATTAATCCACCCAGCACCCAGGAGTTCAATGTATTCGCGAAAATAAGAACAACTGCAGACGCAATGATTAGTACTAATGCCAGCGCTGCGACTCTCATGAACACCGTTCCCTTTCTGCTTTTCCCCACCATGTTGAGGCTCTGGAATACATTGGCATATTTTACTACAAATCATAGTGAAGAGTATAGCAGATCAATAGGATTTCTACAAGAGGTATTTGCAGCGAAAGAGGCAAAAGATGCTCTGCAACATTAAAAACCGGGAAAGATTAAAAGAGTGGGTGGCTCTCTTCCCCGGCTAAGAAGGGTCCTACACCCAGATTCTTGCAGAACCTGGCAGATTTGTTTACGCGCTAAAGCAAGAAGCAAGCTAAGCGGCTGAACATTTACGGAAGATGGCGATCACCTTCCCCTGAATCGTCCACTCCTGATCCCACTGTGTTTTAGGAATATAGATGGGATTCATGGTAGAGTTCGCAGGTTGCAGGCGCACGCGATTAAATTCTTTTTCCTGGTAGAAGCGTTTCAACGTTGCCTGTCCACCACCGTCCTGCAAATGCACTGCCACCACAATATCGCCATTCTCGCAGGTCTTCTGCTGCTTGATAACAACATAGTCCTTGTCGCAGATATGATCCTCGATCATCGATTGGCCTTTGACCACCAGGGCATACGATGCGCCCTGCTGCTCAAGTTCGCGACCTGCTTCAAGCACCTCATCGGGGTCGCTGAAGATTTCGAGTGGCTCGCCTGCCGCGATACTGCCGTATACCGAAATGCCCCATATCTGCCGTTTGAGCTTGATGCCGCGACTCTTCTTCGCTTCTCGTTCGATGAGGCCCTTTTTCTCCAGCATAGTCAAATGATAGTCAACATGACCTGTACTGGCGATCTTCATGGCGCTGCCAATCTCGCGATTAGTGGGCGGCATGCCTTTTTCTTTGATGTAGTCTACGATAAAATCGTAAATCCTCTTTTGTATCTCGCTGGTTTGTTCCGAAGCCATTATTTTCCCTGCCTTTCTACGTAGGCATCACAGACCAGGCTGGCCTGCCTATACTTTCTGATTGTAGAACAACTATTCAAATGATAACAGGCACGAGAATAGATGTCAAGGCATTTTTGAACGAATTTTTGGAAAATATATTCTCTTGCCTGTTTTTCACTGCTGTCCCGGTTTTCACACAAAAAGACTTGGAATAGGGCCGTCGATTTGCTATACTCATTGAAAAGGGATAATAAAAGGTTGTTTGCGCAGAACCTTCGGATGGGTGTACAATAAGGGCGTCAGGCATCAAGGAACCCGGCCACTAAAGAGGGAGTCAGCACATGATTGAGATGACAGTGGAAAGCGTGCGAATCAATTTACAGACATCGCAGCGAGTGGTCATCTTGAAAGCAACGAAGCAAGAACGCTACTTGTTCATCTGGATAGCGCAGGCGGAAGCTTATGCGATAGCCATTGAACTCCAGGGGACGAGCTCACCGCGACCGCTCACACACGACCTGCTCAAAAACGTCATTACCGACCTGGGAGCAAAAATTGTGAGCATCGTCATATCCGACCTGATCGAGGATATTTTCTATGCGCGCATCGTCATGGACGTTGCTGGCAGGCATGTCGAGGTTGACTCACGCCCCAGTGACGCCATCGCGCTGGCTGTGCGCGCCAAGTCGCCCATCTATGTCGAAGAAAGCGTGCTTGAACGCGCGGGCGTAGCGCTGGAAACCAACGACGAAACGATTTCTCCTGCTAACGGCTCCAGAAAAGAACGAGAATCTGATTACGACAACCTGGACGCCTACAGGGATTTTATTAACAGCCTGGACGTGTTGGACGAGTTCGGGAAAGAGTGAATGGCATGGAAGCGAAGGAACGCGTAATTCGCAAGCTGTTAATGGAACAACGCTGCCACCGCTGCGGAGATCATTTCGCGCCAGAGAGCCGCATTGTGCTGGCCCGCCGCCGCGAAATCTGGATGGTTATGGCTAGCTGCTCCCTATGCGAACAGATGGATACCTTTATTGTACAGTTTCCGCCGCCCGGACAGGGTCAAAAACGAGTCACCAGTTATCGCCTCTCACGACCGCCCACTCCTGCATTACCCCCGCAAGCGGGCGCGATGTCACCTCAACCACACCAAGAGCGGTCAGTTACCACCATCACAATCGATGACGTACTGGACATGCGCCAGTTCCTCAAACACTTCGACGGTGATTTCCAACGTCTCTTCGCCGAAATCGAGTAGACCTGGCAGTTCCTGCCCCTCAGCCCGAGTTCAACAGGGCCTTGAGAAAGCGCACCACAATGCGCCCGATCACCCCATACGCTAGAATCGCGATTATCGCCGCCAGGGTGTTTATCCACTCCGCACCTATCTGCGCAAGAGGGTTTATTTGCTCCAAAAGCAGATGAAATGGCCACGCGAACAACGCGCCTGGCGCGTACACCAGTTCGATCAGGAGAGTATTTGGGAGAATCCCAAAAAGTAAGAGTGCGACCCGCGCCAGTAGCAAGATTTGCGCAACCAGAAACACCACACTTACGAACGAGGGTAAAGAACTGTGATGTGGGTTGTTGGGGTAAGATGGTACGTTTTCATCAAATGGCGAGGCCCCTCCTGGAGGTCGTCCCCTGTGATTCACAATCGGCGATGGCGGCAGTACAGGGTACGCGCGTGGAGCCTGGTGCAGGTGGTGATATGGGCCAACAGGTCGCGCGTTTTGGCGAAAAGGCAGTTCCGGCGCTGGGGGCACGGGAATCGTCTGCGAATTATTACTCGCGCCGCCATTGGCTTCATCCTGATAAGTTGGAGCCGCATATGGTGAGAGGATGATGACAGACATCGGCTCCGTCGGTTGATTATGCTCATCGTATTCGACGAATACCGGTTCAGGTACCTTGCGCATAAGATTATACTCCGCGATTCATCAGGTGGGATGCGATTTACTACATTTCTTCCTCCCCGCCACCATCTATGGTTCTCCGTCCTTGCGGGTGATTTGTAGGGACGCGATAAATCGCGTCCGTGTAGACGAGTGCGGACGTGGGCGGACGCGATAAATCGCGTCCCTACACATGTGCGTCCTTTTTCACCCACAAGGATGCAAACCCCCACCATCTATTTATATGTTTTTATGTATCCACTACTTATTATGACGCTCCGGCCTATTGTTCATCAAAAAACTGGTACCGTTTGAGCATATCGTCAATTGTTTCTCGCCGTTCCATCAGTTGCGCGGAACCATCATCCACCAGCAGAACAGCCGGGCGTGGCACCAGGTTATAGTTGCTCGCCATGGGCAAACAGTACGCGCCTGAGGTGGGCAACACCAGCAACTCGCCAGCGCGCATGCGCGGCAGCATGATCTGTTCGATCAACACATCCCCCGACTCGCAATAGCGGCCCGCCACGCAGACACGTTCTTCCGGCGGGGCAAACGCTCGTTCAGCCGCCAGCGCGCTATACTGCGCTCCATACAGGGCGGGACGAATATTATCCCCCATGCCGCCATCTACAAAGAGATAAGTGACACCACCCGCCGTTTGCTTGCGCGCCCCGATACGATAAACAGCAACTCCGGCGCGCGCGATAATCGAACGACCCGGCTCAAGCACAAGCGCCGGCACGGGCAGTTCGCTGCGATTTGCCTGCATTTGCCGCTCCATGCTAACCTGCAATGCTCGCGCCAGCGTATCTACACCCGGAGCAGCCCCCTCGCCCGGCGTGTCGATGCCCCATCCACCACCGGGACTGATCTCTCGCGGCCACCAACGCGTCTCTTCATACACATCACGGGCAAGCGCCCAGAGACGCTCAACGCTTTCTTCGTAAGGACGCGTTTCGCGCAGCAGCGTGCCATTATGGGCATGCAATCCGGCCAGGCACAGCTCTCCCTCTGCCAGAATGCGTAGCATAGCCGCTTTGGCCTCGCCATTGCCAAGCGCAAAGCCAAACTTCGAGGCGGCATGCCCCGTTTGCAGGTAGCGATGCGTATCCGTCTGCACATCGGGCGCGACTCGCACCAGCACCTCCGGTCGCTGTCCTCCTGCACGCGCCAGGCTCGTCAACAACTCCAGTTCGCTCCAGTTATCCAGCACTATGCGCCCCACGTTGTGTTGTAATGCCAGCCGCAGTTCTTCCGCCGATTTATTATTGCCATGAAACGCAATGCGTTCAGCGGGAAAATCTGCCTGCCGCGCGAGCAGCAATTCGCCGCCCGACACGACATCCAATCCCATACCCTGCTCCGCCACGATGCGCGCGAGTATTGGCGAAAGATACGCTTTCGATGCATAGCGGAACTCAACCTGCGATGCCGTATAATGCTCGCGAAATGCTCGCTGGTACTGCTGGCAGGCATTGACGATGGTAGCACGATCAAAGACATAGAGCGGTGTTCCATAGCGCTGCGCCAGTTCAGATATAGAGTGATTGGCTATATGAAGTGTGCCTGCCGCTGAGAAGCTGGCGCTATCAGGCAAAAGATGGGAGAGTGGGTGAGTCATCAGGAGAAATCCCCTTTACGCCCTTTTCCCGCCTGGAACACCTGCGAGCCTGCTTGCGCCTCGCCGCTGCGCAGCGTCTCTATGCCAAGCTCCGCCTCCATGCGCAAACCCGCGGCCAGTTCGCGACCCAATCCGTTATAGACAGATTGCCGGTCATTGCGCATAGTTACCTGCGGGAAACTCGCCAGTTGTTGCCCCAACTCGATTGCGCGCTGCAAGCTTTGCCCGCGTGGCACGACTTCATTGGCCAGCCCCATCGTTAACGCTTCCTGCGCAGGCACAGGCCGCCCGGTCAAGATCAATTCCAGAGCGCGTCCCAGCCCGACAATACGCGGCAAGCGCTGCGTGCCACCATCAATCAGAGGAACGCCAAAACGCCGCTCGAAGCAGCCAAATATGGCCGTTTCATCCACGATGCGCAAATCACACCAGCAGGCTACCTCGATGCCACCGGCCACGCAATAGCCGGCCACAGCCGCGATGGTGGGTTTACTGACGAAGAGGCGCGTAAATCCCAGCGGGCCGCGTTCGCCTTGCACGCCTTCGCCCAGCCCTTGCAGATCGCGCAAATCCGCCCCGGCACAAAATACCTCGTTCCCACCCGTCAGAATGCCAACCCGCGCCTGCTCGTCAGCCTCGAACTCCATCCAGGCCTCATACAGCGCCTGCGCGGTGGCTTTGTTGATAGCGTTCCTGACCTGCGCTCGATTGAGCTTGATAATCGTCACAGGCCCCGCGTGGCTCACCTCTATTTCACCAGACATAGCGTTGCCGCCTTTCTCATCGTCGAACTGCTGACACATGATAGAACAAACGGTGCCAATTGACAATGCTCTATAGGACATCAAATTCTATCCCATAGTTGGTGGACTATGCTACAATAAGACAACATTCGTAAGTGTTGCAGAGGAGAGATTTGTTTCATATGACTCAGACCGACCATCGTCTCGAAGAGCAGCCTGTCAACCCTGCTGGCAAAACGCCGCGCCTGCGCTTCGCGCCGAGCCCGACGGGCTTCCAGCACATCGGCGGATTTCGCACCGCGCTGTTTAGCTGGTTGTACGCGCGTCACACGGGCGGCGCGTTCGTCCTGCGCGTCGAAGATACAGACACGGCCCGCACACAAGAAGGAGCGGTTGATTTTCTGCTTGAAGGTCTGCAATGGCTCGGTATGGATATCGACGAGGGACCGGTAGTTGGTGGTCCTTTCGGGCCATACTACCAGACACAACGCAGGGCGCTTTACCAGCACTACGCTCACCAGTTGATAGAAGCAGGTCATGCCTATCGCTGCTATTGCACGCCGGAGAGACTCGACCAGATGCGCAAGGAGCAGATGGCGCAAAAACTGCCGCCGCGCTACGACCACCGCTGTCGCTATTTGAGCGCGGAGGAGCGCGCCGCCAACGACGCGGCAGGTATCCCCTGGACTGTGCGCTTTGCCATGCCGCTTGACGGTGAGACGGTTGTACATGACGAGCTACACGGCGACATCACCTTCAAGAATACCGATATCGATGATAACATTATCCTGAAGTCGGATGGTTTGCCAACCTATCATCTCGCGCACATCGTTGACGATCACCTGATGGAGATCACACACCTGCTGCGCGCCGAGGAGTGGATTTCCAGCGCGCCGCGTCACATCCAGATATGGAGGGCATTGGGCTGGCAGCCACCCCTGATCTACCACGTGCCGGATGTGTTGGGCAAAGACAAGAAGAAACTCAGCAAGCGTCACAACGCGCCATCCTGGAAGGAATTGCAACAGCAGGGCTTCTTGCCCGAAGCGGTCTTCAACTTCCTGGCCTTGATCGGCTGGTCATATGACGATAAAACCGAATTCTTCACGCGCGAAGAGTTAATCAAGGCGTTCTCGCTGGAGCGCATCGGCGTATCCGGCGGTATATACGATGCCGAGAAACTGGCCTGGATGAATGGCGTCTACATCCGCCAGCTACCCCTGGACGAGTTTACTCGCCGCGCCCTGCCCTACATGGAGCGACCAGAAGCCGAGGGCGGTCTGCCGGATAGCGTCCAGCGCCCGCTCGACTTCGACTACAGCTCCCGCGTACTCGCCTTAGAACAGGAGCGGTTGCGTACCCTGGGCGAGGCGGCTGAAGCAGTCTCTTTCTTCTACATCGATACTCTAGAGTACGATACGTCCTTGCTGATCCAGAAAGGTATGGACGCGGAGAAGACGCTCGCCGTTTTGCTACGTGTAAGCGCAGTGCTGGCAACCCTGGATGCCTGGCAACACGACGTCATGGAGCCGCCCATTCGCGAACTGGTAGGCGAGTTGGGCTTGAAAGCCGGGCAGGTGCTCGGTACCATTCGCGCCGCCGTCAGTGGCCGCCCGCACACGCCGCCGCTCTTCCAGATGATGGAAGCGTTGGGACGCCAGCGTACCATACTGCGCATCGAACAGGCCATCGCGCGGCTGACAGTATAACAAAATCTTCAACGATTGAAAATGCAGGAGCCAACCCATGTCACAGAGCGATTATATTCTCAGACTGACCGAACAAATGGGCCGCGCGCTGGCTCAAATCCTCTGGAATAAGGAGCGCCAGGACTACCAGGGCGCGCTCAGCTTCATCGACGAGCAGTACAAACTAATGCTGGGCATGGGCGCGGGCTTCATTCACTCTGCCCCGGAAGAGACGCTGCTTGCCATGCTGACCTCGCTGGGAACGCTGAACACAGAGAAATGCTGGCTGCTCGCGACATTGCTGAAAGCCGAAGGCGAAATTTACGAGGCGCAGGAAAATGAAAACGACAGCTATTACAGCTACCTGAAAGCCATCAACCTGTACCTCGAAGTCCTTTCGGTCGATAACTCCTTTGACCGCATCGACCAGGTTGCTGAAATCGAAGGCCTCATTCATAAGCTGAACGATTACGACCTGCCGCCACACACCCAGGAAATGCTCTTCCGCTATTATGAGCGCACAGGCCGCTTCGCGCGCGCCGAGGATGTCCTGTTCGAAATGCTGGAAGCTGGCCCTGTCGACAACGAGATGATCGGTAACGGCATCGCTTTTTATAGACGACTGCAACAGAAAAGCGACGCTGTGCTGCTGGGCGCAAACTTTTCGCGTGAAAAGGTGGAAGTGGGACTGGGCAAATTATCGCGGGGCAATGTATAATACTTACTTAACGAGGAGTTAACACAGGCTTAACAGAGATTCCTTAGCAATAAGTAAGTGAGAGTTCATGCCCGCGAGTCATACACAGGATATCTTTTTGCCCAGAAGAGGGAAACGAGTGTCATCCACCACATCGACAAAGGTTGCGCGTTCCACGGTCGCCAGTACGTGGCGCTGGCTCTGGCCCGATGTGCTGACGCGCATCATCCCACTTGGCGGTATCCCCTTTCTCTATATCGTGCTGCTGCACCTGCCGCTTTCCTTTCTGGGAGTAACGCTGCACGACTGGCCGCGCCAACTCGCGCTCGGACTCGGCATCGGACTGGCGATGACGGCCTTTGCCATCCTCTACCGCGTCACCATCGTAGGTCCCTGGTTTCGCTGGCCCACCCTGCCAGACCACGCGCTGCAAGGCTTCTTCTACCTGTTCATCAATGGGCCGGTCGAAGAACTCTTTTTTCGCGGCTTCCTGCTGGCGGCGGTCACACAATGGACGGGCTGGATTGGCTGGGGTTGGATAGTCAGCACAGCCGCGTACACGCTGTATCATCGCCTGGGAAAATGGAGTTGGCGCAGTGTGGGCGGCGTCGGATTGGCCGGGCTAGTCTTCAGCTTCCTCTATGTGCTCCAGCCAGACCCGCGCTCGTTACTGGCTGTCGTAATTGTGCATGGTTTTACCACCTGGGGCTTCCTTAGCCTGGGCGACGAGTTTATGTACCGCCGCTGGAAACGCCGTCAGAACGTAGCCGCATAAACCAGGATGAAACCGCTCCATCCCATCTACCCGCCCTGACCAGTTGCCAGTTCGTAGAAGAGCAAGATAGCAGCCACAAACTTCTACACTTCTACTTCGACGCCCAGCCCTAGTTCGCGCGCCTTGCTATACACGCGCAAAGCGACAGCTACATCCTGAACAGCGTTCCCAACCGATTTGAAGACCGTGATTTCTTCATCTGACTGGCGCGCAGGACGCAGCCCGCGCGCGATCTCACCCAGTTCGCTCCACGTTTCAGGGCCGCTGATGCGCCCCGCCGCTAACGCCTGCAACAAATCGCCCGCCTCGCTCATCGCTGATGCACGCTCGTCAACCACTATGCGCGCGTGAGCCAGCGTCTCCGCGTCAAGCTCGCACATTTCGGGCGTGAATGCCCCGACCGCGTTGATATGCGTGCCAGGCGCGACAGCATCCCAGGGGAAAAGCGCAGTAGTCGCAGTAGTCGCGCAGGCCACCAGAGTCGCGCCGTCAAGAGCTTCGCGCGCGGAGGACACGTGACGTATGGGCGGACAGTCATCGCCCAGCATAGCCTCAATCGTCTCGACACACGCCCGGTAACGTGCCGCATCGCGATTGACCACGCGCACTTCGCGCAGGGGGCGTACAGTATGCACAGCCACCACCTGCATAGGCGCCTGCGCGCCCGCGCCGAACAGGGCCAGCGTGTGCGCGTCCCGCCGTGCCAGCAGTTCGGTCGCCAGCCCGGAGGCAGCGCCCGTGCGCATAGCGGTCAGCCAGCCGCCTTCCATAACCGCCAGCGTGCGTCCCGTCGTGTCATCCAACAGCAGCACAGAAGCATAAATACGTGAAAGTTCGCGCTGTGGATTGCGCGGCATGACCGTCACAACTTTCAAACCAAAGGCGTGCTCTCGCGACGTTTGTATAAGTGAGGGCATCAACAAAGCCACGCCTTGCTCAGCAAGCGGCACCGCTGCTCGCTGTGGGACATGCGCGTGACCGGCGCTCAACGCACTGAATGCCACCTTCATAGCATCGATCGCGTCGCGCATGCTGAGACACTGCCGCGCATCGGCGCGTGAAAGAATAAGAGCCATGAAGACATTTCCTTTCTTCATACGTCATAATAAAGAGGACAGGTATGTTCAAGCGGCTTTGCCAGCTATCCTAATTTCGTTACCTTTGATAAGCCGATTCGTCTGGCATTAAAGTATGACAAAAATGAGGCACCTGGCAAGAGTATTGTTTCAGGCATCATCTATTTCACTGGCATCTGGAGGATCACTTCTTTGAAAATTGTTGTTACCGGCGGTGCAGGCTTTATCGGCTCCCACCTTTGCGCCCGTTTACTGGAAGATGGACACAGCGTATTGTGTGTTGATAATCTGATCACAGGTTCAGAGCGCAACATCGAACCATTACGCACTCATCCCCATTTTTCATTTTTAGAACACGATGTCACCAAACCCTTTAGATTCGAGGCCGAAGCTATCTATCATATGGCCAGCCCTGCCAGTCCGGTCGGATATATGGAGCACCCATTTGAAACCATCATGGTGAACAGCCTGGGGACCTCCATGATGCTCGAACAGGCGCGCAAGCAAAAGGCCATGTTCCTGTACTCGTCAACATCGGAAGCCTATGGCGACCCACTGGTGCATCCACAACGCGAGGACTACTGGGGCAATGTGAATCCCATCGGGCCGCGCGCCTGTTACGACGAAAGCAAGCGCCTGGGCGAAACCCTGACTATGGAGTTCTATCGCCAGTACCAGCTCAATGCGCGTATCGTGCGTATCTTCAATACCTATGGCCCCAATAGCCAGGCCGACGATGGGCGCATGATCCCAAACTTCATCACAAACGCCCTGCAAAACAAGCCACTGACCATCTATGGAGACGGCAGCAAAACACGCAGCATCTGCTATATAAGCGATCTGGTAGAGGGCCTCGTGCGCGCAATGTTCAAGCCTTTCACAGCTGGCGAAGTCATAAACCTCGGCAACACCGATGAACATACCGTGCTTGAGTTTGCGCAAACCATCATTGAACTCTGCAATGCAACCTCGCCCATCGTGTTCGAGTCAGGCCGCATCGATGACCCGGAGCGCCGCCGCCCGGATATCACCAAAGCGCAACAAATCCTGGGCTGGCAACTACAGGTGAGCAAAGAGGAAGGGCTGCGCCGCACCATCGAATGGTTTAGCAAGCAACTTCCCCACTTAACGACGGTTTCATAGAAGTGACGACGATTTCATAGAAGTTCACACGAGCTTCCTGAGGGTGTGATTTATTCGCATGAATATTCCCGGTACAGGCGGATTGCAACAAACCCACCGCGATTCATGGCCGAAAACAAAATGGAGTCAGCTGCAAGAGATCGCTACCACGCCCAATGTGGTTGGGGTGATCGGTTGCGCTCTGTTGCTTTTGCTGCTGATCTTCCCGTCATTTCCCTGGGATTTGCGCCTGCCACTCTATCTTATGGCGCTTGTTTGGACACTCCTGCGCCCGCGCGTCGCCCTCTACCTGATGGCATTCGCAGTCCCCTGGGGATCGCTCGACTTCATCAACGTCGGGGCACTGCGCCTGAACAGCGCCGATATCCTGGTGATCTTTCTCGCCCTGGGCTGGCTCATCAACTGCTGCCTACCCGCTCACAGCGGGCTGCGCGACAGGGAAGCCGCGCGCGTGCCGATCTACCTGGTTCTGGCTATGCTCGCACTACTGGCTACCATGTTGCTCTCCATGACCGTCGCGCTCAACGTCAAAGATAGCCTGAAAGAGATCAGCAAGTGGCTGGAAGTACTGGTAATTCTCCTGCTTGGCAGCCAGTACCTGCGCACTCGCCGCCAGCTATGGACCATCATCGTGCTCGTGTGCATCGCCGCCATCACCCAGGCATTCTATGGCTATATACAGGCGTTCTTCAACCTCGGCCCCCAGTCTTTCATACGCAGCAGCGCCTTGCGTGTGTATGGCACATTCGATCAGCCAAACCCCTACGCGGCATACATCAACATGCCACTGAGCATTACCCTCGCGCTCACCTTGCTGGGCCGCGACTGGCTGACGCGCATTCTGGCCGGAATCGCTACCGTTATCCTGGCAGCAGCCGAATTCCTCTCGCAATCGCGCGGCGCTGAAATCGCTCTCGCGGCGGCCCTCGTTTTCATCGTCCTGGCAGGTTATCCGGCCATGCGCAAGCTATTCCGCGTAGTGATCGTCGCACTGTTGGCACTCGTCGCAGCAGTATTGGCGGGCGTTGTGCCGCAATCTCTTTTCAACCCCGCGCTCAAATTCCTGGGACTGACAGGCATCTCGCTCGCCCAACCCAGTAGCGCGGATTATTCGACCGCCGAACGACTGGCTCACTGGATCGCCGGTCTGCATATGTACTTCGATCACCCCATTCTGGGTGTAGGCATCGGCAACTATCCCGACGCTTACCCTCCCTATCATATCGGCATCTTCATTGACCCCCTCGGTCACGCGCACAACTACTACATCAATATCGCAGCCGAAATGGGAACTACCGGCCTGATCGTATATTTACTTTTCCTGTTCGCCATCTTCTTTGCTGGAGCGCGCGTCCTGACACACATCAACCAGAAATACTGGCAGGCCAGAGCGTTGCCCCTTCAACCACAGCCACCCATTCAAGCTCCTCTCGGAACAGAAAACAAGCTGAAGTTGCTTTCGCGCCCTGTCAGCATGCTTCGCCATTACCGGCAGCAATGGTCAGTTGAAACCCTCGGCAAGATCACGAACGACCGCGCCCTGGCAATTGGCCTGATTGCCACATTGATTACCGTGAATATCCACAATTTTGTTGACGATGTGTATGTTCACAGTTTGACCAACCTTATTGCGTTACTACTCATCGTGCTCATCAGCCTGGCGAGGATAACGCCCGGTATAGAGAAAGAAGCAGCATCTGGAGGATAATTTGATTACCCGGAATACAAATTCCAGTAACGCGCCAGGTGACGAGCCGCTCGCGCAAACCAATGCGCCAGCTGAGGAAGTTGAAAAGCAGAAGTCCGCGTTACAACAACAAGAAGAGCCAGAGATTACCCGCGATCAGCTCTCTATCAGGAAACGCCTGCTCAACTGGCGTACCATTGTCCCGTTAGTGATCGTTATCGTGGCGCTGGTTTACTTCGCGAAACAGGCCCATATCAATCCGCAACAAACCTGGGCCGCCATCCGGGCCGCCAACATCTGGTTCGTGCTTGCCTCGTTTGCCATCTATTATCTCTCGTTTCCGCTTCGCACTCTGCGCTGGCGTATGCTGCTTGAAAATGCGGGCTATACGAAATCTAAAGGCATGCAACTTCCAAAATTCCCTAAACTGCTGGAAATCCTCTATATCTCATGGTTCGCCAATGCCATCGTTCCCGCCAAGCTCGGTGATCTCTACCGCGCTTACTTGCTACACAAAGAAGCGGGGCTGCCAACCTCCAGAACCCTTGGCACTATTCTCGCGGAACGTTTACTTGACCTGCTCGTACTCCTGCTCTTATTCATTCCAGCCATCATTATCAGTTTGCATGGAAACCTGCCGCACCAGCTTGAAACCGGTCTGGCGGTCACGCTGATCTTAGTAATCGCCGGCGCTATCGGCCTGTTTGTGCTGCGCGCGTTTCCCGCCCAGATAGCTCGACTGGTACCCGCCCGTTTCCGCGCGTACTACACCAATTTTCAGGAAGGCGCGCTTGGCTCGTTTCGCCGCGTCCCCACGTTAATCATCTTGACGGTTGGCGTCTGGGCCTGCGAATCCTTGCGCTTCTTTTTCGTTGCAATGGCGTTTAGCCTGATCGGCGGTAATGCGCTGCACATCGGGACAGCCGCCTTATTCATCGCCCTGGGCGAAGCGTTGCTCACGGTAGTACCCTTTACCGGCGGCGGTCTCGGACTCGTCGAAGGCGGTATGCTGGCTATGATCGCGCTCTTCACCGCCAATACCAACCTCGCCGCAGCTGCCATCCTGACAGACCGAACCATCAGCCTGTTCAGCATTCTGTTCTTCGGCTTTATCGTCTTCATGTTCGCCTTCGGGCGTGACATGCGCAAGGCCACTCTGCAACAGAAGACACCCTGATGTTTAGCCAGTACCATCCGGGAATAAGTCGAAAAACACATGGCAGGTACTCTACCTCTATCCCGTAATTCGAGGCACTATGCAAGAACAACCTGTACAACTGAATTGTTATATCAACTTCGAGGAAGCGGAAAGTGATGCGCCTTTACAGAAGGCGCTTTCCTCGCTGCTGCCTGAGCGCGTGGTAAACCGCATACTCCAGGCCGCCAGCATCTCGCAGCCCGTCACGCTCTCGCTGGTAATTACCGACGATGAAGAGATGCAAACTTTGAACAAGGAGTATCGCCAGCAGGATAAACCCACCGACGTACTTTCGTTTCCCCTGCTTGACGAACCACTGGTTGACGCGCCCGCCGACCAACTCTGGCAGGCAACAGGTGAAACGGGGAAAGAAGCTGCTGCAAAAGAAGCGCATCCAGCTTTTATTACGCCCTCGGACATGCCGACCAACCTGGGAGATATCGTCATCTCCTGGCCGACCGTCGCGCGACAGGCCGCGCAGGCCGGGCATCATCCCGTCTATGAACTGCTTTACCTGCTATCGCATGGCACGCTGCACCTTGTAGGCTATGACGATCAAACGGAGGCCGGCTACCAGGCAATGGTACGCTTGCAAGAGTCCATCATGCAAGAGATCGATTGGGATACACTTTCGCAATGAATATGCCTGTACCGCCAATCCAGCCGCAGAAAAGCGGTGTGGCAAAGTTTATCGCCGGCTTCGGCTTTGCTTTCAGCGGTCTGTGGTACGCTATTCGCACGCAGATAAACATGAAGGCGCATCTTTTCATAGCCATCATGGCCGTCGCGCTTGGCATCGTCCTGCATATCTCGGCGGTCGAGTACGCTATCATCTTTTTGACAATCGCCGGGGTATTGGTCGCGGAGATGTTCAACACCGTCATCGAACGCTGTGTCGACCTGGCCTCACCCACGTATCATCCCCTGGCTAAAACGGCCAAAGATGTGGCAGCAGGAGCAGTGCTGCTCAGCGCGGTTATGGCTATTATCATCGCGTTGTTCATCTTTGGGCCGCACCTTTGGCTACTCATTCACAAGTGACAATTTTTACTTTACGCGCGAGACGTACTGGCCGGTGCGTGTATCTATTCGAATCTTATCGCCCGGATTGACGAAGAGTGGAACGTTAATGCTCGCACCTGTCTCCAGGATGGCGGGTTTGGTGACGTTGTTCGCGGTATCTCCGCGCACGCCCGGCTCGGCGCTCTCTACCTGCACTTCCACGAAGTTCGGCAGCTCAACGGCTATAATCGTATCTGTCTCGCTATCAACCAGCAGTTCGACAATATTTTGCTCTTTGAGGAAACGCACCGCGTCCCCCAACATCGACTTCGAGAGTGGTTGCTGATCGAAGGTTTCGGTATTCATGAAAACATAATCGTCGCCATCAATGTAGAGGAACTGCCAGTTTTGATGTTCAACGCGCACGGACTCGATATCTTCACCGGCGCGGAAACGCTGCTCGATGACACGTCCTGTGCGCAAGTTCTTCATATTGACGCGCACGAAAGCGCGCCAGTTGCCGGGGCTGACATGATGGAACTCGGTCACCGTATACAATTCGCCGTTATAGCGGATAACCATGCCGTTATAAAAATCTGCTGTTGTTGTTGCACCCAATGGAGTGAACTCCTTTCATTTCTGCAAACTCATGCTGTTTTTTATACGTATTCATTTTCAGGCATCTTGAACCTTCAGGATTATAGTTGGTGAGAGCAACGCTGTCAAAAATCGCACCCACAAACCACCACGCGTTCAGACCAGATATTTCGCCAGCAGTTCGGTCTGTTCAGCAAACTTCGCCAGGCGTTTCTTTTTCAAGTTCTCTCGTAATATCCAGTTGATATCGGGATCGCCCCACGACGCGCACTCGCGCATCAGAGCAAACCCCTGCTCAGGCAATGCCGCGACTATCACACTGAGAGTGTAGCCTGTCGCCTGTCGCAAAACCCTCACATCCTCACGCTTGCGATCAGCCAGGGGCATTGCGCGCAATCGCCGCAAAATTTCCTGCTGCATCTCCAGGGCTGCTTCTCTCATTGCCGCGTGATGCATGAGGGCTGGTTCAGCAATCGCCGCGATACACGCGCGCTGCTGCCAGCAGTTGCCCGCACTGGCCCAGTTTCGCAAACGCGCGATTGTGTCTAGCGGGGCGGATTCCAGCAGACGTTGAAAGGCCATCGCCGTCCCTTCGCGCACCCGCCAGGAAGCATTAGAGGCGAACTCGCTCAGGCGCGTGATGACTTCATCTCGATGTACGGAATCAACCGCGACGCACGCGCCAGAGGCAACAACGCCGCATAACACCACAAATTCGTCCGGCGTATTGGTTTTCAGCGTTTTTTCATCACGCGTCAGGTAATAAATTACTTGCCAGACTTTCCCCGTCCGCTCGTCAGCCGCCGCCAACAGATTAGCGACATCGTCAACCAGCTTCAAATTCGCGCGCGGCCCGGGCAGGTTACTCTGCTCGCGTAAAAAATATTCCAGGGGCCGGGGATTACCCAGCAATGCTCGTTCAATCAGAGGCGATAGCGTATCATGCATGTGCGCACCTCCTTACATTACATTGGCGTTGGCATTGATGCCGTTTTTCCAACAATCTCAGCCAGATTCCAGTATGCTCGAAGTCCACATGCATTATACCATGTGATTAACCTATTCCATTCAGGCCAGGGCAGTCCCTGCCTTGCGCCACTCGTAGCGCGCCAGGATAAAAAGTACGATCGTCACTATCAACAAGACCCCTACGATCAACCACTCGAGAAATCCGCTGCCTTTGTCCGGGTCAACGTTAAAGATAATCTCGATCCAATTATGCCAAACGAGTGTGATCACGAACAAAATACCGGCCACAATAGCCATACTTGTTTCAAGCCAGAAACGCCCTCTCAATGCTTTTCTCATTGGTTCAAACTCGCCTTTCGCAATGTAATGTAGCTCTACTCATTTCAATCAAATACAGCATATCTAACTGTAGCGAACAAATCTGGTGCCAGGCTTTTGCAAATAGCATATCATTAAATGTAACTATTCAGCAAATCGCTCAACAACCTCATCCGCAATTTCAACGTTTTACCTTCCCTCCAGATTTTCATATCGTCTACCAGGGATACGGATCGGCTATTTATTTTCGCCATGATGACGATATAGAGTATGACGCTGATTCTCCATTACGGCAATGAGACCTGGGCAGATCGTTGTCAAGCGTTACAAGGAGCAACGGTAAGCTCTAAGGAGACTCGCTCTAATAAAGTGATCAGCCAGGTTCGCTCTAGTGTGCAATGAACATCAAAAAGTGGTCATGTTATTTCGGCGAGAGCTCTAACTGCTCTCTAGCTTGAGGAGGATGCTATGCATCAACGAAAACTGTTCTATTGTAGCATTCTGTGCCTGATAGTTCTGTCGCTGCTTCTGGCGGCGTGCGGACCATTTGGCGGTAATGCGACTACTACTCCAACACCTACAAAGGTGCCAAATGCCGGGACCACATCGACCGGCACCACCATCGACCAACTCACGCAGGCTGTGTTGCAAAACATGCACTTGCATAGCTGGAATACCCTGGCCATGTCAAAGAACGTGGTGACGGGCGGCTTGTATATCAACTGGAAAATGAACGATCCATCGGTAACCAATGCTGTGCGTCCCGGTCCCGATGGCAACCCGCAGCACAACCACGATCCGCAAGTTGATCTGTTCTACCTGACCTCGCTGGTCGAATATCACCAGTTGCATCCCCAGGATCAAAGTTTCGCTTCAGACCTGGCGCGTATGACAACGGTAGTCGTGTCGGAATATCCCTCCTATAGCGTCCCAAAGGGCTGGATTTACTTCTACCTGCTCAACGATGGGCTGCTCTTGCAAAATAGCGACCTGGTCAACGAGGCGTATACCGCCGCAAACAACTTTTATAGGACCTGGTACGATAAGAAGCTTGGTGTAGTGTATGATATTAAACATACACCGGGAGACTACGGCGTCGATCACTCAATGATGGCCGGGGCCGCCTTGATTGATGCTGGTAAGCGGTGGAATGTGCCGGCATGGGTAACAGCGGGCAAAAGCACCATCGATACCATCCTGGCAGTAGCTCTTGATCCGAAATATCACATGTTCTATGACAGTATGGTGGTTAACGCTGATGGACATGAGACCGTGCAAAATTACCAGGCCAAGCCCAGCACGCAAGGGCAGACAGTCGATGCCCTTGTGATAGCCTATACACTGACGCACAAGACCAATTACCTGAATGTAGCCAGGGAGGTACTACAGAACCTCTATAGTTCCGGCCTGTGGGATAGCAAAAATGGCGGTTTCTTCTTCGCCCTCGATATGAAGAGTGGCAAGCTGCTCACCGATTATAAAGAGACGCGCAGCCAGACGCTGGTCTTGCTGGCCCTGCAGCATTTCAACCAGGTCAAGCCGCAGTTCACGCAGCAAGAACAGCAGCTGACCAGCGTCATTGCTAACCATTTCTATCAATCCACCTATCACGGCTTCTTTTACCGTGTCACCCCCACTTTCCAGGTGTATTACAGTCGCCCTGGCACAGGCATCGGTGTGGAAGATTACTTTACCACCGAGGCCATGGGCAGCGCCCTGGACGCGCTGCAAACAACCGAGTTGAAGTAGTAGCGATGCCCCTTTTGGGCGTCCCATTCCCTTCACCTCTCATGAATTTTGACATCGGCTTGCCACCAATTGCTGCAGTGCTGCAATTGGTGGCAAGCCATACACAATATTATCTTGCTGACCATCCACCAGGAGTACCGGCACCCTGATCTGTGCCGAGATGCCAGGTGCCATCCACCAACACAGGCGCGAAGGTCTTTGCGTGGTTTTTGCCGCCACTGAATCAAACAATTTACAGGCTGAGTATACTGAAAGAAACAAAGGCGAGAGTATATTCTATGACACAGAAACATGCGTCGCCTCATGTACCCGATGAACTGGAAGAAATCTATGAACAAGGTCTCTCAACGCAAACAGAAAAAAAGCCTGGTCAGGCTGATTAGACGTCGACTACTTGTTGTCGTAAGCTTGCTTGCCTTCGCTTTCCTTTTCAACTTCCTGGTGGGTAGCTATGTTTCCAACAGGCAGTATAACCTGGGTGAGCAAAAAGTTGCCCTGCAACAGGATCAGGATGCGCTGCTGATAGCCATGCTCAACCAGGAGACTGGTTTGCGCGGGTACATCGCCACCAATAACCCTGTTTTCCTTGAACCGTTTAACAGTGGTCGGCCGCAATACCTTCTCTCATTGCAACAACTGCTAAAGCAGGCGCATGGCATACAAGCCACGGATTTTAGCGCTACAAATACGGTCCTGGCGCAAGTAGCAGTGCTGGCCAATGCCTGGTATAGCACCTATGCTGAAGTGCAGATTAAAAACATGCAATCTGGCAATCTTGCCGCGGCTCGTTCCCCAAGTACTGACGCCGTCGGCAAAGAGTTATTTGATACATTTCGGGCTTCATTGGTGCGCTTGCAGCAAGCGGTCGATAATGATGTGAACAATATCCAGCAGCGGGTAGCAGCAATTAACCAGTTCGCTCTTCTCATTGCCTTATTGTTGTCGGCCATAGCGCTTTCTATTTTAGGGTATACTTACATCATGTTTGTCAAGGGTCTCCGAGACCTCAACATCCTCAAGGCTGCGACCAACCAGCAAGGATCTGGTGATCTCTCGGCTCGCGTCCAGGAGCTGACGTACGATGAGCTGAACCAGGTAGGTCAAACCTTTAACATGGTAGCTGCGGAACTCCAGCAGCGCCAAATCGTTCTCCAATTACAACGCGATGAACTGACGGCAGTCAATTCGGCTCTGGAAGATGCCAACCGAGTACGCGGCGAGTTCCTCTCCACGATGTCACACGAATTGCGCACCCCGCTGGCTTCCATTATCGGCTTTAGCCAGATGCTGTTGGACGATGCGGAAAAAGCTGATTGGAACCAGAAGCAACAAAACGACCTGAAGCGCATCCTCAAAAACGGTCAGCACTTGCTGAGTCTGATTAACGATGTGCTCGACCTGTCGAAAATTGAGGCAGGTCGTATGGTGCTCAAGTATAGCCAGATCGACGTGCAAGAACTGCTGACTTCGGTGGTCGAAGAAATACAGTCAATGGCTTTTGCGCAACGCCTCGTCTTGAGAGCAGAGGTGGAAGACGGGATTGACTTCCTCGAAAGTAACCCGATGAAATTACGCCAGATCTTGCTCAACCTGGTCTCCAACGCCATCAAGTTCACAGAGCAAGGTGAGGTGACGATCTCAGCGACACGAGTGATCAGCTCGGAGCAGCAGGCAGACCAGATTGCGATTGCCGTGAAAGATAGTGGGATGGGAATTTCTTCCGACATTCAAGAACACATCTTTGAAGCATTTTACCAGGCAGATGGGAGCTACGCGCGAAAATCCGGGGGGACGGGACTTGGTCTTACCATTGTAAGCCAGTTGACGAAGCTGTTGGGGGGAACGATAGCAATCAAAAGCGCGCCAGGGCAGGGCAGCACCTTTACGGTGAGACTGCCGATCAAGGCCGTTCATCACTCCATTGGGCAGGATCTCCCGCGTTTGCATGCAGCACAGCAATCGGAAGCTTCCACAATATTCTCCTCTTCTAATGAGCTCACACCAGCAATGCCCGCTGCGGTAGGTGCAGTTACCGCACAGCGAGCAGCAGCAGATGGGCAACCCAACATGGTGCTGGCGATTGATGACAACCCGGATGCCATTGTCCTCATCGAAGCTGCCTTGAAGGACACGCCCTTTACGGTCGTCGGAGTGCAAGATCCCTTAAAAGTGATGGAACTGGTGCAAGAGATGCGACCTTGCGCCATCATACTCGATGTGATGATGCCGGATCTCAATGGCTGGCAAATACTCTACCAGTTGAAGGCCAGCCCTGCCACCTCTTCCATTCCAGTCGTCATGCTGACGGTCATCGCGGAACCGACCACAGGCTACGTGTTGGGGGCGGACGAGTACCTGATTAAGCCGTTTCAGAGTGACGTTCTGCTCAACACCCTTCGCCACATTATTACATCACAGAAAACCTCATCTCAAGCCGACGAACGTGAGACTGAGCCGGTGTAGAGACGAGACAGGTGAATTACTATTGTTGTCAGATGAGCACACTAAGGAACGTTATGAACATACCTGGCGAACAGAAACAACAAATCCTGGTGGTTGATGATAGCGAGGATATGCGTGAACTGCTTCAACGAGTGCTTGAGAAGGCAGGCTACCGTGTCGTTTTAGCCGAAGACGGACAGGCTTCCCTGACCCAGGCCAAACTGCACCACCCTGATCTCGTCCTGATGGACCTGTCGTTACCGGACATGGATGGATGGGAAGCCGTTGGGCACTTGCGCAAGATGCGTGAGTTTCGTACCACCCCGATCATTGCCGTCACCGCTCATGTCTCTCCCCGGGAAGAAGAGCGCGCCATGACTGCCGGGTGTACGGCTCATATCGGCAAGCCATTCGATACGAGGGTTTTGCTCCAAAGCATCGCCCGCCTGTTGAATGATGGAGGATAGTGCATGGCGCATAAACGCACATTGCAGAGTGTACCCGATGAGCTAGAACAATCACATGGCGACGATCAAGATAAAGAGACGGTACATACGGATGAGCCTGAAAGAGCATTAGAAGAGGCGTTTCGTAGCAGCAAAGCCCAGTTGCAGGCGGCCTTGCGTCGTGCGGATGCCAATTATGCGCAGCTCGAACGCACGAAAAGTCAACTGCGTGCCATCATCGATGCCTCTCAAGATGCCATGCTCTATCTCTCACCCGTCGGGCGCCCGCTGAGGGTGAATACGCGCTTCACCAACTTCTTTGGGCTCGACGACACCACAGTGCTTTCGCAGTCACCTGAGCAGTTGACGGCACTCCTGAAAGGGCTGTTCATTGACGCCGCCCTGCTGGATCAATCGCTGACCTGGTGCATCACGGACCAGGAGCACGTCTTTCACGAACAGCAGGTGCAAGTGGGGCCTACGCGGCAAGAGTTCGATTTCTCTTCTCTGCCCGTCACGGATGTCGATCAGACCTATATCGGTCGGCTCTATGTGTGGCGTGACGCGACGCATGAACGCGAGGTCGATCGGATGAAGTCCGAATTCATCTCCATGGTCTCCCATGAGTTACGCACCCCGCTGACCTCCATTCAGGGCTATGTTGATCTCATCTTGACCGATGAAGCCCTTGGGGAGCTGACCGAGTTGCAACGGGAATTCCTGGAGATTGTGCGGAACAATGCCCGCCGCCTGACGAGCATCGTCAATGATCTGCTCGATCTCTCAAGCATGGAGTCTGGCAAGCTCGAATTGCACCGTAAACCCCTCGATATTACCCTCCTCATCCGCAAACTGCTGCCCTCCTTTCAACCAGGCTGGGATGCCAGGCGGCAGACGTTCACCTTGCATCTACCTGAGAAAGCTCCCATGGTGCTCGGTGATGCCGAGCGCGTGACGCAAATCCTCAGCAATTTGCTCTCCAATGCGCACAAATATACCCCTGATGAAGGACACATCGACCTCTCTGTCGAGATAGCCGAACCGGTTGCCCGCGTGGAGGTAACCGATAGCGGCATCGGGCTGTCCACAGAGGAGCAAGCCAGGCTCTTCACCCGCTTCTACCGGGCGCACAACCCCACGACGGAGGCGGTCGGTGGAACTGGCCTTGGCCTGGTGATCACCCGGTCGCTGGTGGAGATGCAGGGAGGGGAGATACAGGTGTCGAGTGAGCCTGGTCACGGTTCTACATTTGGCTTCACCTTGCCCCTTGCCCAGGTTCTGGAGCCTTCTACGTTTCCACAGGAGACCCTACTTGGCAAGCGTATCCTGATAGTCGATGATGACACGGACACCCGGCATCTCTTGCGGAGCTACCTGCAAG
>DATLSI010000070.1:0-25655 GCA_035534255.1 Ktedonobacteraceae bacterium | reverse complement strand
TCGTCATCATTAATAAAGGGCAGTCCGTCGTTCAGGGCAGCGTACAGCAGGACAAACGACACCAATCTACCCAAATTACAGGCCCTGGCACAGCAACTCAACTTCCTCGATACAGCATTTATCGGATATGGCGCTACCCGCTGCGCGGCATGTACCAGCAGAAATAGTTTTCTGCGCGGAGATTGCTTACACTCTCAGGTAAGATGAGAGTCAAGAGCCATTAATGCCCGTCGTGTTGCACAATAAACGCGTCAACAAGCTCAAGTACCGCTTCCTGCTTTTCGATATGAGGCGAGTGGCCGCAGTCGGGGATGACTTCTTCCTGGTACTGGCCGCCATTGGCTTTATAGTGTTCCAGCATGAAGCGTATCTGCGTCTTCATGGGTTGCGGCGGAAAGATTTCCACCCCTGGCCAACCGGGCACCGCGCCAAGCTGTCCCAAAAAGCCTATATCGAATAGCGAAGTATCGGAGACGATCTGATCATCCGCGCCATGCACCCATAATACGGGCGGTTTTGAGCTGATATCGGCAAAATCGCCCTGCTTCAAATATTTGGGCGAAAGGGCATTGATCACTCCCTGCGTACCCGGCGCTACATTAGGCCAGTTGTCGGAGGGCGTCATATCGCCAGGATAATTGCCCGTCCCCACCTTTGTAGTCAGCAAAGAAGTCAGATACCTCTCTTCGCGCTCGGCCTCCGGTCTGAAAGGCGGCTTAAAGTAGAAAGACACCATGGTAGTGCGCGGTGAAAACTGGCTATCCCCGCGATCGCCTTCCGCCAGCAGGCGCAGAAATTCGGTATTTACCGTCCCTCCGCCGCTGCCCGCGAAGTCGGGCCAGGTAGGAGTTCCCCCTGCATCCTTCGTGCCGCCGAAACCGAACGGAGAACCCGGCGCTTGCAACATAAGAGAGCGTAATGTGCCTGCATAGTCTATCGCGTACTGCATCACGATATTGCCGCCGAGCGACCAGCCAAACAGGTGGAACGAGTCAAGCTGCATCGCTCGCACGAACGCGTCGATATCATCAGAATAATCTCGCACGCCCCGTGTTGCATCTACCGGCAGCGTCTCGCTCTCGCCATAGCCGCGCATATCGGGCGCGTAAATTTTGTAGCGCCCGGTCACCGCCAGCGCCTGCATAAAATCCTGAAAGAACAGCGAAGAAGAGCAGTTGCCATGCACCAGCATCAGGGGAATATTCCCGCCGCCCGCTTCCAGGTAGGCGACTTCTAAGCGATCTGTCGTAATAGTGTGTTGAGCAATTCCAGGAAGTAATTGTGTTTGAACCATTATGTAAGTGATCCTCCAGTGCTTTCACAAATCGATGTGCTTATTATATCACTCTCTGCTTATTGACAAATAGCAAAATATAACCTACAATTAAATTACCGCAACAGATTTCCTCCAGCAAGGTAGTGTTTAAGGGGTACAGGTACAAATGAAGCTGCATGAACGTATGATATTTCGCTCTTCCCAACCCTTTTTTTGCTCTTCTACCCACGCCCCAGGTATGCTGCAGCTCACCCATACATGTACATGCCGCCATTAGGGAAACGCTTCCCGTAGCCTCATGTATCCGCATCGACAGCACATTCCGCACACGATGTTGAAGTCTCATTAGCACGACATTGAAGTCTCACTCATATGCAAGAGTCATGTGAGTAGTTTTGCTTTAACGTTTTACCTGGATTGCTCTTCATCGTTGATGTTGCATTCCCCCGGCAACAAGGACAAAAGGTACATGCACGAGAATAACGAACTAAGCCAGCTTGCAGTGCTGGATAATTACTCATTACAGGCAGCATGGAAAGTGAAGTTGGATTTGCGCGTGCTGACCTATATGGCTCAAAAGATGTGGCAACACCTGCTGAGCCAGGCGGCAGGCACCACCCTCCCCTCAATACATTTCGCGGAAGAGAAACGCGCCCGCGTGCATCGCATGGCTATTTATCAACAGCAAGAATATCTGCTGCATCATAGCCTCCAATTTGTCGGCTTCATTAGCGGCGTTCAACAAAACGTCAGTCCGACCATCGTGCAAGAGATTCATCGCGTGGACAAGGTGTTCATGACCGAATTAGCCGACAACCCCGGTTTGCTCAGCTATTCCTCGCTGGAACTGAACAAAGGACACTGGTACAACCTCGTCCTGCTCAGCGATAGCACGGCAAAAACGTACTTCAAGGAAAGTAGCATGCACACATATGCAGCTTACCAGTTGTCCCAACATTACTACGCGTGGATACGACTACATAACGGCATCATGTCCGGTGGTCTGCAAGGGAAAGATTTTGTTGTACACAGCACAAAATACTACAGCTTCCCCGTAATTGGGCAGCAGCCCGTTACGCGAGAGGCGCAATACACTGTAGAGACCCGATTTAGCGCGTCCATCAAAACAAAATGAGGAGCCGGCATAAATGTACGAGGATATACAGGACCTGGTGATTATCGGCGGCGGCGTCATGGGACTCATGACCGCTTATGCAGCCGCGCCCTTTACCAGCAAGATCACCATTATCGAGAAATCGCGCATCGGTGATAAGAAGACCGCCTCATTTGGCTATACGCGATCCATCCGCAACGACTATCTCGACCCATTTTACGCTAAACTTGCCTACGAGGCACGCCGACTCTGGCGAGAGATCGAGCGCAAAGCGCCGGAACCCTTTCTGATCAACTGTGGTTGCTTAAACATCGCCAAAGAAAACGTGACGCCCAACATCGCGGAAACATACGCCGAGCAAAGTTACCAGGTACTCGCCAACCTCCATTTGAAAACGGAAGCCTTCACACGCGCAACGCTTCAGCAGCGCTTCCCACAATTTGATGTTGACATGGGGCGACTGGATGTTGAGGCCGGCTTCATCTACGTGCCGAACGTCACGCGCGCGCTGCAAGACACGCTGAGACAACACCATATCAACATCCTCGAAGAAGTCGAGCTTACCTCGATTGAGCAGCAACATGACCGCCTGCTCGTGAGTACCAGCGCCGGTAACATAGCGGCGCGCAAACTCGTCATCACAGCCGGATTGGGTACGAACGACGTGCTGAAACGCGTTGTGGGCTGTGATGTGCAATACCCGCTCCAACCAGACCGCCCCAGTCAATGCAAATACTACATCCCCGCGCTGGAAAAGCGAGCGTCATTCACGGCGCAAGCTTTACCCGTCTTTGCCTACCTGGACATCGGCATCTACGGCCACCCCATCTACAGCGACAAAACTCCCGGCGTCAAAATCGGCTTTTATAACCCGCCCGACGCCACCATCGTAGATACGCACATCCACGATATCGCCAGCTTCGTGGAAGAGTGCATGCCCGCCCTGCGAGACGCCGAAACCATCGACGTGACAGACGTCGATCAATGCTTCTACGACCTGGTGTCCGATGACAACTTTATCGTCGGCCCCCTGCCCGGCTTTCCAGACATCACCATCGGCGTAGGATGGCGCGGCACCGGCTATAAATTCGCGCCCTGGGTAGGCCAGACCCTCATGCAACTGGCCCTACAACAAGGCACAATCTACGACATCAACCAATTCTCACCACAAAGATTCGCAACGACCCATGGCAAGGACAGAGCCGCCGCCCGTCCCCTGCTACGAAGTAGCAAAGCCCGTACAGGGTAGGGGCGGGGCTTGCCCCCGCCCTGGTTCGCGCCGGTTGGGCCTTGCCCCCTGGTCCACATCGGTTGGGCCTTGCCCCCGCCCTGGTACATCATCGTATAAAGAAGGAGCAGACAATGACAAACACAAAGGGCATCCTGGAGAGACTGCGCGCAGGCATCGTGCAGGGAGCCGAAGGATATGTATTTGAGCTTGAGCGGCGCGGCTACATCAAGGCCGGTCCCTATGTTCCAGAGGTCGTGCTGGATTTCCCCGACGCCGTCAAAGAACTGCATCGCGAGTTCCTGCGCGCGGGAAGCGATGTGATGGTTGCCCTGACCTACTACGCCCATCGCGAAAAGCTGAAGGACGTTGGCAGAGAAGGCGACCTGGAACTCATGAACCGGCAGGCGGTGCGCCTCGCCAACGAGGTCGCGCGCGAGGGAAACGCCCTGGTGGCAGGCAATATCTGCAATACCTGGGCCTACGACCCCGACAACGTCAAAGAATCCTCCCGCGTCGTGCGCGCCATGTACGAGGAACAGTTGACCTGGGCGGTCGAAGAAGGCATCGATTTCGTCATCTCCGAAACCAACGACTACCTGGGTGAAAGCCTTATCGCCCTTGAGGTCATCAAACAACTGGGCCTGCCCGCCATGGTCACGCTCGCATCTGTCCAGCCGCACACCACGCGCGACGGCTACGACTACGTCGAAGCCTGCAAAAGACTGGCCGATGCCGGAGCCGACATCGTTGGCCTCAACTGCGACCGCGGACCAGAAACGATGCTGCCCATCATCGAAAAAATTCGCTCCTCGGTAAGCTGCTACGTCGCGGCCCAGCCGGTACCCTACAAAACCAGCGCGCAGCATCTCACCTTCGAATCCCTGCGCACAGTTGATGGACAGCAGGCCTTCCCCATCGCGCTCGAACCTTTTTTATACAACCGCTTCGAAATGGCCGAGTTTGCCCGCAGAGCCAGCGCAATGGGCGTCAACTACATCGGCATCTGCTGCGGAGGCGCGCCCCACTACGTGCGCGCTATGGCCGAGGCGCTCGGAAAAACCGTCCCCGCCAGCAAATACTCACCCGCTATGGAACTGCATCCCATGCTAGGCACCCACGTAGAAGAGAAAGATCAGCACTTCATGGCCGACTGGAAAACCCAGTAGGGAGATGACATATGCAAATGATGCGATTTGCCACGTACCTCGCCCCCAACATTTACCAAACATACGCCTTCATTGCGCGCTATGTTGGAGAAAAAATAGGCCAGCCTGTAACGCTGGCCGTCGGGCAATCCTTCAACGAATTCGCCGAAGGCAAGGTAGACGTTGCCTTCATGTGCGGCTTACCCTATGCAACTATGGCGGACTCTCCCGCGTGTCCTTTCGAGCTGCTGGCCGCGCCCGTCCTGCTGGGAGCGCGTTACCAGCACAAGCCCATCTATTTTTCAGATGTGATCGTGCGCCGGGATAGCCCTTACACATCATTCGATGATCTGCGTGGATGCACCTGGGCATACAACCAGAGCGAATCGCATTCGGGCTGGAACATCGTGTGCTATAGCCTGCTCAAACGCGGCGAAACACCCGACTACTTCGGGAACCTGATCGAAACAGGCTCCCACCAGCGCTCAATCGCGGCTGTGCTCGCGGGACAAGCGCACGCCACAGCCATTGATTCGCAGGTGCTTGACGTGCTGCTGGCCAGCGACAGGGCAATAGCGGCACAACTGCGCGTCATCGACATGCTTGGGCCTTCCAGCATCCCGCCCGTGGTTATTGCCAGAACCGTAGATCAAGGCCTGAAACACGCCATGCAAGATGCGCTACTGGCCATGCATACAGACCTACGCGCCGCCAGCGCGCTAAGCGCCGGCGCAATCGAGCGCTTCGTGCGAGTCAGTGACGAAGACTACCACGACATACGCGCTATGCGCTCAACAGTTGAAAAGAGCTACCAGAAGAGCCTTGCATTATTGGACAAACTCTAATGTACCAGCACCAGGGTCGAACCGCTCTTTACATCGAGGATTTCTCCAGCTGCGTGAGGCGGCGGAGGCCCAGGAAGCAAGTAGAGGCTTGAGAATTTGAAACTGCCAAATGCCGCAAGCAGCGACTGAAGCTTGCCTGTCAACGTCGAGGCTCCTGCGACAAGTTTGGGCTGCAGCGAACTGAAGATGTCGCCCGAAAGGATACCACCTTCAACCCAGACGTATACCCAGGCTACGTAGCCTTGCACACTACCTCCGCCGTTCAGGTAGAGATAGACGTCGTAACGAACCTGGGCATCGTAGTCAAACCAATACGGCACGGAAACCGTCAGGTCCTGTTCAATGCTGACAAACTTCTTTGTTGGATCGTAGCCGGGCCACAGCGTCGTGTAGATTCTTGGGTCGCCTCGGCGCGATACCTGCGTTCCCTTCAACGCGTCATCCATCCCGCTAATGAATACCGATTCAACCTGTTGCTTCACGTCGATCACCAGCTCGTTTTTGTTGCGGTTAACCAATATTGCGGAGCTGACGGTATCGTTCATTGCATCCCCGACATAGCTCCACCAACTGGTCCACCCTTCATCCATATTGAGAGCGGCGAATCTGCCCATGAAGTTACCATCACTGAAAGCGTAGACATTGCCGTTGTAACCCGCGTAGGCATTTGCACGCAAAGACGAAATCGTATCGTTCCAGTTTCCTGTAAAGTGAATGCGCCAGTAGCGCCAGTTATCATCGAGTGTGAATGTTTCCAACGCGCCACCGAAATTGATGTCTTTGTAAAATTCTGAGTAGACTGCCATTGTTCTTTCCTTTCTAAGATTGTGCGAAAGACCTTTGCCTGTCATGCCGGCTATTTATTATTGGGCTTCCGCGCAACCTTATGCCCGGCTTCCTTAACATTTTTGAAGTACTCTTCTCCAAACATTGTGATGAGTACTTTTTTGTGTAAGCTGGCGATGCTCTCCGCATCAGGCAGTTGGGAAGCGGCATCGCCCAATTGTTCCAGAATACGTGGCAGGAGTAGCTCTCGATTTTCTGAAGTCAAGCTCTTGAGTTCTGACTCGATGAGCATACGCAGAGCTTCCGGGGAAGCAAGTTGACGATATGGATTGACGCTGCGGGGGATAGCGTCCTGAAAGTCCAGATCGTTCCGGCACGCCACCTCAAAAGATGGAATGAGGGTTGAGGATGACGAAAGCATTGTCGGGGTAATGCCTTCGACGCGGAAATTTCTGTCAAGTGACACAGGTGAATGGGGCGACAAATTGTGTTCAAGGGCTAACTGGGTTTCCTGTTTGATCTGTTCGTCTCTGCTCATGTCTTTAGGCTTACTGCGCTTCTCCATGAGGTAATAACCTGTCCTTTCTCGGTTTTTTCAACCAGAACAACATGTGTGAAGATTGAGAGCCGCTTGCCCAATTGTACGGCTATCGGCTTTGCAGAGAGATATACGAGCAAACTGAAACTTTTTAGTAGATGTATCGGCAGTATATCAAGAGGTTAACCGGAAGGCAGAATCTACCAGGTTGACCGTCCTTCCGGGTGATTTGTAGGGACGCGATTGATCGCGTCCGCGTGGGCAAGCGTCCGCGTGGTGTAGGGACGCGATCAATCGCGTCCCTACAAATGAATGCTTACAGATCCTACTGAGGATCGAATACCGTCATGTTCTCCTTGCTCTCCTTAGAACTGTCAACCATGGGCGTCCCATACGTCTTGAAACTCGGCGGCAAGGTGCCACCCCAGTAGACGCCCCGCCCGCGCTCGGCCTTGCGCCAGATGATAGGTTCCCAATCTGGCGCAAAGATCAGGTACCCGCCGGAGTAAACCTCGACGCGGTTGCCGCCGGGTTCGTACAGGTAGAGGTAAAACGCCTGCGAGATGTTGTGCTTGGCAGGACCTGCTTCGATGAAGATATCGTGCTCCGTCAATATATCGGCAGCCCGCAGCACCTCTTCCCGGCTATCCAGCCAGTAGGCGATGTGATGCAGCCGACCGTGATTGCCGGTAAAATCTCGTGTATAGGCAATGTCGTGCGTCAAAGGTGTGACGCTCAACCAGGCCCCTTCCTCGACGCCATCCACCTCCGGTTGCAACACCTCGTGCAACTGGAACCCCAGATGCTGCTGGAGAAAGCGCCGGTTGGGCGTGATATCACGGCACATCAAGTTTACATGATCGATGCGCTTGACTCCGACCCCGCGCCCGGTAAACTTGTGTGGTTGATTAAAAAGCCTGGAACGCATCGTTTCGTGCGCCCGGTACTTCTCCGACTCGTAATACAACTCCATCGGGTGTCCATCGGGGTCTGTGAACTGGTAGGCACGCCCATGCCCGATATCACCCTCTATCCATCCCTTGCCATAGCCCTGCTCAGCGAGTACCTTCACGCGGCGTTCGAGCGCCTGCGGGCTGGTCGCGCGCCAGCCAACATGCCCCAGCCCGGCCTGTTTCGCCTCGGTGATCTTGAGCGTGCAATGATCGTAATCGCCCCACGCTCGTAAATAGACCGATTGACCCTCAGAGTTCGTTACCTCCATGCCGAAAACTTCCTTGAAAAACCAGAGGCTTTCGGCAGGCTTCGGCGTAAAAATCTCAAAATGCCCCAGATGCGCCACATCCTTGATCGGTTCCTGAACGTCTGTCACGCGACACTCTCCTATTCTCGTTTGTGCTTTTTGTACCTATTCAGGATTGCTTACAATGCCTTGAATAATTTGCGCTCCAAGATTGGCTGCCGAGAGGCCGCGAAACAGGAAGGCCAGGTTGACCACGGCGCTCAGTTCCTCCCAGGTCGCGCCCGCCCGGTACGCTGCCCGCGCGTGCAGGTGCGCCGCGTCGGCTAATTGCACCAGCAGCATGCCAAAGAGCATGAGCTGCGCCGTTTTGACATCAAAACACTGCGGGTACATGGCATGTTTGCGCACCGCTTCCTGCATATCGAGAAATTCCGGGTCTAACCGTGCCAGCAGATCGGTACGCGCCGCGATGCGCGGCGGCACGAAACCGATCAGCTCTACGTATCTACTTCGCAGTTCTTCGAGCTTAGCCGGGTCCATCTGGAGGTCGGGAAGCTTGTTTTCGCCATCTGTCTGACTCATAAATACTCTCTCCTCTCAATAATTCTTCCTTGCTGTCAAGTATAATCGGCGTTGTTCGTATTTACAACCGGCGTGTTCAACGGGTCTGCATCCTTCGGGGTGAAAAAGGACGCACATGTGTAGGGACGCGATTTATCGCGTCCACATTCCCCGATTGATGCGCGGCAGCGTGGACGCGATAAATCGCGTCCCTACACATCCCCCCGCAAGGACGCAGACCCGTTCAGCACAGGCAAAATAGGCGAATGATGCCCTTGTTTGTCGAAAAGTATCGCGGTACAATGCTACCTATCAGGATAATTTCAGGACGTTTAACTGATGACTTGACCTCTATTTCGTACACCCGATTATTGGGAGGGAGTTGACAATGACCTATCACAGTGAGGTGGTTGGAAGCCTGCTCAGGCCCACTTACCTCGTCGAAGCGCGCACACAGCACGCGGCAGAACAGATCAGCGCGGCAGAGTTTAAGGCCATAGAAGACCGCGCGGTCAACGAGGCCATTGCTCTGCAAGAAGAGTGCGGCATCGATGTTATTACCGATGGCGAATTGCGGCGTTACGCATTTTACGGCCACCTGGTGGAGGCGCTTGACGGCTTCGACAAGTTCGGCGGCTGGGCCATCCCCTTTGTCGATGAAAGCGGCGAACAACTTGTTCTCAAGCGGCCCGTGGTGGTGGAAAAGCTCAGTTGGCGCAGGAGCATGTGCGCTGAAGAGTGGGTCTACCTGCGCTCGCGTACCTCGCACCCGGCCAAAGTCACCATGATTAGCGCGCAGCAGGCAGCTGCCTACTACGATCCCACCAAATCGAAATCAGCCTATCCTTCTCAGGACGCCTACCTCGCCGATATCGTCGATTTCTCGCGCCGCGAAGTGAATGAACTGGTTCGCCTGGGCTGCACTTACATCCAGATCGATGCTCCCCAGTACGCCGCTCTGCTCGATCCCCAGATGCGCGAGGGCTATCGCCAGCGCGGCAATGATCCCGATAAGCTCATCGACCTCTGCATCGAAATGGATAACGCCATCATCAGCAACCATCCCGGCATCACCTTTGGCATTCATATTTGCCGTGGCAACAACCAGAGTAAATTCTATGCCAGGGGTGACTACGAACCAATCTCCCGCATTTTTAGCCAGACCCGCTTTCAGCGCTTCCTGCTCGAATACGACGATGAACGCTCCGGTGGCTTCGCGCCCCTTCAGCACGTGCCAGAGGATCGCTTTGTAGTGCTTGGCCTCGTCACAACCAAAAAACCACAGATGGAATCGGCAGAAGAACTACGCCAGCGCATAGCGGAGGCCACCCGCTATATCCCATTAGAACGCCTCGCCCTCAGTCCCCAGTGCGGCTTCGCCTCCACCATGGAAGGCAACCGCATCACTTTCGACGATCAACGGCGCAAGCTAGAACTCGTAGCAAACACCGCCAGAGAAGTCTGGCCATCATAACATCAGGCGCTTTGGGTCTGCATTCTTCCGGGTGAAAAAGGACGCACATGTGTAGGGACGCGATAAATCGCGTCCCTACACATGCCGACACTTGCCCACGCGGACGCGATTTATCGCGTCCCTACAAATCACCGGAAGGACGGAGAACCGGCGCCTTACGAGTCTTGACAACATAGCACTTTTCGGGCATACTGTTCACATAATAGAACGGATTGTTCTATCCAGCGAACAAATCGAGATAAGGAGGTTGACAAACAGCACAGCGGCTTTTCACGGATCCCATTCTTAGTTGTTTGGCGTATGTTCTCTGGTGAACAGAACAAACAAGGCGCGTACCACTTTTACGCGCCGCGATGCTGACTACACGTCTCCTCTCAATCGACGTAGATGTGTGAAAGGAGTATCTCATGGCATCCGAAACAGACAGTGTTCCATTCCCCGCCTCAGGCGCAGGAGCAAGCAACGCAGGCGCTGCTGTTATAGCTCGCCAGGACCGCATCCCTATCTGGTCGCTTTCCTACCTTTTCATCGGCATCATCGGTATCGGCTTTCTCTTCACGTTTTTCGACATCTTTGACATCACCGTCTCGTTCATCCAGACCTGTATGCAGATCGTCCCCGGCTGTACACCTGTGAATGCAGGCAATTACCTGGGGCTTCCTGTCGAAATGAACCTGGCTGGCTATGTTATAGGAGCGCTGATCCTGGCCCCTCTGGCGGACAGGTTCGGCAGAAGGGATATACTTTTATATACCCTGCTCCTTACGGGCATCGGCTCACTCTACACGGCCTTCGTCGGTGACTATACCAACCTCGTCATTGCCCGTACCATCACCGGAATCGGTATCGGCGCTGACCTTGCGCTCGTCAACGCGTACATCAACGAAGTCGCGCCATCAGCAGGTCGCGCCAAGTACACTTCACTGATCTTCATTATGTCTTCGCTGGGCGCATTTTTCGGCATCTGGTTGGGGCTGCTCCTGACAACGCCTCCTGCCCCTTTCCCGCTCGGTCTGCCCTTTGCAGTTGCCGGCCCAGCATTTCAAGGGAGTGGCTGGCGCATAATGTACGGCATCGGCGCTCTCCTCGCGCTTGTGGGCGTGCTGCTGCGTTTCCAGTTGCCGGAGTCACCGCGCTGGCTCATTTCACGAGGGCGGGTAGACGAAGCAGACAAGATTGTTACAGGTATGGAAGAGCGCGCGCGCAGGCGTGTGCCCGACCTGCCTGCTCCTGCCGCTGCCATCCCGGTACAGACGGGCACGACCAGAGTTCCCTACGCTGAAATCTTCGGCAATCGTCTCTACCTGATGCGCACCATCCTGCTCGTCGTTGTCTGGTTCGTTGGGTACATCACGGTCTATTCAATTGCCCAGGGTCTCACAGTGCTGCTGGACGGCATGAATTATCCGCCGCCCGAATCCGGTATGATCGCGGCGTTCGGCACCTTTGGCTTCATTGCCACCGCCGTCTTCGCTTACTTCTTCGGCGAGCGACTGGAGCGCAAACTGTGGCTGCCGATTGCAGCTATACTCACGCTCATCGGTGGTATTTTGATCGGAGTGGCCGGACCCAACAACTTCCCTGTTGCCGCCATCGGTGCAATTATCACCTTCTTTGGCTTCAACCTGTGGGTGCCGATGACCTATACATGGTCTACCGAGAACTATCCCACGCGGGCGCGCGCAACCGGTTTTGCGCTGGTTGACGGCATCGGCCATCTTGGCGGCGGTGTTGGCATCCTGGTCATCGCCCCGCTTATTCCCAGCCTGATCTCTTCTCTGGGCCTGACAACCGGGCCAATTGTCATCTTCGTGATTATTGCCGCCTTCCTGATAATAGCCGCCATCATCGCCCAGTTTGGTGTCAGGACGAAAGGCCAGCGCCTGGACGAGGTCTCACCATAGAGAAGATGTCACATTCACCAGGTTAACAAGTCCCCGCTCCCAGGGCGGGGGCAAGCCCGCATCTGTACCCTATACGGGTCGCTCCCCTTCGTAGTATGGTAGGGGCGGGGCTTGCCCCCGCCCTGGCAGAGGCTCCCATTTCGCGGTCCATCAACCGCGTTTCTGGCGTTCCTGCTCTTTAAGGACGCGGCGCAAGATTTTCCCGGAAGGGTTTCTAGGGATGGCATCGATAAATTCGATCTCGCGCACGTTCTTGAAGGTGGCAAGTTTGCCATTGGCCCACGCCAGCAGTTCATCCGCGCTCAAGCTTTCATAACCAGCCCTCAGCACGATAAAGGCTTTAGGCACTTCGCCCGCCTCCTCGTTCGGCTGCGCGACAACCGCCACGTCGGCCACGGCGGGATGCTCCAAAAACAGAGCCTCGATCTGGGCCGGAGCTACGCTGAACCCCTTATACTTAATCATCTCTTTTTTGCGGTCGGTGATCGTCACATAGCCCATTTCGTCACGCCAGCCAATATCGCCCGTGTGCAGCCAGCCATTGCGCAGCGCGTCCGCCGTCGCTTCGGGCGCTTTCCAGTAGCCCGGCATGACCTGCGGCCCCTGCACAATCAACTCGCCCTCTTCGCCCACTCCCAGCTCCTTCAGACCCGTCTCGATATCGACTATTTTCTGCTTCGTATCATGAACCGGTAAGCCAATCGTCTCGACCCTGATGAGATGTGGATTATACACCGGATTGGAGTGCGTTCCCGGCGATGCCTCGGTCAGTCCATACGAGGTCATTACGGTGATACGCGTGCGTTCCTCGAAGCGCCGCGCTAATGGCGGTGGCACAGGTGCCGCGCCACACTGGGCAAAGCGCACCGTATGCAAGTCAAAATCACGCAACGTGGGCCAGTCGCTCAGCACCGCCAACACCTGCGGCACAGTATACAACAGCGTGATGCGCTCCTCTTGAATGAGCCGCAAGCATTCACCAGCCTCGAATCGCTCCATCAGCACGATGGTAGCACCCGTCAGAGCAGCCAGTCCCATCAGCATAGTGCCATAGATGTGGTAAAGCGGCAAGAAAACTAGCATGCGATCCCGCTCAGTGATGCGCGCGGTTGCCACCGATTGATAGGCATTGCACACCAGATTCTTATGGCTGAGCATGACGCCCTTGGGCAGTCCCGTCGTGCCACTGCTGTAAGGTAGCGCTACGATATCCTCCCACCCTGCTTGCACATCTATGGGCAACATCGACGCGTGAGTTTGCATGAGATGGCTGAAGGAATGCGCCCGCGTCGCGTAGTCTGGCTGGCCAGAGCTAACCGCAATCACACACTCCAATGCCGGAGTTTCAGCGCGCACCGCCTCCACCAACGGCAGCAATTCCTGCGCAACAATGATCGCCGCCGCGTCGCTATTGCTCAGTTGATAGGCCACTTCGCGCTCTTTATAAGAGGGGTTGATGGAACTGACAATAGCGCCGATGCGCGTCGCTGCGAACCAGCTAATCACGTACTCAGGCCGGTTCGACATGAACAGGCACACCGTCTGGCCCTTTTCTATGCCCAATTCTTGCAAAGCTCTGGCAACGGCATTCACCAGCGCCTCCAACTCACGGTACGTCAGGTTGTCATCGTGAAAAAGCAGCGCTTCGCTCTCAGGAAAACGCTGTGCGGTGCGAGTCAGCATCTCGCTGTAGGCATGCTCAGGATAGTGCAGCGCCGGGCGGAAAAGTTCTGGTTGCATAGTTATCTTTCACCTCCCGCCGCGTAACTGAGAGCAACTAACCTGTAAGCGGAATCCAGTTCAGAGACGGAGATGCCTAACCCGAAAGGGCGTAATTTCGCGCGCAATTCAGAGAGCACGTTGTAGAGTCGCTTCAGTTCCTTCCTCCACATTCCGCGCTGCTGCGCGTAGCGCAAGCGCAGGCGATACTGTTGGACGACTCCCAACCATTCTATTCTGGCGCTCCGGTCAGGCGAAAAAAGCCCTTTGAGAAGGACTTCGTAGGGGCAAAAGAGGCTGGTATGCAATAGTTCGTGCGGGCAAGAGCCTGGTGATTCCAGTAATGTGAGCAGGAGACGCATCTGAAGCTCGGTCAGCGAGCGTTGCATATGTATGGGGTTGCCGCTCGCGACAGCAGTCGAGACCGACGAGACGATGAGTTGGGTGGTATTCACGCAGATAGCTCTACCAGGTGGAAGCAACCCTTCCAGGAGATAGAAACGCAGTTCGTCTTCCACAGGGGAGGCGGCCTGTTGCAAAGTTATCGCTTTTGCCATATACCCTTCCTCTCTTCCTCGAAAGAAACGCAAAGAATGCAGGATTCTCTTTCACCTGGTTGATAATAAGCGCGTAATAATTTCTGCCTCGTCCTGCAACTGCTGCGCTGCCTGTCGCATCGCTTCAGCATGGAAGCTTGATGTGAAGCCCAGAGCAACAAACATCGCCACCAGCGTTCCACCCGGACCCGTAATGGGAACCCCTACGGCATTGACGCCGATCAAATACTCTTCATAATCCAGGGCAACACCCGTGCGCGCTGTTTCCTCAATCGCCGCCAGATACTGATCGGGGTCGGTGATCGAATGGGCGGTGAAGCGAGGAAGTTCGTGCATGCGTAACCACGCCCGGCGGCGCTCCACCGGCCAGCTGCCAAGCACAATACGCCCGGTCGCCCCCGACAGCAGCTGCACGCGCGTCCCCCGTGGAACCGAGACATGCGGGAATGGATAGTCGTTACCGGCCTCGACCGATTCGATGACGCGCACAATATCCAGTTCAACCCGTCCTAAAAAGATGTTCTCACCGATAGTTGCCGCTAAACGCTGCATGGCTGGCACCGCCAGGCGGCGCAGGCCGGTACTCCAGATGTAGGCCGCCAGATTATAAACTCGCGGCCCCATGGCGTAGAGACGGTCTGCGCGCTGCTCGATCACACCACAACTCTCCAGCGTTTTCAGCAGGCCATGCAGGCTGCCTTTGCTCATTTTGAGAGCGCGCGCCAACTCTGACAGGGCCATACCCTCCTCAGCCACTACTAGCAAGTCGAGCAGCCGGAAAGCCCGTTCAACCATGGGCGCGGGTACATCACTACTGGCCCCGGCAACGGGTAAATTGCTCTGCTGTTCTTCATATTGAACGATTCGTTCTTCCATACGAACAATTATAAGAGGGAAATGGAGACTTGTCAATCCTGCTCAGAGCTTCGCGCTCTATATTCCCTGCTCAATCGTATTGCCCAACGTCAACATCTCGCTGCTGAGGTGCGTGAGTTGTTCCTGCATCGCCGTGGTCTTCTTCTGTTCTGAGCGTACAAAGCGCGTATAGGGCGCGATAGCATCCTGCACGCGGCTGGTGGAGTTGGTGAGTTCTTTGTGAAATTGTTCGCTCATCGCGTTATGCAGCCGCGTGCGTAATTCTTGCATTTTCTCGTTAAAGTTGCGCTTGGCACGGTTTCGCCGCGCAGGTATTATGTAAAGTCCCAGGCTGAACAGCGTCACACCCGCGATAATACCAGTCACATCGACGGCAGCAGCAGTGCCAGCTATCGCTACAATCGCCGCTCCTAACCCGATGCCGCCCGCGCTGGCTAACGCTGTTTGCGCGACCGCCGTGCGCAGGTCCTCTGAGAGCTTTTGCGCCTCCGACTGCCTATCATATGTTTCGACCACGGTTGTGGCGGTGCGCGCAACCGATTGCAGCAAAGTGCGCCGGCTGTAATCAAACTGCCTGCTGACCGAACCGACCATCTCATCATCTCGCCGCGCACTCATTTTGCTGCGGCGATCCATGTACTCCATCACATCCTGCCAGAGGCGATGCTCATGCTCCACCAGCCAATCGATGAGCGCCTGCACAGCTCCATCAATGCGCGCCGAGCTATCGCCGATAACCTCTTGCTCAAACTCGTTGCGTATGCGCTGCGCTTGCAACAGGTCAAAGACACGACCCAGGCGAATAGTATCATCAAAAAAACGATCTCCCCGCTCGCGCATCTCCAGCACAATATTCTCGATTTCGCCCAGCCGGTGCGAGAAGTCCTGCTGCATGTCCTCCACGTGCAAGTTCAATTGCTCTTCGATAGTGGCGACCGTGCGCGCATCTTCCGCCAGCAGGCCAGCTCGCATTTCCACCGATCGCTGAGTTTCTTCGAGCAGGCGCTTCATGACCCCTAACGGACTGAGCAGCTTCAAGCGCACCCTTTCTTTTTCATCCAGTGTGCGCAAGAGATACTCTTCCAGTGCGCCAAAGTGACTGCGCTCCCACAGGGTGACGGCTTCGTGTCCGATGGCTGTGCGAGCCTGTTGCGCTTGTAGAGCCGATACAGGAAATATCTCCGGTTGAAACCCGAGCAGATTCTTACAGTTTTCACGCACAAAACCGACCACTTCCGCCAGTGCCTCTTCCGTCTGGAGAATATCGATCTTATTAAGGACAATGATCACTTTTTTGCCCCATTTACGAATACGTTCCAGGAAGATGCGTTCGCTCTGCGTAAATGGTCGATCAACGGAGGTAATAAAAAGGATCAGGTCGCTGCGGGGTATAAATTCTTCGGTGAGACGTTCGTGCTCGCGCTCTATGGCGTTCACGCCGGGCGTATCGACAATGCTGATATCCTGCAAGAAGTCAGCGGGATAGTGCAGTTCCAGCATCGCTTTGTCGCGCAGATGTTGCTCGTTCTGTTGCCCGTAGCGCACGATTGTGATCTGCGTAGTTGTCGGGACAACACCTTCCTCCAACACGTTCTCATGCAGTAGCGCGTTGATGCAGGCTGATTTGCCCGCGTTGAATTCCCCCACGATCACCAGCAGAAAAAGATCATCAAGTGCCTCAGTCACCTGCCGGAGCGTCGTGGCATAAGCGTCCGCGCCTTCAAAACCGAAGAGGCACGTTTGCAGTTCGCTGGCAATCTGCCGTTCCTGCTGTAAAAACTTGCGCTGTTGCTCTTGCAAGACCACTCTAGCCATGTTGTAGATACTACTTTCTCCCGGACGAAAACCGCTCTCCGCAACAATCTTCCTTCTACCCTCTTAAAAAGTATATCACAGGCTATAGTCCACTAGCGCCCGGTTCCACATCAGCGTACTCCAGCGATATCGGCCCGACACGTTTGCTCGCCGTGAGTTGTCCGCGATAGGGAGCTTGAAATGTTCCCGATGTAGGGGCAACATCGTAATAATCGCGCCCGACGGCGATGGTAATATAATGCAGATCGGTCTCGCAGCCGTGCGTTGGATCAAATGCCAGCGCCATGGCTGCGCCGGGACGGTCGGGCGCAGGAACCAGCACTTCGACCCAGGCGTGCGTACCGCCCTCGCCCAACAGGTGGCCAGAGACATAGCGCGCCGCCAGCCCGCAGAGACGGCACAGGGTCAGCATAATATGCGCGTAGTCCTGGCACACGCCGCGCCCCAGTGCGAGCGCCTGGGCAGCCGTTGTATGGATATCGGTCGCGCCATGCGCGTAGCTGAGCATTTTATGAACCCGGTCATTGATGCAAGCGGCCAGAGCCTCCGCTTGTTGCACCTGGCTACCTTCGCACAGCTTGGCCGCGACCTGCCGCAGTGCATCGTCGGGCTGCGTCAGCGCCGAGAATTCGAGGTAACGCGCATCTGTAAGCACATCTCCAGGCAATATGTGTGGCCCGTGATCCACTGCTCGCTCGATCACGATCCACGCTTCAAAGTCGATGCAGCGCTCGATAGAGGGAATGTGCAGCAGTATCACGTGATTCCCAAACTCATCAATCTCGCCCGCTGTCTCCGCGACATGGGCTGACACATCCAGGCGATGCACAATACGCTTCTGATCTCCATATGTTTCGGACGGAAGTATCAACAGGCGCTGCCGAAGTTCTCGCACAGGGCCGGGGTAGTCATAGCGAAAGTGCTGGTGAATGAGGTACCCTGTGCGTTGCACGCGCTCCCAGTCAATCCCCTGGATATCCAGCAGATTGAGGGCGGCAATCTGCGTATTTATGTCTACTGGCTCTTGATTCATGCTTGCGGGTGATCCCCTCTCAACGAGGGAGCTTGAGCATCCGCCGCATCCGCCGCATCTGCCGCATCTGCTGCCTCCGCCTCGTCATTGGAAGCGGGAGGCGCTTCATCGGCCCATACCGTCATTTTCTCCAGACGCGGCGACCCGTAGGTTGTCACCATAGCCACATCCAACGCGTCGCGCCCCCGCCCAATCAGCACGCGGCCAATGCGAGGTTCATTGTTGCGCGGGTCAAATGTCCACCAGCGTCCCGCCAGGTACACCTCAATCCAGGCGCAAAAATCCATCGGCTCGTATGGTGGGGGAACGCCAATATCCGGCAGGTAGCCGAACACATAACGCGCAGGAATGTTGAGCGCGCGGCAAAACGTCACCGCCAGGTGCGCGAAATCGCGGCACACGCCCACACCCGCGTTGCAAATATCAACAGAGGTCGTCATCGAATCGCTGGTGCCATACTGGAAGCGGATATTGCCGTGTACCCAGTCGCAGATGGCCTGCACGCGCGCCCAGCCCGGCTCGATAGACCCAAAATTCTGCCACGCCATATCCGAAAGCACATCCGAGAGACAGAAGCGGCTCGGTAACGTGTACACGAGCACGTCATCGGGCAAATCTTCAACGGGAAGCTGCTGCGCGTCTGGCGCAACCTCGTCCGCCTGTCCCGATACCTCGACAATGGCGTCATAACTCAATATCTGCTTGCCCGCCGGTAACACCAGGCGCTGGCACGTATTGCCATAGAGATCGCGATACGCGTGCATTGCGAGCGGCGGCGCAAGTTGCCACGCTTCATGCACAATACGATGCTCCGCGTCATGTCGCGGCTCTACCTGCGTGACAGCCGGTGTCGGCCAGGTTGTCTCGTACCGAAATTCACACCCAACTTTTACGTACATCGTTTCTCCGCTCCCTCAACTAGCGCAACAGCGACCGCCACGCAGGCAGCCCCAATAGCCCCACCAGCCAGCAATAAGTCAATTCGCATTTTTCGTATTATACGTTATTGATCAGCAGGATGCCAGAGCGAAACTCGAGGCTCGCCCATACCAGCTAAAACTTGACACCCTCATCAATTGCAAGGTACTATTGACGCTATACCGGTATCCCGTTCGCTGTAGAATCCCCGGCGCTGCTGCCCCAGAACTCATAATCGCGTGTTGTTGTATCGTCGGCCAGAAAAGTGTAGGAAGCTTGCCCATGATCGCGCCTGATACCGATGCCACCGGACGGCCCGCTCTGCCGCCTCCATTCTCGAACTATATGCTCGATGAGGCTTACGACGAGATGCTCGGCCCCGATGGCAGGCCGCGCGCTCAATACCAGGAGTTATACCATCGTCTTTTGGAAATGCCTGCCGAAACGCTCTACCAGCGCCAACAGGCAGCCAATACCGCCTTTCTCAATCAGGGCATCACCTTTACTGTGTATGGGGATGACGAGGGAACCGAACGCATCTGGCCCTACGATCTGCTGCCGCGCATCATCACCAGCGAAGAATGGGAAACCATCGAACGGGGATTAACGCAGCGCATCACCGCCCTCAACCTGTTCCTTAAAGATGTCTACCACGATGGGCGCATCCTCGCCGATGGAGTCGTCCCGCGCTGGCTCATTTATAGCTGCAAACATTTCCGCCGCGAAATGCGCGGGGTACATGTCCCGCACGACATCTACGTCGCGGTCGATGGGACAGACCTCGTGCGCCTGCCCGACGGTCGTTTCGCCGTCTTAGAGGATAACCTGCGCGTGCCCAGCGGCGTCTCCTACATGCTGGCCAACCGCCAGGTCATGAAACGCACCTTTCCCTCACTCTTTGGCAGCTACGGCGTCCGTCCCATCGATTCCTACGGCCAGGCGCTGCACAGCACCCTGCTTTCACTCTCCCCCATCGGGCGACCAGAGCCGGTGATCGTGCTGCTCACGCCGGGCGTCTACAACTCGGCCTATTTTGAGCACGCCTTCCTCGCGCGCCAGATGGGTATTGAACTGGTGGAAGGACGCGACCTGCTCGTACATGATAATATCGTCTATATGCGCACCACCGGCGGTCTCAAGCGTATTGACGTGATATACCGCCGCATCGATGACGACTACCTCGACCCGCTCGCCTTCCAGCGCGACTCCACGCTCGGCGTACCCGGTCTCTTGAACGCCTATCGCGCCGGCAATGTCGCGCTTGCCAACGCCATTGGCACGGGCATCGCCGACGATAAAGCCATTTACGCCTATGTTCCCGCCATCATTCGCTACTATCTTGGCGAGGAAGCTATTCTGCCGAATGTAGAAACCCACCTGCTCAGCGACGAATTGCAGCGCAAATACGTACTTGAACACCTTGAAGATCTCGTCATCAAGGCGGTCGGAGAATCCGGCGGCTACGGTATGTTGATCGGACCCTATAGCACCGTCGCCCAGCGCGAAGCCTTCCGCCAGCAGATCATCGCCAATCCGCGCAACTATATCGCTCAGCCCACGCTGGCCCTTTCGCGCGCGCCCTGCATTATTGACGATCAAATTGAACCGCGCCATGTCGATTTGCGTCCCTTTGTGCTCTACGGCGATCAAGTCACCATCATCCCTGGTGGACTGACCCGTGTCGCCCTCAAGCGCGGCTCGCTGGTGGTGAACTCCTCGCAAGGAGGCGGCAGCAAAGATACCTGGGTGCTGACCAGCCCAACAGTAGTAATGGACAGTGAGGTGTAACCATGCTCTCTCGTGTCGCCGAAAGTCTCTACTGGATGAGTCGCTACCTGGAACGCGCAGAACATACAGCGCGTCTCATCGATGTCAACCTGAACCAGATGCTCGACCAGGCAGGTGGTGACGAAAACCTGCGTTGGCAGCGCCTGCTGCGCAGCCTGCGCGTTCCCCCGCCTGAGGGCCTGATCGACGCGTACAGCGTTACGCGCTTGCTGACCTTCGACGAGGATAACAGCTCATCCATCGTGTCCTGTATCGAGTCCGCCCGCGAAAATGCGCGCCAGGTGCGCGAGCGCATCAGTTCCGAAATGTGGGAGCAGCTCAACCGTCTCTTCTTGCGCGTCAAGCAAAACAATATGGAGCAAATCTGGCACGCGGAGCCGCATCGCTTCCTCAACAGCGTCAAAGAAGGCATCTATCTTTTCCAGGGCATCACCGACGCCACCATGAGCCACAGCGAAGGCTGGCACTTTATCCGCGTCGGGCGCTTTCTCGAACGCACAACTGCGACCGCCGCGCTGCTGGATACGCATTTCTCCGTCTTCATGACCGAGCAAACCGAAGACGAGAACGAGCCGCTCGACTACCTGAGCTGGGTGGAACTGCTGCGCTCCTGTGCCTCATTCGAGGCATATTGCAAAGTCTACACCGCGGCCATCCGGCCCGCCCATATAGCCGAGTTCCTGCTCTTAAACGCGGAAACTCCGCGCTCGGTACGCTTTTCATGCATCATGATGCAGGGCGCGCTCCAGTCAATCGCCAGGGCAACCAGCACGCGCACCACGGGACGCGCCGAGCGCCTGGCCGGACGCCTGCGCGCAACGCTCGACTACGACCAGATCGAAGAAATTCTCAGCGGCAATATGCACGAATACCTGGATAGCATCCAGCGCCAGTGCGCCCTTATTCACAGCGGCATTTACCAGGCCTACATCGCCTATCCCATCGAAGTCGCCCTGACATCCCGCGGCGCGTCCCCCCAGTAGGGAAGGAAATAAATCATTGTATTACACCATACGCCATATCACACGCTTTCGTTATAGCGCGCCAATCAACGAAAGTATCATGGAAGTGCGCATCCAGCCGCGCAGCGAAGGCAACCAGCACTGCCTGGATTTCCGCCTGCACACCAGCCCCCGCTCGCACATCATGACCTACCGGGGAGAATACGGCAACCGCGTGCATCACTTCGACATTCCCAACTCCCACACCCAACTCACCATCACAGCCGAGGCGCTGGTCGATATAAGCGCGCCCCCGCCACTGCCCGAAGCGCTCAGTCCTGCTGACTGGGACGAACTAGACGCCATCACGGCCAGCGACGACTTCTGGGACAGCCTCATGCCGAGCCACTTCGCTACACCCACCGTCCTTCTCGAAAAACTGGCGCTCGAACTAAATGTACGGCGGCGCGACGACCCACTCACGGTCATGCGCGAATTGAACAGCGCCATCAACAGCAATTTCGAATACTCGCGCAACACCACGCGCGTCGACTCCCCCATCGATGAGGCGTTGAGCTTGCGCAAAGGCGTTTGCCAGGACTACTCGCACATCATGATAACCCTGGCGCGTCAACTCAACATACCCTGTCGCTATGTCAGCGGCTACCTCTTTCAGCCGAGTCGCAGCCCGGAGCGTTCCACCGGCGAAGCCACCCACGCCTGGGTTGAAGCATACCTGCCCGCTCTCGGCTGGGTCGGCTTTGACCCCACCAACGACACCCTGGCCGACGAGCGCCACATCCGCGTCGCCATTGGCCGCGATTATGCCGACGTGCCGCCCACGCGCGGCGTCTACCGGGGCAAAGCCGAAAGCGAACTGGCCGTCACCGTGCGCATTGCCCCCTCCCAGATGGCCCTCACCGACGCATTGCCCCAGGAGTCTTCTCCCTGGATTCCAGCCACCTACGAACTCGATGAACGCGACCAGGTTCAGCAAGACCTTGTCCCGCAGCAGCAGCAACAGCAGTAGACTTCGGTGGCATAATCGTATATGGGAACAAAGAGACGGGCAAAAGCATCTTCTTTATTGAGAGGACAACCATTTCTGACATCGAAAAGGGGCAATCATGAAAAGCAACTACTGGCGCCTGGGGGGAAGCATACTCGCGGTACTGCTCTTTACGCTCACTGGCTGCGGGTCCACTTCTAATTCTGGTAGCAACGGCACGTCCACGAGCGGACCGGTGAGCATTCGCACCGATCATTCAAAGTATATGCCAACCGACAATATACAGGTATCCGTTATAAACAACCTGCAAACAAGTATATTTGCCTATGACACACGCGCCAGTTGCACCATCCTTGATTTGCAGATGCAGGTAAATGGCGCCTGGCAAGCCACAAATGTAGCGCGTTGTTCCCTGGGAAGACACGCGATGCGTGTAGAAATCCCCGCGGGTAAAACCTATAGCACGACCATTCAGGCCGGCTCCCCCGGTATCAGCCAGGCCAGTTTCCCCGTCGGGGATTATCAGCTTGTCCTCAGCTACTCCACATCAGCCACCGGCTTACCGCAACAAAATACCACAACCATCTATTCGGCGACATTTTCAGTGGCAAGTTCCAATTAAAGAAGCGCGAGGGCGACCGCAAGAGTCCCCACCCCATATCCACTCTTCCCCCGCCCCTACCATGAACGGGGGTTATTTGCTTCAAAATGATCGCTCATTGATGATCCGCTATGAAGCCAATCTTTGCAAGCACAGGTACCATATCGCGCAGGAAGATTTCTACCGTCTTTGGGCCAACACCCTTGAATTCTTGTAAACGAGAGGACAACTCATCTATCGTTTTGGATTGTTTCAAAAGAGCATCAAACGTTCCATACTTTTCCTTCAACGCCTGCGAAACATCCAACAATTTCGTCGCCGTCGAGAAATCATAACGCACATAACGCCCTCTATCCAACACCTCCACCAGCTTATCCCACCCGGCCTTCAGAATGGCTTCTGGGGTAACAATATCTTCTTTCACAAGTTCTAAATAAGCCCTTTTCGCCACTTCCTGCTGAATGGGTTTCCCAAATAAAAGACACGCCAGAAACCATTTGAAATACTCGTCTTCTCGTTCCGTCGCAAGATCAATGCCTAACTCTTTCGCATATATATTCTTCTGTTTCATAGGCGTCCTCATAAACTCGGTTTTGCGCTTCGACAGTATTGTAAGTATCTACCAGACAACAGTAATTATAACGTAAATTGCCCAACCTCTGATTATGTAATAAAGTAGCATTTATACCCAATTTGTGCGAAAATAAGCTTAGAAGACACGCAATCGAAACCAATAACCTACCGGCAGGAGTATAAAAAAATGGTCGCAAACCCTCGCCGACCACTCGTGAGTGTTGAAGAATACCTGGAACTTGACCGCCATAGCATGGATACGCGCTATGAATTCATTGATGGCGTTGTCACCATGTTAGCTGGTGGCACCGCCAACCATTCACGCATGAGCATCAATTTTCTCATTCTCCTTGACGGCGCACTACACGGGAAGTCCTGCACGGTCTACAATTCCGACATGCGTGTAAGCATTTCCGCGACACGCTATGTCTATCCCGATATCTCTGTGAGTTGTGATCCACGCGATCAGCAACAGGGAGACAACGACATCATCCATCATCCCTGTATTGTGATCGAAGTGCTTTCGCCAAATACTGAAAACTATGACCGGAGTAAAAAGTTTTCCTACTACCGTGCCTGTCCCAGCGTGCAAGAATATGTGCTTGTAAGCACGCAAGAGCAGGCTATAGATATCTACCGACGCCAGACCGACAAACTTTGGACATTTCACCCATTCGGACCGGACGATATAGTAGAACTCAAAAGCCTCGACATTCGTTTCCCTATCGCATCAGTCTACGAGAACCTGACCTTCCCTCCAGAGGGATAAAATATAAGAGTCTCCACCCCACATCCATCACCCTGCTAACACACTACTCTTTCTTCCTCCCTGTCGATTTCGCCAAAAACCATTCGTCGTATGAACAGAAGGGCGAACTTGAAAGCCTTTCTAAACAATCTGGCAAAATCAGTTAGTGGTTCTGTAAGGAGGAACAACAATGGCGAACTTTGTACTACTCTATAGCGGCGGCAGTATGCCCGAATCTCAAGCCGAACAAGCACAAGTCATGCAAGCCTGGGAAGCATGGTTCGGTAAAATCGGCAGCAACCTCGTAGACGGCGGCAATCCGTTCACGCCAGCAGCAAAAAGCATAGCGACCAACGGAAAAGTTTCTGACGGCCCCGTAGGTGCGCTGGCCAGCGGGTACTCCATTATCAAGGCTGACTCGCTGGACGCGGCGGTCGAAGTGGCCAGGGCTTGCCCCGTTTTGTTGGGCGGCTCCCAGATCACAGTGTACGAAACCTTCCCCGTAATGTAGACCAGCCAGAGCCTCATCAAGAACAGCCCCAGTTTTCTGAGGCTGTTTCCTTTTTTCTGGCAATCCCTTGCATTTCCCCCTTCAAAACGTTATACTCTCTACATAGCACGCTTGCTTATGTCATGCTAAGTAACCCTTCTCTCACCGTAGAAACTCCAACAATCGCTAACACCTCAGACACATTGCTACAACAGACACATTCGACACATCTGACACAACTGACACAACTGCAACATCCGTAGTCATTGTAAGGGCGGGAGAGGAGCGGACGAGGGGTGGAGACCCTTGCGGTCGCCCTCGTCCTTTTTCTGTTTGCTCTGTTGTGAGTGGTTATGGCTGCGGTATCCACTTCATAGTCCTGGACACCTCTCGCCCATGCATGCTATCATCACAAAGACCACAAACATCAAATAAGTAACTAGAACACGAGGAATCCTGAACATGCACATAGGAGTCACATTCCCACAGAACGAGATTGGCGCGGACCCCAT
>DATLSI010000069.1:0-14004 GCA_035534255.1 Ktedonobacteraceae bacterium | reverse complement strand
ATATGTTATATCTAAAATAGCATATCGCAATATTCTTGTCAAGGGCTGAACCGTGAAAAATGGGCCAGAAGAAGGACATGAATCCCTTCTGCTTATGCTTCGCGCTGATTGCTCACGCTTCACGCTTATTGCCACTATCTTATGAAGACCTGGCCTGTGTACCTGAGTGGAATGTACGCGCCGCCCATTTTGTTTACTGTGTTGAGGTGGTAACTGTTACCATTCGACGTATTTACCATCAAGGAGAGTCTCTATGCGCTCAGATATCGTACCCGGCGCGAAATTTCCAGATTACGAGTTGACCGACCACGCCAGAACACGGCGCAGTCTCAGCGAATTGCAGGGCAACGACCCCATGATTCTCTTGCTTTCACGCGGGCATTTCTGTCCGAAAGATCACCAGCAACACCTTGAACTGGCGGCATTCCATACAAAGATTGCCGTTGCCTACACCAGGATTGTCACCATCTCCACCGACAATATTTATGAAACGAACGAGTTTCGCGATTCGGTGGGAGCGCAATGGACCTTTCTTTCAGATTCTGGGCGCAAAGTGCAGCAGGACCTCGATATCCAGGAATATACCGACCCGCACCACAATCCCATGATTCCGCACACGCTTATCCTCGAACCGGGTCTCGTCGTCTATAAAATATACAATGGATACTGGTTCTGGGGGCGGCCATCAACCGCGGAGTTGTGGCAAGACCTGCGCGAAGTCACGCGCAAGATTCGCCCGGACTGGGATATCACCACACCTGCATTGCGCGAGAACTACGCAGGTGATAAGACCCTGCATTATCCGTACAAAGCAGCAAAGTAGCCACCGCGACCAGGGCGCGGGCTTGTCCCCGCCCTGGTGGAGAGGAGACGGGATTTCTATATCAGGCGGTCTCAAGCATACCGGCGGTTTGCAGTTGCTCAAGAGCTTTCTGTGCTGCGACCGCCGTACCTATGCGAAAGCCGGTCTGACGCATCCCCTCTGCCAGCGGTTCCAGCATGGGTTTTGCTTCTGCATTGCGCCGGGCATAGCTCTTCAGGACATAGGAGGCTGTCTCAGCCAGCCAGGGCGTCATCTCCGCGCGCATAAGCAACTCAAGCAAAGGCTTGAGGCTTTCTTTGCCAAATTGCGCCAGCCCTTTGGCACCCATCCACGCAACTGAATGATCCGCATCTTGCAATGCATCGACTAATATAGGCAGCGCGCGCCGGTCATGAATTTCCCCCAGGGCGCGAATACAATGCCAGCGAAGCCACGCCGAACTACTTTTGCTTCTCTGGATCAACGCGGGAACAGCAAGCGAACCAAGTCTGACAAGCGAAGAGAAAATCTGACTCCCCAATTGTTCATCTGCTCCGCGCAGGGCTGACAGCAATGCCGGAACTGCCGCCGGGTCGCCTACCCGTCCAAGAGCTTTAGCGGCCTGCAAGCGCACTGAAAGCGATGTGTCGTCGAGGGCCTCGATCAAGAGAGGAGTAGCGGACGGGCTACCGATAATACCTAGAATGTGCGCAACTGTCTCACGCATGGCTGGTTGTTTATCATGTATGTGAGCGAGTAAGACACGTTCGGCTCGCTCGTACTCGATGCCAGAACCGGGAAGGAAAAGCGTGCGCAAGCGCGTCCTGGCATGCGCGGTGCGCAGGGGAACAGGCACCACGAATGACTTACCCGCCCATGTGCCTGATGCGATAAAACCCAGCAGGTTCTCTGCCAGGCGGTCGTCATCGAGGGACGAGACGGCCACGACAGCGCGTGGATCATTCTGCATAATCCAGAGTAGCAAGCGCCAGGCCGCGCCGCGCCTGCCATTCGCAGCTTCGCGCGCGAGTACTAGAGGTGGAGTGTCGCCTACTGGCGGCGTGATATCTGCCTGTAGTTGTTCTTGCGATGCAGCTTCGTATGCCGGTGTGCGAGGCTTCTGTGACGAAGAATCAGAAGTACTCATCATTCATGCTCCTTTGCTGGTCAGAGGCTACGTTATGGGATAGCGAATGCCGGATAGCGCAACCAGTGGCCGATAGTGTTCTTTATTACTACAAACACAGTACGGACACGTCACACAAGAGCGATGCGTGATATGAAGTTGATTCTAGTATATCACATTCCGAACGCGAAGCGGGGCGGGGATAGTCACCATGCGACCATCCCCGCCCCACTTCGCCTGATGCTATTAATGCATCGCTTTGAACAACCGTTCAGGCGTGATGGGCAACTGCGCGACTCGCGCGCCGACCGCGTCGTGAATGGCATTGGCGATGGCCGCGCTCACCGGCACGACCGGAGGTTCACCAACACCTTTCGCGCCGAATGGACCGAGCGGGGAAGGAATCTCAACCAGCACAGGCGTAATACGCGGCACCTCAGGGCTATGCGGAAGCGCGTAATCCATCAGGGTTGAGGTCAGCAGTTGGCCGTTTTCATCGTAGACATAGCCCTCGTAAAGCGCCCAACCGAGACCCTGAGTGATGCCACCAACAATCTGCCCCTCGACTTCTGCCGGGTTGATGGCAAAACCGACATCCTGTACCGCCAGGTAATCCAGCACGCGCACGCTGCCCGTTTCAGGATCAACGGCAACCCGCGCCACATGCACCCCGAACACGGGGGAAGTAGTGCTGAGCGCCGAGCGCCCGCTCCCATACACTGGCGCGTATTTGCCCGCGTAACGCATCGAGGCCGACGCAATCTGCTTCAGCGTGACATCCTTCCCCGGCGCGCCGCGCACCACGACCCTGTCACCCTCGATGTCCAGGTCATCAGTTGAGGCTTCCAGCATCTCGGCTGCCACCGAAAGAATCTGGCTGCGCGCATCCTGCGCCGCAGCCAGCACCGCCGCACCCATAGCATAGGTGGTCTTGCTGCCCCCCGTGCCGCCGCTATAGGGCATGGTATCGGTATTGTCATGTACCGTCTGCACAGCATCAACCGGCATCCCCAATATCTGCGCCGCAATCAACGACATGGAGGTGTCGGAGCCTGTCAGATCGACAGTACCGATCACGACCGAGATGCTGCCATCTTTTTCGAGGCGGCAGGCAGCGGCAGCCGGTTCCGTGCCACCCGGCCAGCCACCAGCCGCGAGTCCAACGCCGATCTTCCAGCCTTTCAGTTCTTCGGGTACCGCTTTCTGCTCTGCGCGCTTTGTCCAGAACGGATGCTGCTGGACTTTCTCCAGAGAATCCAACAGACCAATGCGCGGCCACCTGCGGTGATCGATCGTCGGGTCGCCCTCTTTGAGGCCATTCTTCAGCCGAAAGGCGATGGGGTCGATAGCCAGTTTCTGGCACATCTCATCGACAGCCGATTCGAGCGCGAAGGTCGCCTGCGGCGCGCATGGGGCGCGATAGGCTCCCACGCCAACTTTATTGGTCATCACCTCGTAGCAATGAAAGTCGAAATTGGGACAGCGATAGGTGCTGCCGAGGATTAAGCCGGCCAGGAAAACGCCTGAGCCACCGTAAGCGCCGCTATCAAAGATGAGCTTCCCCTGCATCGCCACCAGCGTGCCATCGCGTTTCGCGCCCAACTTGAGCATGATGATGGACTGTGGCGCGGGATTGCCGGCCAGCAGATCATCTGTGCGCGTCATGACCAGCCTGACCGGGCGGCGCGAGGTGTACGCCGCGGCGGCGGCCAGTGGTTCCAGCAGGCCAAACTTACCGCCGAACGCGCCGCCAATCGGCACCGACTCTACTCGCACTTGCCGTTCGGAGAGATTGATGGCGCTGGCAACGCTCGATCGCACTCCCATCATGCTCTGCGAACTGGCCCAGATGGTGAGCGGCTGGCCGCCAATGCCTGGCTGGGCGGTAATGGTCTGCGGCTCGATGTAGCTCTGGTGAACAATGCTGGTGGTAAAGGTGCGCTCGACCACGATTTCGGCCTCGCGCCAACCCGCTTCGATGTCACCGCCATGCATATGAGCCTTATCGCTGACGTTTTCGGAAAGCGCCTCTTGCTCGACCTCGGCCACATCGCTCTCTGAAACGGCAGCATGCGCACCGCCGCCCGCGATCTCTGATGAGGTTTCCTTGACAAATGCTCGCGTGAGCGGCGCGCCGGGCTGCATGGCAGCGAGCAGGTCTATGACCACCGGCAATTCCTCGTATTCCGCATCTACAGCCGCTACGCCATCCTCGGCAGCCGCTTCGCTCTCCGCCAGCACAATGGCCACGGGTTGTCCAGCCCACAACACCTCTTTGTACGCCAGGGGCGCGCTGACTCGCGCACTGCTGGCAGGATTTGCTACTCCAAGCGTCTCGCTGGTGTAAACTGCCCGCACACCTGGGACTTGCAGCGCGGCGGAACTATCGATAGAGACAATTCGCGCGTGTGCGTAAGGGCTGAGGACGAGCCGGGCATGCAGCAAGCCGAGCATGGGAAGATCACCGGCGTAGCGCGTGCGCCCGGTAACTTTATCGAGTCCGTCCTGCCGGCGTGTTGATTGCCCGACAGTAGAATGTTGAGAGGTCTTATCAACCATCTGTGTCATTGAAGAATCGCTCCTATCATTGAAAAACGTTTCTGGAAAAGGGTGTAAGGGGCAGAAGTCCATTGTATGGACGCAGAACTACCTGCTATTTAGCACTTCACAAAGTGTAGCACATAAACTGGCGATTTGGAAAGAATCGTTTCTCCGCCACGCACCAGAATCGCTAAATTCTCTTAAAAATCCAGGGTTGCTGTTTTGCAACCAAACTTCTCGATTTATAACCTTATCATCACCAATTTATAACTCTATAGTAGCCATCGTAGGGTTAAATTTGGAGCAGGATTGTCAAAATAAAAAAGGGGGAACCATGTCACGTATTTTTCGTCTGCGAAAAATCTGGCTCTTTTTAGGGCCTATCGCTGCGTTACTGCTGGTGCTCACAGGCATCTTCACTTCGAGGATACCTCTCAAAGCGCACGCGGCACCTGTAGTCACACTCTACGTAGGTCAGACCATCGGCACAAATTCTAGCTGCGCATCGCCAGGCTTCACATCTATACAAACCGCGGTGGATGTAGCCAATCCCGGCGACATCATCTATTTATGCGGCACTACACCTTATGCTGAACAGGTGATTATCACGAAGGCTCTTACGCTAACCGGCGACCCTGGCGCGAGCATCGTGGCACCAGGTCCATTCCCATCTACCTCACTCACCCGTTTGCCACCACAGTTCACCACCGATAACCTGTTTGTACCGCAGGCAATCGTCATAATCTGGGGCGCGAGCGCGAACGTCAAGATCAGTAACTTGATCATTGCCGGCGTGATGCCTGGCAACGGCGGCTGTGCCGAAAATGAATTCGGGGTACTGGTGATCGATGGCGGTACTACTACACTTGTCGGGGACAAGATCAACGACATTCGAGACACCAACGCGAGTCTGTATGGCTGCCAGTTCGGCGTCGCCATCCAGATTGGGCGTGAATACTGGCCAACCGCGGACTTCAGCGCCTACAAGACCGAGAACTTTGTCGGTCACGCTACCATAAAGAACACTAGCGTCTCCGGCTACCAGAAAAACGGCATCACGGTCGATGGTCCCGGCACAACAGCTAACCTTTTCACCGACACCGTGAATGGAGCCGGGCAGACCGACACCACTCTTTCACCGTTTAACGGTCAGAACGGTATCCAGATCTCGCGTGGAGCCAACAATGTCCAGGTGCAGGGCACTACAGTCACAGGAAATGCTTACACTGGAGGCGGGGGCGCATCTGCCACTGGTATTCTGGTGTATGGTGGCAATTGTTACGAATCTGCCACACCGCTTACCACCGGTACAAAAATCCTGCACAATACCTTGCAGAACAACGATATTGGTGTTGCCTTATCCAACTTGAACGGCAACAGCAACAATCAATGCGTGCTGCCGATAACCCCGACCAATATCAAAGCGAACAGCAATCACATCACAAACATAGCCGTTACCAACGTATCGGGATATAACCTTTTTAACTATCCCGGCGGTTATCAAGCTGGCATCTCGGATGAGGGTTATGGTGATCAAATGGACTACAATCAAATTTGTGGCGTTGGCTATACGCCAGTGAGTCCTCCGCCTTATCTGTCTATGATCGACGTTGCTGCGACCAACCCGACTTTAAGTGGCAACACGACATGCACAATCACCCCCATCGCCAACGTGTCAACAAGCATGAAGGCAGGGAAAAAAGGCCACCACATTCGTAACGTATCCAACCCCTACAAGTAGCGCTGACCTCCTGTCAACGCACTACCAGGTCAATAAATTTAGCGCGGGTGAAGGAAAATTCCTTCTTCACCCGCGCTAAATGCGCATTATTACTCTTTTCGGTCGTCAAAAATCATAACGAGATAGACATTTAAGCATGCCTATATGCCGTCGGTACTATTTAAGCTACTGAATGTCTTCTACAACGTTTCAATAGTGGGAAGTCAAAATACTGTTACATGCTTTGATTCTGATTAAGTTTTGTGGGGGGATATGGAACGCAGGAAGCAATTCCGTCTGATGCAGCGCGTTTCGCCGCTGCTGCTTGCTCTCATTATGGGAAACATTATGCTATTGGCTGGAGTGTCGTTCCTCTATGGCTCGCTGGGACAGACTCAGAGGCAGGGTATCGCCACGGCTAATACTTCGGCTGCGCGTGCAAAAGATGCTTTTTTTGTTGATCCCGATCTGACGACACCTATCACCATTTCTATCGATGCACAAAACCAGACATCATCTACCCCGACCTCGTCGGCTTCGCCCACACCAACTGTGGCGAACGGCTCAACGACGCCATCGCCCACCAGCACCGGCACAACGACACCTCCCAACACTAACCCCGGCACAACGCTTCCGCCTGGCAGTGTATTACCGAGCGAAAGCGCGTGCGCGGCCAGTATCGCTCCATCTTCTTTCGAGTCGCGCCCCGATAACTATGCCGCGAATCACCGTGTGCCAACGGCAGCGCAGATCGCCAACCTGCAACCCTGGGGACCGTTGATCGGCATGGATTCAAAGTCGGATAGCCTGCGCAAACAGATTACCGGCAATTACACAGGCACTACAGACCAGATATTGCAGTGGGTAGCGTGCAAATGGGGCATTGACCCCAACATTGTACGCGCCGAGGCCGTCACCGAATCAAACTGGCATCAAAGCCAGCTTGGAGACAATACCAATAATCAAAGCCTTTGCCCACCGGGTGCATGGAACGGCAGCAGCTGCTACCAGAGCTACGGCATCCTGCAGATTAAATATACCTACTTCAAGACAGAATGGCCCATGAGCCAGCAGGATACCGCCTTCAACGCGGAATTTGTCTATGGTTGGATTCGCAATTGTTATGAAGGCTGGGCTGACTACCTCTACGGACAGACACCTTCGCCCGGCTATCCACGCTACCATGCTGGCGATATCTGGGGTTGCCTGGGCTTCTGGTTCAGTGGTGGATGGTACACAGCGGGCGCTATCAACTACATCAATATCACCATGCAGCATTATCAACAAAAACCCTGGCTGCAACCCGGCTTTTGATTCACAACCCCTGTCGCCAGGCGCGAATCTGCTCGTTATGCTCCTCGAAGTGATGCCAGGTCGCGCCAGGTATCCATGCTCGCACGTAACCGCTCCATTGTTCGGGATTCAATGAAGAGAGCAGACCGAAAAGCTGGTAATGGGCTGTCTCGAAGAGTTCAATGCTTTGCTGCAAAGAGAGCGCCTGTAGTCCAGCTTCCCACTGGTCATTGAGCGCGAGGGCATCCCGGTAATCCTTTTCAGAATGTTCGCCGCGCAGGTGAACTTGAAATTCTTCAAGGCATACCTCTTCCCAGTGACCAATGTGCGCCATCACATCCTTGACCGACCACTTACCAACCGCGCCGGGTGTTGTCAGTTCATTTGCGCTTAGCCCGTAAATGGCGCTGGTAAGCACAACCCGCGCTGAAACGATGTGCGCCAGGATTTCCTGCGACGCGCGTGTATCTTTAGGCATCTGCTTTCTCCTTCGTCATTTCACTCTCAATCAAGATAATATCACAATATTAGCTACCCCCTTACAAATCGCAATTTTTATGCTATACTTCTTTATAAGCAGACCGCCAATGTACTAGTATGAGGTGAATTTGCTGACTCCATCAGACCTGAAAGGAGGATAATCGACCTAAAGGATTACTATGTTATTCTCCATCCGCTTCAAAAAGGTCATGTAGTGTGTTAATCGTCCTCTCAGGACGAGCATGAAGTCGTCTACATGGTATGTAGATGACATGTCCTACCTTATTCAACGGACAAGGTTGTCCGCGACAAGCAGTTACGCTGGCAGCACGCCCGCGTCAACGCGATATGTACCAACGTTTGTACATGTTTTGCAAGTCTTTCTATGAAAGGTGGGAACCCTTATGGCAAATGTCGCAGTAGACCGCGCCGAATCGCGCGTGGCAGCGATTGCTAACCCCGCTCCTCTAGGCCTTAGCGCCTTCGCACTTACTACATTCGTCCTCAGCGCGGCCAACGCCGGTTTATACACAGGATCAGCCATTGTTATTGGCCTGGCTTTATTCTATGGTGGTCTCGGTCAGTTGTGCGCCGGTATGTGGGAGTTCAGAACCGGCAACACTTTTGGCGCGACCGCCTTCTCTTCCTATGGTGCCTTCTGGATTGCGCTCGGCTTCTCACTCATGCCTCTCTTCGGAGGGAAGAGTGTAGTTGACCTGGCAGGTGGTGCCACGGCATTAGGCGTCTTCCTCCTTGGATGGACGATTTTCACCGCCATCATGCTCCTGGGAACGTTCAAGCTGAACGGCGCTCTGATTGCTGTTTTCTTTTTCCTGACCCTTACCTTCCTGTTCCTCACGATTGGGGCGCTGGGAGCAGCATCTGGCATGACAACCCTTGGTGGCTGGCTCGGTCTTGTCACGGCTGTGCTTGCCTGGTATACCGCGCTGGCGCAGGTACTCTCTGCAACCAATTCGGCGATCAGGTTGCCCATATTCCCGATGAGCTAGTATACTGCAAGTTGAATTGCATCTGAAGGCCTTTGGTTATTAGAAGTGGGTTTGGATTAAATGAGAGTCCCGCATGCGCGCTTAAATCGTTCACGGCGAGGCTCTCTCTACCCACCGCTTATGACCGGAGGCTTTCAGGATTGTTTGCAGCATTCAAACAATGTTTAGAAAACTATTTCACAAAAGGGATGTATCAGTATGTCACAACAGGATTGGAGCCGGGCCATGCGCGCCATCTGGCTCCTCAACACCATCGAAGTGGATTTAAGCCACCTCGGCATACCTTTGATGCGTGTTCCTTCCAGCATGCGTGACCTTGGTGATGCGCTCAAATCGATGAGCGAGCACGACCGGCAACTGATTGAGGGCGAACTCAGCCGCGCTCATGCATCACTCGCGCAGGTGGTAGACGAACTCCAGACAGGTATGGTCGAAATTGAGACATTGCTTCACCGGCCAGCGCCGGCACTGCCGGTTGAGCAAGCGGAGCCTGTGTCAGAGCAAGACATTACGGAGAGCACAAGGAGCGTAGTATGGCAGAAATAATGACCGCGCGTGAAGCGGTAGAACGGTATATCCACACTGGAACCCAGGTGTGCTGGGGTGGTTTTAGCTATACCCGGCGACCTTTCAGCATCGCTCGTGAAGTAATTCGCCAGCGCGACCGCATCAAAAACCATTTCTGCACCATGAATGGCGGCGCGTCCATCGAAGAAGCGCTGGCCGCCAATGACCTTATTTCACGCATGGAGACAACCTATATCGGCATGGAGGGTATCCAGCCCGTCGCCAACAGCATCCGCCGCCGCATCGAGGACGGCTCAATCCCCCTGTTCGAAGACTACAGCAACTACGGCTATGCCACCCGCACCATCGCGGGCCGCTTCGGCTGGCCTTTTGCCCCGCTAATGGCGGAACTCGGCAGTGATGTTCCTGAGTACGATGTCTTCGGCAAAGCCGGGCTGCGCGGCAGAAAAGCAGACGGCAGTTGGATCGATCCACGCATCCCACCCAAAAAATTCGCCGTGATCGATGATCCGTTCGACGGTTGGGGCCTGCGCCCGCACGCTTTTGAAGGCGGAGACACCACGGCGAACAAGACCAACCGCCTCGACTGGATTCGCGAATCCGAGAAATATACCGGCCAGAAGGGTGTGAAAGTGATGCTGGTGCCGCCCCTCATGCCTGAAGTGACAGTCATCCGCGCGCAGCGCGTTGCCACAGACGGCACAGTACGCATGGAAGGCATCAACGGGCCTGACGCGGAACAGGCCATGTGCGCCAGAGTCCTGATCGTCGAGTGCGAGCAGATTGTGCCACCCCACGAACTGCGCGCCGCCCCTGAACTGAATCACCTGCCCGCGCATATCACTACCGCCATCGTAGAGCAGCCTTTCGGCGGCTATCCCTCTGCCGTGCCAAACTATTACGACTACGACTGGGATTGGTTCGTCAGCTATGGACGCCTCAACCGCAAGAGCAAGGAAGAGGTCAAGGACTACTGGACGAAGCACGTCTATGAAACCAAAGACGACTGGGATTACCTGCAGCGGGTCGTAGGAATGAAACGCCTGTTCGAGTTACGCGCCACACCTGCATACGGTTATCGCGCTGACCTCAAACGGCCTATGTAGAACGAGCGTAGAACAGGAGCATACGATGCAACAAATTTCCGATGAAGTCTACGATGCCTATCTCAAAGAACGCGGCCTGGCTCGCACGCAGTACACTTCGATGGAGCTGCTGGCAATAGCGTCAGCGCGCGAGGTGCCCGACCACGCCTTTGTGTTCGCCGGCACAGGTCTGCCGCTGCTGGCATCCATGCTAGCGCAGCACACCGTCGCGCCCAACATGACGCTCATCATGGAAGCCGGCATTGTGGGACCACACGTGGAACACCTTCCCATTTCGGTCTCCGACCCACGCGGTTGCTTGCAAGCCAGCATGGTCTCCAACATGGCTGATACCTTTGGCACCACTGCACTGCGCGGCTATTGCACAGTCGGCATGCTGGGTGGCGCTGAATGCGATATGTACGGCAACCTGAACTCGACCATTATCGGCGGCTACTGGCCAGCCGGTGTCTCCGAGTCGGGCAAGGGGCCGCAGGTACGTTTCGCCGGCAGCGGCGGGGCCAATAACATTGCCTCGTTCGCGGACAAAGTGCTGGTCACGATGGTACAGGAGGGTCGTCGATTCCCGGAGCACGTCGAGTACATCACCAGCGTAGCAGGCGCGCGCGGCCCGCGCGATAAACACGAGTCGCGCTGGGACTACGGCCTGGGACGGGGCGGCGAACTAGTCATGATTAGCGACCTGTGCATCATGCGCAGCAACCATGAGACGGGCCTGCTGGAACTCGATGCTGTCTTCCCCGGCGTCAGTGTCGATGATGTGGTGAGCAATACTGGCTGGAAACTCGACGCCAGCCGGGCCAAAGAGTTCAAGCCGCCCACCGAAGAAGAACTGAAGGCGCTGCGCATGCTGGTTGACCCCAGCCGCATCTACCTGGGTCGCAAGAGCAAACGCGAGGCGGCCGCGCAGCAGAAGTAATTCAAGTATCACACAAGAAGTCCCGGCATGACCGCGCGGCCATGCCGGGACTTCTTGTGTGATATTATGGTGATAAAACTCGCTAGTTTAGAAAGGTAACCCCTTGAAACTTCGTTTTGGTTTTAAAACTGCTCCGCAGAGTACAACTTACGAGGATATGCAGCGCGTCTGGCTGGAAGCCGACACTGTACCGTCAATTGAACATGCCTGGCTCTTCGATCACTTCATGCCCATCAATGGCGATACCGGCGGTCCCTGCTTCGAGGGATGGTCGCTGCTAAGCGCATTCGCTGCGCAAACGAAACGCCTGCGCGTAGGATTGATGGTAACTGGCAATACCTATCGCCACCCTGCCGTGCTTGCCAACATCGGCGCGACAGTCGATATCATCTCAAATGGTCGCCTGGATTTCGGCATTGGCGCGGGTTGGAACGAAACCGAACATTCCGCCTATGGCATCCCGCTCTACGGCGCGGGCGAGCGCATCAGGCGACTGGGCGAGGCTTGCGAGGTGATTAAGCGCATGTGGACTGAAACCGCGCCCGACTACGACGGCCAGTATTATCAACTGAAACAGGCGTACTGCGAACCAAAACCCATCCAGAAGCCCTATCCGCCATTCGTCATCGGCGGCAGCGGCGAGAAGCTGACCCTGCGCGTCGTAGCGCAATACGCCGACATCTGGAACTACGTCGGCGGTGGCGTCGAGAACTTCCAGCAGAAAAGCGCCATTCTGGATGAGCACTGTGCCGCCGTTGGACGAGACCCCTCTACCATTGAGCGATCTATCCAGATCGTAGTCAACTACAACAACCCGGCAGAAACCCTCAATGGGATGAAGCCCTACATTGAAGCTGGCGCAACCCACATCATTCTAAATTTAAGAGCGCCCTACCCCGAAGGTATCGTTCATCGCATCGGGGAAGAGATCGCCGAACCGTTGATCGCTGAATTTGAGTAGCTATTCAATTATCTGGTGAACCTTGAAAATCGAAAAGGGTAATGCCGCGAACTGGCCGCCCCCGTCCTGTAGGGACAAGGACGCGGGGTTTGGTGGATGCGGGCCAGAGCCTCTCTGGCTGGATGATTTTGCACTATCTCATCGAGATGCGTATGGCGCAGCGTCTGCGCCATACGCCAGAGCGCCAATCCTACCTCGGCAGTGTACACACCGGAAAGCGCCTGCACCAGTACACTTGTCTGGCCGCGCTTACCCGTCCACTTGCTTACGCGCCGTTCGAGAAAGTAGAAAGTGATCCCGGCCAGCCCCGCATCCAGCAATATAGGCCGCAACGCTTTGCCACGTTCTATCCACAGAGGTACAAAACTCCACAGCGCACGATCATCGAGCTGCTGCATATCTTGCTGTTGGAATTGTTCAACCCACTCGTCTATCTGCGCGTAAAGCTGCTCCGAAGTCAGGCGCGGCGTTTTTTGTTTCTTTTGTTTTGCCTTTGCTTTCGGTTGCTGCCTTCCCGACTTGACCACGGAGCCGATCAGTGAAGGAATACTGCCGAGCAGGCGAAAAAAATGGATGGTATCATCCGAACTGCGCAGGCCACGCTCGCTGCTACCCCAGGTAGTATCGATAAAGCTGGTCGGAATACCCCTCTTAACCGTGCCATCGATCACTGCTCCCTCGTTGACGTACATGCGCCCGTAGAAACGCTCACCAATAGTAGGTAAAGGAGGAGAGTCGGGGCCGCGCTCTTCTCTGGAGGGCAGACGACAAAGTACAAAGAAAGTCGGCCATAGAGTCTCGCTGAGAGGCGTAATCGGCTCAAGAAAGTTCTCACCAATGTTTGTACGCGTCCAGAGGTCATAATCGTGTATTTCTACTGCCCCATGTCTATCCCAGGCATCATCGCCAGGTACAGGCAACTCCTCTTGCCGCACAATCACCGCCATACTCGCGCTCTCAGGCCTGATGCCCTGTTGAGCGCGATAAGCCATTGCGCGAGCGGTCCACCTTGACGACCAGCAGCGTTTGATAGCCTCCAACAGCTGCTCTGATCCATCGATATTCAGATAGCTCTCCTGTTGACCGGCAAAAGACGCGCCGGGCAAATCTTCGGCAGTCGATGAGGAACGCACTGCCACTGCCCCGCCGCCCATCTGCGTGTATGCTGCAAGTATGGCATCAGCCAATTCTTCAGGCATCGTACCCTGCTCGATAAGCAGACGAATGGACTGGAAAGCTTGCTCGAACGCGTCAGGCTCAAGTGGATTGACGCGTTCGGCAAGTTCCGTGATGGTAGTCTGTAAATTATTGGCTATAAGAAATTCCTGGTAGGCGCTGGTAAGTACGACGAAAGCATGCGGAACGAGGAGATTCGCTCGTACTAGCGCGCCAAGATTGGCCGCTTTCCCACCCGCCAGCGCGATATCACTTTGCTCTATCGATTGCAAACAAAGTATGTATTCCATGATAGACCTTTCTTTCCCTACCGATTACTTGACTCGGCTATGGCGGCACGCA
>DATLSI010000068.1:0-17023 GCA_035534255.1 Ktedonobacteraceae bacterium | reverse complement strand
ACCTACTACTATAGCCTGGCGGGGCAACTCATGGGCGCGAAGGATGCCAATGGCACGGTCTTCTACATGACCGACACATTGGGCAGCATCTTAGCCAGCTTCAGCAACACCGCGAACGCAGCCACGCTCAAAGGCAACCAGGTGTACGGTCCTTATGGCAACGCGCGCTACTCTAAAGGTACCATCAACACGGCCAAAGGCTTTCTCGGGCAGTGCAATGATGGCACGAGGTTGGACGCCCCGGAGGGCGTCCAGCTTAGACTTCCATAACCACGGGTAGGATCATGGGGCGGCGGTGCGTCTTTTCGTAGAGGAATTCGCTGAGTGTATGGCGAATCTTGTCTTTGACGAATGACCAGTCGGACGCATGCCCGTTCAGGCCGACGAAGGACTCCAGGATACGCTCGCGCGCGCTTTCCAGCAGTTCTTCTGAGTCGCGCATATAGACGAAGCCGCGCGAAACAATATCGGGGCCGGCCAGCGGTTGGCCAGTTTCCTTATCGACGGTCAGCACGGCCATCAAAATGCCGTCCTGAGCAAGTACCTGGCGGTCGCGCAGCACAATCTGCCCGATATCGCCCACACCCAATCCATCGACAAAGACATTGCCGCAGGGGACATGGTCCATCACGCGAATGGATTCAGGTGTGACTTCGACGATATCGCCATCCTCGCCGATCACAATATTGTTGTCGGAAATGCCGAGCGAATAGGCCAGTTTTGCGTGCAGGATGAGTTGACGGTACTCACCATGAATGGGCATGATGTAGGTGGGACGCAGCAAGTTGATCATTAGCTTCAACTCCTCCTGGGCGGCGTGACCGGAAACATGCACATTGGCGATTGCCTGGTAAAGCACCTCCGCGCCCTGGCGGAACAGGTTATTGATGGTGCGGTTCACCATCTTTTCGTTGCCCGGAACAGGTGTAGCGGAAAGAATGACGGTATCATTCGGCTGGATGCGCACCTGGCGATGATCCTGATTGGCAATACGGGTGAGGGCTGAAGTTGGTTCTCCCTGGCTGCCTGTACAAATGATCACCACGCGCTCCGCCGGAAACTTGTTGATGTCCTCGGCGCGAATGAGCATACCTTTGGGAAAGTTCAGGTAGCCTAGCTCAACAGCCATCTGCACGTTGTTTACCATGCTGCGGCCGACCAGGGCCACAACCCGTTCATAACGCTCAGCAGTATTTATAACTTGCTGCACGCGTGAAAGCAGCGAGGCGAAGGTGGCGATGATAACACGTCCGGGCGCGTTGGCAAAAATTTTGTCAAACGAATCGTTGATGACGCGCTCAGAGGGGGTATAACCGGGCGATTCGACACGCGTGCTATCGCCCATCATCACCAGCACGCCCTCGTTGCCCAGGCGAGCCAATGTGCCAAAGTCGGCGGGGCGTCCATCGATGGGAGTGTGATCGAACTTATAGTCGCCCGTGTGTACAATGGTGCCGATGGGCGTATGAATGGCAAGCGCGGTGGCATCGGGAACACTGTGGTTGACGCGCACAATCTCAACCTGGCATTTGCCTATAGCTATCTTGTCGCCCGACGATACTACGTTCATCACGACTTTATCAAGCATCTTATGTTCCTTGAGCTTGACCTGAATCAATCCCTGGGTCAAGCGGGTGGCATAGATGGGCGGGTAATCGAGCGCCGGTAAGGTGTAGGGCAAACTGCCGATGTGATCTTCGTGGCCATGCGTGATAAAAATGCCGCGAATGCGCTGCTTCTTGTCGTGCAGGTAGCTTGTATCGGGGATAACCAGGTCAACGCCAAACATCTCGTCGTCGGGGAACATCGAACCCGAATCAATAATCATGATGTCGTCACCGTATTCGACGACCATCATATTCTTTCCGACTTCTCCCAACCCTCCAAGCGGGATAAGTCGAACATTTTCTGTTGTCAAAGTATAAAAAACCTCCTCACTACATTATTTTATGTAGCGTTACTAGACACTTGTTTAATTGTCTGCATTTAATCTATCTTCACTTCTGTCTTCGTCTACAGAAGTTAAAGCCATGTGCATATTGAAAAATATGTCCTATTATGCCATTAAAAGTGTACCATAATGACGGACAAATAGCAAGCTGCGTATTTGTTGTGCTATACTAAACCATATTTCGGGTTTACTTGTACCCATCCTATTCTGCATACCGGGCGATGTAACGCTCGTCCTTACGGGAAGGGAATATTTCTATGACAGAACATGGCGCATCCCCTGTATCCTCTGTAGGCGCATCCCTTTACGGAGATGTCGTCGTCCTCGATTTAAGTAGCACCGTGCGCGCAATGCATTGCGCGAAGATGTTAGGCGATTATGGCGCGGAAGTGATACTGATTGAGCCGGTGGACGGCAGCCCGGCGCGCCGCGTTGGCCCCTTTGCCAGCGGCAGAGAGGACCGAGAGACAAGCCTGCACTTTATTCATCATAACCGCAACAAGAAAAGTGTGGCACTGAACCTGAGTACGGCGCGCGGGCGGGAATTGTTGCGCGAACTGGCGCGCGGCGCGGATTTACTCATCGAAGATTGGCCTGTTGGCACGCTGGAGGCGTTGGGACTGGGTTTCGCGGATCTGCACGCGCTTAACCCGCGCCTGGTGGTGTGTTCGATTACTGGATTTGGGCAGACGGGACCTTACGCGAGCTTTCAGACGAGCAACATCGTGGAAGATGCGATGGGCGCGCTGATGAGCATCACCGGGCCTGCCAACAAACCGCCCACGATGACAGGGGGACAACAGGCGGAACACATTACCGCCATGCACGCGGCGTATGCTTGCTCCGTCGCTTTGCTCTATCGCGACCTGCACGGTGAAGGACAACATGTCGATGTATCGGCCCAGGAGTCTACGGCCTCCGTGCTGGAAAATGCTATCGAGCAGTATACCTATACGGGTGTGGTTCGCAAACGCGCGGGCAGCCGCCATGGCACAGCGTGGCCCTGCACCGTCTTTCCCTGCAAAGATGGCTACATCGGGATGTGCTGCACGCAGACCAAGGAAGCCATCGCAGCCGCGCAACTGGTCGAGGATTTCGAGATGGTGAATGACCCTGCCATGCAAAGCCTGTACGAACGGCGCGCCAGGGCCGATGAGTTCGAGCCTCGCCTGGTCGCCGGGTTTATGAAGTCCGGGAAGTCCGAGCTATTTCACAAAGGGCAATCTCTGGGTTGTCCAATCGGCATGACGAGCGATGCGCGTGATCTTGCCACAGATGCGCATTTGAATGAAGTCGGTTTCTTCTCTGAGTTCGAGCATCCTGTCATCGGCACGTATAAGGATATAGCCGCTCCTATCTATATGACTGAAACACCGGGAGTGATGCGCAGCGCGGCTCCCCTGCTCGGCCAGCATAGCGGCGAAGTCCTGTCGAGATTGGGCTTGAGTGAGGCGGAACTTTCAATTTTACGCGCGGACGGCATTATTTAAGAGAGGAGAGCAAGCATGCAAAAGGATGCACTGGCAGGATTTCGCTGCGTTGATTTCTCATGGGTGTTCGCGGGTCCCTACTGCGGTCAACTGCTCGGCGACATGGGCATGGAGATGATTAAGATTGAGAGCCGCAAGCGCATGGACGTGGTGCGTATGTACCCGCCATTCGCGTTTGAGGATCGCAGACTCAACTCAAGCGGTTACTGGAATACACACAATCGCAGCAAGTACAGTGTCAACCTGGATATGAAAAGTGAGAAGGCGCGTGAGATTATCGTGCGCCTGATCGCAATGAGTGACGTGGTGCTGGAAAATTACAGCGCGCGCGGCATGAAAGCCATTGGCTTTGACTACGAACGCCTGCGCGAGATCAACCCGCGCATTGTGTATTGCTCGATGGCGGGTTTCGGGCATCGCGGCCCCTATAAAAACTATGTCGCCTATGGTCCCATGCAGGAGTCGCAGGCGGGCATCGTTCACCTGACGGGCTGGCCCGATGGCGAGCCTTCACGTGTTGGCACAAGCTATCCCGATGCCGCGGCTGGCGTCAGCGCGGCTTTTGCCATTGTCTCCGCGCTGCGCCGCGTGAAGCGCACGGGTCAGGGACAGTGGATCGACCTGGGGCAGACCCTTACGGCTGCCGCGCTCACTGACACCGCTGTAATTGAATATACCGTCAACGGCAATATTCAGCAGCGTAACGGCGACTCGCATCGTTTCTTCGCGCCCCACAATGTCTATCCATGTAGCGGCGAAGACCAGTGGTGCGCCATATCCGTAGAAAACGATCAAGAGTTTGCTGCCCTGGCGACGGTGATAGGACAACCCGCGCTGGCGCGGGATGCTCGCTACGCTACCAACATAGCCCGTATCCAGAATCGCGAGTCGCTTGATGAGCTTATCAGCGCATGGACATCTCAGTTGGATCACTACGAGGTCATGCATCGTTTGCAGTCCGCCGGTGTGGCGGCTGGCGCCGTGCTGAGCACCGGCGAGTTTGTAGAAGACGAACATATCAAGGCGCGCGGCTTCATGGAGAAATTCGGTCACCCGGTGGTGGGCGAGAAAAGCTATCCGGGCGTCCCGTTCAAAATGTCGGAAACGCCGGGATACATCCATCGTCCCGCTCCCTTGCTGGGCGCTGACACCGAGTACATTTTCAAGACGCTGCTGGGCATGAGCGACGAACAGATCAAGCAATTGGACGACGAAGGGATATTGGTGTAACGGCACTACAGCAGAGTGAGGCTTGTCTCCCCAATCCATTTCACATAAGCGTCCCCGTTCGCAGCGCGCATCATTCACCATTCCTCATCAATGGGAACGTTGGCGGGGAGGACGGGGACAGGCGCAAGGCCCCCGCGTCCCCGCCACCCCACGTCCCTGTCCCTACGCACGGTGGGGACGGGGGCTTGTCCCTGCCCTGGTGTGGTGCTATAATATATCTGAGTTCGCAGGTTGGATTTATTTTACCTCGAATTGAAGGAATATTAGACCAGAGAAGAATAGGCGTGGAACGCGCCTTATAACAAGGATAAGTGATATGGCGGATACAATTACTGCTGATATGATTATTCACGACGTGGTAACAAAACATCCAGAGACGGTCAAGGTCTTTCATGGACACGGGTTGCCATGTACTGCCTGCGCTGTGGGCTCCCGCGAGAGTATAGCGGGCGGAGCGCGCACGCATCGCTTTACGCCGGAGAAGCAGATGCTGCTGGTGAAAGATTTGAATGCTGCCGTCAAGGGCGAGCCAACCTCGGTAGCCCCGAAAAAGGCTCCCGTCGGGCGCGGTGTGCCGCTCTCGATGGCTCCTGCCGGAAAAGATGGAAGCATCAAGAACGTGATCGCCGTGATGAGCGGCAAGGGCGGCGTCGGAAAGTCGCTTGTCACCGGTTTGCTGGCGGTTTCGCTGCGGCGTCAGGGGCTGCGCGTCGGTATCCTGGATGGTGATATCACCGGTCCCAGTATCGCGCGCATGTTTGGCACAAAGGGCCAGCCCATGAAGTCGGCGAGTGGCGGCATTGAGCCGTTGACCAGTATGGGCGGCATCAAGGTTATGTCGATGAACATGTTCCTTGAGGAAGAGAGCCAGCCTGTAGTATGGCGCGGCCCAATGGTTTCCAGCGCCATCAAGCAATTTTATAGCGATGTCGAATGGGGCCAGCTCGATTACTTGCTGGTTGATCTGCCCCCTGGCACCTCGGACGCGCCAATGACGGTTTTGCAGTCGCTGCCGGTGGATGGCATCGTCATCGTCTCGTCACCGCAATTGCTGGCTACCATGGTGGTCAAGAAGTGCATCAACATGGTGCAGCAATTGAAGGGCATCATTGTAGGCGTGGTAGAGAACATGTCGTACTTTGAAACTCCCAACGGGGAACGCTACGAGATATTCGGTACCAGCAACGGTCCCGAACTGGTCGATATGACAAACGCGCCTCTGCTGGCGCAGCTGCCCATCGATCCAGGTCTGACCACGCTGTGTGACGCTGGCCGCGTCGAGGAATATCACGGCGCGGCTTACGAAATGCTGGCCGAGAATTTCATCAAAACGCTGAAGATAAAAAGATAAGAAACAAAGGATGAGATGGCAAAGGGCGACGCCCTTTGCCATCTCATCCTTTGTTTATGTATTTTTGGCGAATGATCCCAGCACTTTGCAGAAGGTGGTAAAACTGGCGAGATCGGCCAGGGCGGTGCGCACGGGCGGATCGTCGCGGTGTCCCTCGAAGTCGAGGTAGAAGACATATTCCCAGATACGCTGGCGCGAGGGGCGCGATTCGAGTTTGAGTACATTGATGTTTTGATCGGCCAGCACGCCCAGGCATTTGTGCAGCGAGCCGGGCTGGTGCGCGGTCGCCATCACCAGCATGGTTTTCGCAGCGCCGTCAACACGAGGCGCGGGTTCGCGACTCAAGACGATAAAGCGCGTATAGTTGCCCTTGATGGTCTGAATGTCATGTGCCAGGATTTCCAGTTCGTAGATTTCCGCCGCGCCCGCGCCCGCGACAGCCGCCACGCCTTGCAGATTTTCTTCGCGAATCATTTTCGCGCTGCCAGCCGTATCGTAGGTGGCAACGATTTCTACGCCGAGATCGCGCAGGTAGATATCGCTCTGCGCCAGAGCCTGCGGGTGGGAGATCACCCGTTTGATGTCCTTGATCTGCTGTCCCGGTAAACAGAGCAGGCAGTGATTGACTGGATGGCCGATTTCTCCTACAACGAACAGATCATGCTGGCGCAAGAGATCATAGACATCATTGATGCTGCCGGCCTGCGAATTTTCCACGGGCACCAGGCCATATTCCACTTCGCCGGAGGCAACCGCGCGGAAAACATCGGCAAAAGAGCGATATGGCACCGGCTGCGTATCCTGCGCATCCTGTGCATCCTGTGCATTCAGTCCTGTCTCCTCTCCACGCGCCTGCTTGCCAAAATAGTCTCTGACCGCCTCATCGCCGAACGCGCCGCGCTCGCCCTGAAAAGCGACACGTATGGGTATAGGCATGGGTGTGGTAGGTGCGGGCGTTGGTGATGTGGATAAGAGCGCATCGTGTATTGACTGCTGAGGATTAACGGACTGCGGCATGATACTATATTCTCCCTGTGATACGTGGTGATACGTGCGATTTGGAGCGAAGTCTCCATGTGGGGGATTGTGCCAGTTTGCCTGCGTCTTGTCAAGTAAGCAATGACGCAATAAAAAAAGAGCGACCATTACGGTCGCCCTGTCAACATGTCTTACTGAACGCTGTAATGGGATTTGTGGTAGAAAACCATCCCTTTACCAAGCACCTTCACGGGCTGGAGTTCTTTCAGCATGATTGCTTCGCCGCACTTCGCGCAAATGCGGTCTGTCAGATGGTTGATCTCTTCACGATTGGCTAGAGATGCGCGCGCCGTTTTTGAAAGTTCACCCTTTTTTGGCATTGATAGTAGACCCCTTTCGCCTGTCTTCCGTCTATCTTAACTCTCGTGGCTTCTTCTACAATGCGCGGCAGGCTTGCCCGCATCGCGTCGCAAAGTAGTATACCATAAGAGAGAATACGCTGTCCATGATTTAGAACACGGTACCGCCTGCAAAAATTCCTGATTCATCCTCAGATGAGCTTTGTGTCATACTTCACCTTAGAAAATGAGGCAACCAGTTTGTATATCTCTGCAATAGAATTAAAAGGGAGTCAATTGCTTGACTCCCCGCATTGATTTAGTCCAAATATTACGAAACTTCTCTACATTTGTCGCGCTACGAGGTCACAACGAGGTCACAACGAGGTCATAACAAGGTCACACTACTTGCCGCACTACCAGAGAACGGTTTCTCATGGAGAGCCTTCTATCTCTCCTATTTACAATAACGAAGCGCGCGTATTATCTGTAACATACTTTTCTCTATTTCTCCTATATTTCTTGTATACAAGATGAGCTTGTGTTATTCTCAAACAAGTGCATCTTCAATTGGAAAAGGAAAAAGAGGGAGTATATGTCGGAACGAAAGCCACAGAACTGGTTTGTCCCCTTGCGCGTGCGTTTTCGATCACCCGCCGAGCAGGCGCAGTGGGAACGCGAGCAGGGTGCGGGCGTGCCCTCAATGCCTATCATGCCTATCATACCCACCACACCCGTCGACCAGGCGTTGCAATTGCCTTCCATCACTTTTCCTCATGGTATAGAGAGTCCGCAGCGCGCGCGTCAAATTAAAGAGTTGATTCGCCTGGGCAACGTGTTACGAGCAGAAATGGGTCTTGATGAGATTCTTCAGCACATGGTCGCTGTCATCAGCGCCTGCACGGGTTTCCGTATCGCGGTAATCAACCTGCTTGAGGATGCGCGTGATTATCTTACACCGGTCGCTATCGTGGGAGCCACCGAGGAGAGCAAACGCATTGTGCGCGAGCATCCCGTCACGGTTGAGCAAATGATGCTCTTGATGCGCCCGGAATTTCAAATCAGCCAGAGCTATTTTATTTCTCATGAACACCCGGAAGCTTTTGGGGATATCGTGTGGGGCATAGATAAAACGCTGGATGACTACGAACCGGGCGGCTGGCATCCCGAAGATGCGCTGATTGTGCCGTTGTTCAGCCTGCGTTTGCGGAAAATTCTAGGTTTTCTTTCATTGGATGACCCGCTGGATGGCAAGATACCTACCGAAGAGAACATCGAGATCATCGAACTATTCGCGAACCAGGCCGCTTTAGCTATTGATAACGCCCGTTTCTTCCAGGAACGCGAAGCTGAACGGCTTGCTCTTGAAGAGGCTATTGTCGCGCTGCGTCACGATATGGAGCAGGTGCAGCGTGGTGATTTTCGCGTGCGCGCGCATACGCCACACGAGAAGTTGCGGCCTTTCGTCGAAGCGGTCAATGGCATGATTGGCGAAATTAGCGAGATGCTGGGGAGCGTGCAACAGGTCACGCTGGCGGTTGATGCGCATGCTCAGGACGTGCGCCGCAGTTCAGATGTGCTCGCGCACGATAGCGGCCAGCAAGAACACCAGGTTGAGCGCATATCGCGTGTCACTGACGATATGGCTGTCGCGATCCAGTGTGTTTCGGAGCGGGCGGAAAAGCTCTCAATGGCGGTCTCCGAAGCGATGGAAGTGACGCAGGATGGACAACAACAAATTGCGCGCGCCGGCGACGGCATGCGCTACCTGCGCGAAATCACCATGCAATCGGCGCGTGTCATAAAACGTCTGGGTGAGAGCGGCCAGGAGATTAACGATACTGTCGTGGAACTGACTGGCCTGACGACACGCATGAACCTGCTGGCCCTCAATGCAGCGATCGAGGCCGTGCGCGCGGGCGAGCAGGGCCAGGGATTCGTGGTGATCGCCCAGGAGATTCGCTCGCTGGCCGTCAGCAGCGCGGAGTCGGCGCGCAAAGTGGCATCGCGCATCCGCGCTATTCAAAACGAAATCACCACCGTTTCACAAAGTGTTGACCAGAATATCCAGCATGTCGTGACGCAGTCTGAACTGGTAACGCAGGCGGGCGTCGCGTTGGATGCCATAGGCATTGTCACCGAACAAATGGTAGACCTTATTCAGGGCATGAGTCCCGAAGCGGTGAATCTGGCACAGGGGTCATAACTGGTAACGCATTCTGTCGAAGAGATCGCGCTTATGGCTACTGAGATTGCTCAACAGTCCGGCAATATGAAGCAATCCCTGGCCCACCTCGTGGAATTGACTAACTCCCTGCGCAGTCGCTTCGCCGTGATTCGTGTGACGGAAAGCTAATCTACCTGCCTAATTCCGGTACCAGAACCGATCCCACGCCTGCCAGAAATTATCGCCTGTCGCGGAAACGGTGCGCGGCCCCTCGATGGTCACACCGGCGCGGCCCGCGAAATCATTGACGCGGTCGGGCGTCGCCACTTCGACCCTGAAGGTGACGGGCGTGCTAAATTTGAGAGGTTTGGGCCAGTGTTTCAGGCTAATGGCCTGTGCCACGCGCATTTCGATCAATGAACAGGCATCGCGCGGAGCCATGTTGCGCGAGGAGTAGCGACCCAGGCCCGTTTTCACAGGGGCAGTCACCACGTCTTCTCCCAGCAGCGTTGTTACTTCGCGGCAGGTGGCCTCATCGCCGGAGACGAAGATGGCCGGTACGTCCCAGCAGCCCGCGATAGCCGCCAGGATGCCGCTTTCACCTACCAGCGTCTCGTTGATGCGCGCGCTATACCAGGCCTCGGATGAGACGGTGTGACACAGCACGCCGTCGGGCGTTCCGGCCATGGCGTGCGCGCCCAAAAATAAGATGGCGTCGCAGCCCTCCTCGAAGGCTGCAATATAGCGTCCCCAGGGATAGCCAAAAACATATTGCGCGCTCGATTCGAGGCGGTCGGGCAGAAAACTTTTGAAGCTATACGCTCCGCCTGCGCCGTGACAATCAACTACTGTAATGTCGCTGGCGCCGGCTGCGCGCGCGCCGCGAACTGCCGCGTTCATCTCATCGGTATAGAGTTTGCGCGACTCCTCGTAAAAGGGTGAACCCGCGGAGACCTGTTCCCATGTTTCGATACAGGAAATACCTTCCATATCGCAGAAAATGACTACACGCATGTGACTGATTCCCTTTTGCCTGTCGAATATTCGTTTAGCTTACGACGGTGAGCCAGGGCTTGTCCCCGCCCTGGGAGCGGTGTGGGGCTATTTTAAATTTCATTTCAGACATGGCGGCGCTGTCGGACGCGCGCAACCTGCCTCTGTTGCAATTGTGCCATCTTCCTCTGCTGGCGGGGAGACGGTTCGTACTCTCGGAAAACCCTGCGCCCGATCTTCCAGCCCACGACGCCCAGCGCAAGAGTTGCCACGATAACGAAAATGACAGCCGCGGCGTTTACTAGAAACGCCAGAAAGCCGCTCAAACCGGTGGTAAGGTGGCCCAGAACGGGGATGCTCAGGCTAACGATACCTACACTGAGCAATAGGCCCATGCTGACGCCAAAGCAGCAGCCGAGCGGCCCGCCGTTGGTCTCTCCCTGCGCCTCTGGTGGCAGTTGCGCCCCGGTCGCGCCAGTGGGTTGATTTGATGCTTCGTTAGACTGAGTAAGCGTTTGCGCCGCAGTCTCATCAAACTGTGAAGATTCTTCCAGGTTGTCTTCAGGTTCAGGAGGTTCAGGCAGGGGCACGTATGGCATGGTTATCGCCTATTCCCTTCCTGCGCTGGTGCAGTCTATAAATGAATTAAAATGTTCCAAACTGGCGGTCTCCGGCATCACCTAGCCCCGGCAGGATATAGCCTACGTCGTTCAAGCTTTCGTCCAGCGCGGCAACATAAATGTCAATATCGGGATGGGTTTGTGAGAGCTTGAGCAGGCCATAAGGGGCCGCGATTATGCATATATAGCAAAGGCGTGGGATGCTGCGCTTTTTCAGCACATTAATGGCGTCAATGGCCGAGCCGCCTGTTGCCAGCATGGGATCAACCGCGTAACATACCTGCAACTCAACTTTGTGTGGGAGCTGGTTGTAGTACTCCATCGCTTCAAGGGTATGCTCGTCGCGGCGCAAACCGAGGTGCCAGACCTGCACATCGGGGATCACCTCGCGAAAGCCCTCGGCCAGTCCCAGCCCCGCGCGCAAAATTGGCGTCACGCCAATACCACCGGCCAGCCGTTCGCCCACCATCGGCATCATCGGCGTCTCAATGCGGGTCTGTTCCAGCGCCAGCGTCGAGGTTGCTTCATACGCGATCAGCGCGCCAATCTCCTTCACCAGCCGGTAAAAATCTGGCGGCTGTGTATTCTTATCGCGCAGGGCTGTCATCTTGTGTCTCATTACCGGGTGCGTTGAGATATGGACGCGAGGAAGATGCATCACCTCTTCCCGGCTCGGCTGTGGTATGCCCTGCATGGGCAAACGGGGACGCTCGCCGCTCTGAATATTCACTTCTGCCATTTGACATCACTCCTTTTTGCGTATTGCTTTGTCTACCATTGTACCAGAGATAGCCATAAAGCGTCGAATCTGTTATAGTAGCAGCATGATTGTTGGAATAAGCTGGTAGCCCATGTCGATACAATTGGAAAATGTGCCTGAACTGCCCCCGTCTACCTTTGTGCTTGGCGTGCGGGTAGATCGAGTAACACGGATACAGGCGCTTAACCTGATTGAGCAAATGATTGCCTTACGCCGTGCCAGCGAAACTGCCCGACCTTGCCAGCAGATTGTAACGGTCAATACCGAATTTGTAATGGCGGCTCAGAAAAACAGTGACTTTCGCCGCACCATCAATAGCGCGGCGCTGGTGGTGGCGGATGGTATCGGTATAGTTTGGGCGACCTACCCTGGCAAAATGCGCGTGCCGGAGCGCATAACCGGCACCGATACCGTCGTCGCGCTGGCGAAGCGCTGCGCAGCTTCTGGCTATCGCCTCTACCTGTTGGGGGCTGCGCCAGGCGTAGCTGAGCGGGCTGCCACCCATTTGCAGGCTGTCGCGCCAGGAGTAGTGATCGCCGGAACATACGCTGGATCGCCCGCGCTGGAAGAAGAAGCCGCCATCCTTGAGCGTATACGGGCTGCACACGCGGACGTGCTGTGTGTTGCATATGGCGCGCCTGCCCAAGAGCTATGGATTCGTCGCAATCTCGCGCGCCTGCCCGTCGCTGTGGCGATGGGCGTGGGAGGCGCGTTCGATTTTCTTTCAGGTCGCCAGCGCCGCGCGCCGCGTATCATGCAGCACCTGGGTCTCGAATGGCTCTACCGGCTGTACCGCGAACCCTGGCGCTGGAAACGCATGCTGGCTATCCCAAAATTTATGCTGTATGTCCTGCTGAAAGGGCGAAAATGAGTAATGATTTTCGTATAGCCATAGATAAAGTACGTGTGCTGATCGATAGTTTCGCGGGAAAGCGCGTGCTGGTGATCGGTGATATGGTCGCGGATGAATACCTTATCGGCAGGCCGACGCGTATCGCGCGCGAAGCGCCCGTGCTGATCCTTGAACTGAACGAGGAACGCACAGTTCCTGGCGGGGCAACCAACGTGGCGGTCAATGCGCGTTCGCTGGGCGCGGAGGTCTTCCTGGCAGGAGTAGTAGGCGATGATGTGCCCGGCCAGCGTTTGCGACGCGCCATCAGCGAACTTGGTATGCACCAGGAAGGGTTAGTGAGCGACACGCATCGTCCAACATCCACCAAGACACGCATCGTGGCGGGCAGTTCGCAGATCGTACAGCAACATATCGTGCGTATAGACCGCGTTGATACCTCTGACCTGGAGGATGAAACGAAAAGTCTCATCATTGACTATATTAAGCGTGTGTTACCGTCGATGGACGCGGTGGTGCTTTCGGATTACGAGAATGGCGTCATTAGCCCGCAAATACTCGACATCTGCCTTCCCGCGGCGCGGGAGTCGGGAAAAGTGATCGTGGCTGACTCGCATGGCTCGCTTTTTCGCTTCCAGGGCGTGACCGCCATCACCCCGAACCAGCCGGAGGCGGAACTGACCCTGGGCATGAGCATCAACACACAGGCGGAACTGCATGACGCGGGGCAGCGATTACTGGATGGCAGTCACGCGCGGAGCATTCTGATTACGCGCGGAGCGGAGGGCATGAGCCTGTTTGAGCAGGGAGAAGCGCCGGTGTATTTGCCGGTGCATCACCTGGATCATAGCAGCGAAATTGTCGATACCAACGGGGCCGGTGATACCGTCGCCGCGACCTTCACCCTGGCGCTGACTGCGGGCGCGAGCTTTGTCGAGGCTGCCTGTCTCGCCAATGCCGCGGCGGCGCTGGTCGTGCGCCGCCTGGGTTGCGCCAGCAATACTCCGCAAGAATTAATGAGCGTGTTTCATGCGTGATGTCATGTTGGATGATCGCCGTAAGATACTTGACCGTGATGAACTTGCCAGGCAAACGCGGCTGCGGCAAGAAGCGGGAGAGCGCGGCGTCTTTACTAATGGCTGTTTCGACTTACTACACCTGGGGCACGTGCGTTATTTGCAGGAGGCGCGCTCCCTGGGTGACTTTCTCATACTTGGTCTGAATAGCGATGAGAGCGTGCGCCTCTTGAAAGGGCCGGGCCGTCCATTGATTCCTGAGAGTGAGCGCGCTGAAATCCTGGCCGCGCTGGCCTGCATCGATTACGTGACCATCTTTAGCGAAGCGACGGCTGGTTCACTGGTGGAATGCTTGCGCCCGGCCATCTACGTCAAGGGCGGGGATTATGCTCTCTCTGGTGGCGTAACGGGCGAACTGGATAGCAGGCGTTTGCCCGAAGCTGGAGTAGTGCAGGCTTATGGCGGTAGTGTGCATCTTATTCCATATCTGCCGCATCATTCAACAACCGAATTGATCGCAAAAATCAAACGGCTGCCCCGCTAGAATTGAAATATCGTATGAGGAGATACTATTCCTAATGCCAAAAGAATCTCTAGAAAATCAGTCAACATCAATTGAAAAATCTAACGAGGTCGAATCAATTCCGCGTGTTGCGGGCGGTCTGATAGAACAAAACGAACTGGCAGTGCCCATTGAAGAGAATGTAGCGGAAAACGCTGTCGCCAGCGAACGACGGCATATTGCCAAATCGGCCTCGCTGGTCATGCTGGGCAATCTGGGCAGCAGCTTGCTGGGTATGGTGCGCCAGGTGGTTATCGCGGCTCTTGGTCCTGCTATTGGAGGGCCGTTCAATGCCGCCATTTTGCCTGCGCGAACTTTTAATGACTTCCTGGTCAATGGTTCGGTCAGCGGCGCGCTCATTCCCACCTTTAATGACTATGCCGCGCCCGAAAAGCGCGACGAACTGCGCCGCCTTGTTTTCACTCTTGTAAACATTATTTTACTGATTACGTTAATATTTGCCATAGTTTACATGTTCGTGGCACCTTATTTCATCAATCTGCTGGTGTCGGGTTTCCCCGGACCTGAGAAGCAATTGACGCTGATCTATTCACGGATCATCTTCTTCTCGCTGCTGGCGCTGGGTCCCTTTGCCGTTTTACTGGCCGCTTTATTCGCCCTCAAGGAGTTTGGCTGGCCTGCCTTTGCTACTGGTGCCTATCACATCGGCATTATTCTTGGCGCAATTCTTGGCGCGCTGATCGGAATGAGTCATTTTGGGTATCTCGGACTGGCCGTGGGCGTGCTTTTCGGCGCGGCAGGCGAGATTGTGCTGCTGCTGCCCGGCATTCGCAAGCAGCGATTGTATTACATGTTTGTGCTTGACCTGAGACATCCCGCGCTGCGGCGTATCGTCAAACTCTATGGGCCGGTGGCGTTCAGCTTTCTGGTAACAATGGGGCTGGTCTTCCTCGATCAACATCTATCCTCGCTCACTCACGATGACCATTCGACGGGCTACGCCAACACGCTGGCCCTCAATTCAGCTACTACCCTCATTCAGTTTCCGGTGGGGTTGGTGGCTGCCGCGCTCTCTTTCGCTGTGCTGCCCACTCTGACCGAGCACGCTCGTAACGGGGATACCGACCGTTTCAAGCAAACGCTGCTGCTGGGTTTCCGCGTTGGTTTGCTATTGATGGTTCCGGCCATGGTCGGCTTGATCGTGCTGCGCCAGCCAATCGTTGACCTGCTCTTCCGCCACCACAACTATTCGCAATTTGATGCCTCGCGTACAGCCCTGGCCCTGCAAAACTACGCCTACCAACTGCCTTTTGTGGCGCTGGACCAACTTTTGATCGCGGCTTTCTATGCTCGCAAGAACACACTCATACCTGTTGCCGTGGGCGTAGTGAGCGTTGGGGGCTATCTGCTGGTCGCGCTGCCATTGTATACGACCGTTGGCATGCCAGCGCTGGCCTTTGCCAACACGGTGCAGAACTCCATGCACGCTATTATTCTGCTGGTGCTGCTGCGTATGGCAATCGGCAGCATGCGCGTGCGCGAGACTATTCCGACCATCCTCAAGATTCTGCTGGCTGCCCTCGTGATGTTCGTTGTCGCCTGGGGCCTGCAACTGTTGCTCGGCCATCTTGCCCTGTTCTCGCTGGGTCATCTGCTCGGCGATATATTGACCGTCATCGTAGCAGGCGGTATCGCGAGTTTAATCTATATAGGCGGCATCCTGTTGTTGCGTGTAGATGAGGTGAAGTTGGTGCGTGATGCAGTGATGGCGAAGCTGGGGAAGCGCTAGAGGACACTCCGCTGTATGATGCTAGCCCTTGTACTGGCTTGCCTTTGCGGGACCTGGTTTTGAGTTTCTCCTCTCGGTGAAATACTGCCGGGTCGTAGTAGCGCGCGTTGAAGTAGTCCAGCCCCGTCAGGCTATCATTGTACTGCCCGGTGAAGCCTTTGGCGGTGCCGAGGGTTCCCTGCTGGTAGCGTGAGTTGCCGTAGGGGCCATAGAGCTGGTTGCCCTTGACCGCGGCGCTGCCCGCGGTGTTGCTGATGCTCGCCAGCACGCTGCCCAACCCGTCGAGCAGGGCGAAGGTGGTGGTGCTGCCATCCGATTTGCCCAGCAGACGCCCGGCCAGGCTATAGTAGTAGGTGTTGCTCTGGTTGCCGCCCACTCCGCTGTACTGGTGGTCTTCTAGCCCGAAAGGATAGGTGGTGATGGTGGTGGCGCTGTCACTGGTCGAGCGGCGCAGGATGCGCTGCCCAGAGGCGTCGTAGAGGTACTGTTCCTGGTTGGTGCTGCTCACGTACCACTGCGTGAGGTGGTCCAGCAGATCGAAGGAGAGGGTGCCGGTTATGCCGCTGAGCATGCATTTATGTGAACGGCAATCTTCTAGCTATACTTATCCGTGTTCAAGACTTGCAGATCTTTTCCATCAATGGCCAAGAGGGAACTTTATCCAGGGCATCTCAATGTACTATCAGCGCTAGTGCGTTACTCGCAGCAACATGGACTGCATTTGCTAGATAAAAAGAGACTCAGCCAACCCCGATTTGGAATAGTTTCCAGTTAAGCTCTTACTCTATTTGATAGAGGATAAGTTGCTTATCGTTTTCTATTCCAAGCAATAGTAACTTATCTTTAAATGTTGCCATCAGCAGTGATTGATTCTTTAAATATCTCCAATGTTTCTCTTTATAGAGTATTCTCATACCTATAAGCTCGCTCAGAGATGAAACATCACTCAGAGTAATCGCGTCATGCT
>DATLSI010000067.1:0-67984 GCA_035534255.1 Ktedonobacteraceae bacterium | reverse complement strand
GAAATCACAACGATCAATCGTTTTGCCGTGACGGGTATTGAAGTGCTTGCCCATTCCAGACGCACCAGTATCACGGTCTACGAACAAGCGCAAACCAAGTAAGAAACAGGCAAGCAGCAAACGGGTCTACTTCGTGTTATGCAGCTTCTATGCTACTAAGCAGCGATTGCAGAATAAGCAGTGTTTCCTTGTAGTGGGCTGTTACACCAAAATTGGGTCTTGCTCTCCATCATTGTCAACGTCGAGGCGACCGTCGTGGTGGGCAGATCTGATGAGCGGATCAAGTCATCGATATGCTGCGGATCGTGGCTGAGCAAGGCCAGCAGCTTGCCCTCTTCGGCATTGTCAGGCAAGATGGCCTGCATCTCGATCTGGTGAGGAATCATAAACAGATTGAGCGACTCGATGATATCTTTGACATCCATCACAGGGCGCGCGCCATCCTGAATCAGCTTATTCGCACCCGCGCTCCTGCTCGACAGGATACTGCCGGGGATCGCAAAGACATCGCGCCCCTGCCTCAAGGCGCTGTCCGCCGTGATCAACGCTCCGCTTTTCTCCGGAGCCTCAACCACCAGCACGCCCAGCGAGAGGCCGGAGATAATACGGTTGCGAGAAGGGAAGTTGCCGCTTTCGGGCTGCATTCCCGGCGCGTATTCGCTGATGAGGACGCCCTGCCCCGACTCTACGATGCGATGGGCCAACCCACGATTAACGGGAGGATAGATGATATCCAGGCCGCACGCCAGTACCGCGATAGTGCGCCCGCCCGCGTCCAGCGCGGCGCTATGCGCGATAGTGTCGATGCCCAGGGCCAGCCCGCTCACAATGGTAACACTGCCTTTAGCCAGTTCCGTCACCATGCGTTCAGTAACCTGCTGGCCATATGTGCTCGAATTGCGCGTGCCAACTACCGCCAGCGCGAAGCGATCAGCCTCGGTCAATTTGCCATACAGGTAGAGTACAGGCGGCGCGTCATCGATTTCACGCAAAAGTGGCGGGTAGAGTTTATCTTTCCAGGTCAGCACACCCATACGCTGCTTTTTTAACTTCTCTAGCTCTTCAAGAGGAGTGATTGTCGCGCGCAGCTTGAGCAGGTTTTCAATGGCGCGCCGCGCGATACCCGCCTTGACCAGCTCCACGCGTCCGGCCTTCCAGGCAGCCTCCACATCATCGTCAAAGTAGTCGAGCAACGCCTTGAAGCTGGCCGGCCCTATACCCGTGACGCGACTGAGCGCGACCCAGCAGGCCAGCGCCTCCGGCGATAGCGCATCCGTCTCGCTATCGCCGGCCGGTGTATCGATCACTTCCATCGAAATCTGTCCTCTTTCTCCGCTTTAATCACCCTCGCCCTGGGAGAGGGTTGCATTCGTACATGGTACAGGCGTTTCCTTCCTGCCCTTGTGGTCGCCCTGCTATCGCTACTCCTGCGGGTATTGTCGCCCTGGCGGAGGCGCGTAATACTCTTGCTTGGGTTCGCTTCCCGGCAGGCCGCTATACTCCTGAGCCGGTACGACAGGCCGCGCGTACATCGACGCGCGCATGTAGATGGCCGGGTCTTGATAGGAAACCGGTTGCCCGTTGAGTGGGCCAGTCTCGAGCGCAGCCTCCTTACGTCGCCGCGTCAGGCTGGCAAAGAGCACAATAAAGCCAGCCAGCGAGACGAAGACCAGCACGCCCCCCAGCGCTATCAATATCCATGACCGGTCGTCGCCGGAGCCACCGATCTGCGCCTTTGGCTTCTGCGCAACCTGCGGCGTAGGCGTGACCTGGCCGGGTGTAAGCAGCCCTGGCTGGTGCAGGTACAATCGCCACTGGTTTTCAAGGTGGATTTCATCGAGTCCCAGCGCCAGCGTCAGGTCCTCATCAAACGTATACTGCGGGTTATTCATATCCTTGATAAGCTGCTGCATCTTTGCCAGCCCAAAAGTGCTATACATGTAGCTCAGCAGGTTCCAGCTCTGCGCGTAGGCAAGATAGGCCTGGTCCGCGTCAGCCGGGAAACCATAAGAAATGTTTTTCAGGAGCAGCAGGCTATGAGCCGCGAGCGCCTTGTTCAGCTGGATCGTCATATCAGGTTCATGGTACAACTGGTTATACACGGCCAATCCCTCGTCGAACCAGGCCGGCGCGTAACTTCCGCCAGCCTCGCCATTCGCGATCAACTGGTGAAAGATCAGGTGCGTCAACTCGTGCGGCATATCGCGTCTCAGTGTAAAGTCAGTCATGCCAACCACCACGATTGATGCTTCATCCAGCGAGGGAAACGCCACTCCGCCTACCCATTCATAGGCGCTGGGAGGCAGCGAACCGTGAAAATCGCTGTCCGTCTCGTACACCCACAAGTTGATAGGGTGAATCAACCCGCCGCCAAGCGTGGCACTGATGCGTCGAATATTTGCGGCGGCCAGAGTAAGAACCTCCTGCCCGAAATCCTGGGGTCGATTGTACCAGTTAACCCGCAACAATCCCTGCGACAGGTGCTGCCAGCTAAAGCGAGTATCAACGGTAGTGACGAGCTGCTGCGGCTGCACATACCTATCGCCTGCCTTATCCGCAAACTGCCAGTAGTAATTGACGGAACTGCCCGGCGGCAAAAAATTGTTCCCGCTGGTGCTTTCTTTCCAGGTCAGGTTCAGTGTGTGTAGCGAACCGGTGACAGGCAGAGCATGCGTCTCTGGCCCCTGATTGCCGTGCAGGTTCACCACAATCGTCGCTGAGATAAAAGTACTGCTAGCATCACGCGCGCTGACATTAAAGGTGATCGCGCTGGGAAAATTTACAGCATTTGATTGGGACGTGATTGAAATAGCATCATTGGACAAAGCCAGCACATGCCTGGCAGCAGCCACTGGCGAGAGAAATAGTGCGAGAAAGCTCACCATCATCAACAAGGCCAGAGAGAAACGACGCAGGGACATTGATAGACTCCTCTCAATCCAACGACATGCAGGCGGAATTCTTATTGGCGATAGAGTATTCAGAATTGTGCTCTCATTGTACTCGATTGCAATGATTCTGTCACATAGCATGCCCCAAAGGGGCGGTTTTGTTAATGCCTTCCGCCTTGTTCGTTTGCACACTTAGACCGTTGCTCTCGGAAACCCGACTGGCATTCGTTCTTTTGATAAAGACAATCCGGGATTTAAGGGATATGTCCCTCCCTAATGGCTCGTGTAGTTCGCGCTACTACCTGGATAAATAAGCAGGCCATACTCATAACTTGAAAACTATAAAGGATACACAATGAACAATAATAATTGGAATCAACAGCAGGAAGATAGCAATAACCTCCATCATCTTCCTCCTACTAACGGAAATGGAAATGGAGCAGCCAGACCGAGCGGACTGTTGAGCAATTATGCTCAACAGTCGCAGATGCCGCAGCCCCAGGCATGGACTACCCCTCAGGGGCCATCGCCAATGTCGCCAATGCCAAATTCACCAGTGTTCCTACAACCACAGCAGCCACAACAGTATCCACAGGAGCAACAAGCGCCACAAGTGCCACAAGCGCCACAAGCGCCGCAGGCATGGCGCACTCCCTCTGTTTTCGCGAACGCCGTGAATTCCGTGCGACAGTGGTCAGGCAAAATGGTTGCCGCGCGTGCCAATTACGTCGAGCCAAATCCTCTGGAAATATACCATCCGCAAGCAATAGCGCCCGTCAAGCAAACACCCCCCTGGAGACGTTCGCGTGCCCTGCGTGTCTCGACGCGCATGCGCCATCGCCGCGCGCGTTGGCAGAAATCGCGTCCCAATACAAAGAAAATCCTGACCATCACCCTGAGCGTTTTCGCCGTCTTGCTGGTCATCATGCTCTCTTCGGGCTTCGGCGCAGCCTATGCCTACTACCAGACCCAGTTGCCGCGCGTGCAAAGTTTAGCCAATCAACAGACAGAACAATCGACACGTATCTATGACCGCAACAATAAACTGATCTATACAGCCTACGATGGGAAATACGGGCGCGCCACCCCTGTCACCTATAATTACATACCCGGTATCATGCAGGATGCCATGATTGCCGCCGAAGATCATTCATTCTGGAACAATTCGGGCATCGACCCGCAAGGTATCCTGCGCGCGGCATCACAATATCTTTCTAACGGGGGCGTTGTTGATGGCGGCGGCAGCACCATCACACAGCAAGTCATCAAAAACCTGACAGGGGACACCCAGGTTTCTCTACAACGTAAGCTTCCAGAGGCTGCGCTGGCTATTGGCCTGACGCAGCAGTATCCCAAGTGGAAAGTCCTGGAAATGTATTTCAATGTGGCTCCTTTCGGCGCGCAAGAACTGGGCGTCGACGCGGCTGCTGAAGATTATTTCGGACTTTACCCGAAATGCGACTCCAACTTTAATTGTATTCCCGCCATCGCTTACCTGGATCGCGATATTACTTCTTGCACCAAACCCGGAGATATTACTACCTGCAAGATAAATCCATTGCTGGGTCTTGCGCGGGCTTCCTTGCTGGCCGGCATGCCTCAAAATCCTCCCGCCTATGATCCAACCCTGGGCAAATATAATATCAGTGCGGCACAGATACGCCAGGATTACGTGCTGAATCAAATGCTCGGTTTGAATATGAACATCAATTTAGGCCTGGGCGACCAGACAGATTTCTCTAGCCTGGGGCCGATTACGCCCGCCATCATCAATCAGGTCGAAGCTCTGACACGGAATATCCGTTACGTCGGTTTTCACTATACGAATATCGACCCGCATTTCGTAAACTGGATCGTTCCAATCATTGAAAATGCCCTGGGCAATGGAGATGGACAGCTAGGCACGCATCTCTTCCTTACCGGCGGCTTTAACATCCAAACAACCATCGACTCCAACCTGGAATCGTTCATTGAAAACGACGTGCGCTATCAACTGCGTAGCAGTATCTATCAGATTTTCGTGGGTGACTACGGGCCGCTCAACACGGTTCATAACGTCAATGACTCGGCTGTTGTGGTCGAGGATGCTAAAACTGGCGAAATCCTGGCTATGGACGGCAGCACGGACTATAATTCCACCGACCCTACCATCGCGGGCAATGTCAATTCTGCTACCGCGCTCCGTTCACCCGGTTCGTCATTCAAACCGATTCTCTATTCCACTGCCTTTCAGATGGGCTGGTACCCTGGCATCGTTTTACCGGATAAGGAGACCTACTTCCCCGGCGGCAGCCAGAGCCTGGCTGTAAATCAGCCGGGCGCTACCTATCATCCATTTGACTACGGGCAGACCTACCATAATATGAACTCGAACATCCTGCTGAGTGTCGCCAACTCGTTCAACGTGCCTGCCGTCAAAACGATTGAATTTGCCGGCCTCAACAACGTGCTGAATATGGCGCGACGTTTCGGCATCACCGATCTCGATACGGACGCGGTACTCTACTCCCAGGCTTACGACAAACAATATAACACGAACGTCCAGTTCACTACTCAACAAATATTGGGGCCATCTCTCGCCCTTGGCGCTTACGGTATCTCTCTGTTGCAGATGGTGAGCGCTTACCAGGTCCTGGCCGACCAGGGTATGCGCGTGGCTCCCCAGTATGTACTGAACATCTGGGACAACTACGGACATGAAATCTACCACTACGATCCCAACAAAGCGCCTGCCACGCGCGTCATCAGCCAGCAAATCGCCTTCCTGATGTCATCGATCCTCTCCAACAATGCCGCCAGAGCCATTGAGTTCTCGCCTGATACCGTTTTGACGACACAGGACTGGGACAATCGCCCCGTGGCCGCTAAGACAGGTACCACCGATGGCTACCAGGATAACTGGACAATTGGCTATACGCCCGATATAGTAGTGGGCGTCTGGTCGGGCAATGCCAATGGCGCCTTAATGAAAGGCGTGGTTGGTATCACCGGCGCCGCACCCATCTGGCACGACGCGCTCGAATACGCCAGCGGCAAATGCTTCTCGAAAAGCGAATTTCCAGGCAACTGGACCACTTGTGGCGATATAAAATACAATGCTGATGCCTTTAACCCGCCCCCCGGAGTGATCCAACAGGAAGTCAATACCGTCAACGGCTTGATGGGCAACGGCTATCTGTCATGGATGATCGACAGCGATGTGCCGACCGTGACCGGACTGAATACCACCACCAACGCCAACGGCAACGCGACACCAACCGCAACGCCGTAACAAATACATGAGGACGCCAGGAGGGTCCTCCTGGCGTCCTCATGTATTTCAACGATCAAAAACGGCAATGAAGGGGTAAGGGGTCGTCATCGGCGGACGCCTCTTCCCCTATTCGATTGGCAAAGTTCATCAGGACGTTGAATAACCGCTAAGGACATTCAGCGGGTCAACCTCCTCGAAATCCTACTTGACAATCCCCCCGCCTGAGTGCTATTCTGTATTTGCAGTCTCACCGTGAGACTGCTAGCAATCATCATTGACAAGCACAGTATCATAGCAACATCGGCGAATGTTGCGAAGGCGTATCTATCTATGATACCTATGAGCCAGCGCAAACAGGACATCCTGCGCGCGCTCGTCGAAGAGTATATCCATAGCGCGACACCCGTGGCATCTGAAACCCTGGTGCGCAAATACAGGCTAAACTACAGTTCAGCCACCGTCCGTCACGAACTGGCCGGGCTAGAAGAGGCACACCTGATTTATCAGCCTCACACCTCGGCGGGGCGCGTCCCCACCGACCTGGGCTATCGCTACTTCGTAGAACATCTTATGCTGGAGTCGGCGCTTTCGTTGAACGAACAGCGTCTCATTCGTCACCAGTTCTACCAGGTGCAGGACCAACTCGATCAATGGGTGCGCTTGACAGCCTCGGTGATGGCACGCCTGCTGCACAGCGCGGCAGTCATGACATCGCCGCGCGCCAATATTGGCTTTCTCAAACACTTTGAAGTGTTGGCGGTGACGGACCTCTCGGCGCACCTTGTACTGGTGCTGCGCGATGGGACCGTCAAACAGCAGCGTCTCTTACTGGATACACCCATTGACCAGGCAGAGTTGAGCGCGATGACAGCCCGTCTGAACCAACTCTACCAGGGCAAGAGCGCGCAAGAGGTAGCGGCGCTTCTGGCCAGGTATGATTTTACGCCTGTCGAACGCCTTATCGCCACAACCATCTCGCATATTCTGGAGCAGCATGGCGACCCCCTCGGCGATATATTCTACCGCGAAGGGGTAATCAACATTCTGGAACAGCCGGAATACAGCCGTATGGGGCCGGAGGAAGAACGCAACGAGCGCGTGCGCAAGGTAATGGAAGTGCTGGAGCAGAATCGTTTCTTACCCGTCCTGGCTTCTCAACTGCGCACCTCTGATGGTGTTCAGGTGATTATTGGAGGCGAGAACGAGTGGGATGAAATGCGCGATGTCAGCCTGGTGGTCGCTCGCTATGGTCAGGAAGGCAAAGTCGGCGGCCTGCTGGGTGTAATTGGCCCGACGCGCATGCAATATGGACGAGCTATCGCCGTCGTGCGCTATATGACGCAAGTCATGAACGAACTACTGGCGGAAATGTACGGCTTTGAAGAATAATTCAAAATAAAACAAATAGGAGGCAATCGTGCCAAAAGTTATTGGAATCGATCTTGGAACAACAAACTCTTGTATCGCTGTCATGGAGGGCGGAGAACCCGTCGTTATTCCTAACGCTGAGGGCGCTCGCACAACGCCATCGATCGTCGCTGTGAATAAAAGCGGCGAGCGCCTGGTGGGTGAAGTCGCCAAGCGCCAGGCTGTGACCAACCCTGAGAACACCGTCTACTCCATCAAGCGTTTCATGGGCCGCAAATACGACGATGTCGAAGTAGACCGTGACAAGCGCCTGGTTCCCTACAAAGTAGTGCGCGCCAGCAATGGAGACGCCTGGGTAGAAGTGCAGGGCAAGCAGTATAGCCCGCCCGAAATCTCCGCTATGATCTTGCAGAAGCTCAAGACGGATGCCGAAGCCTACCTGGGTGAGCGCGTCACGCAGGCCGTGATTACTGTTCCGGCCTACTTCAACGACGCCCAGCGCCAGGCCACGCGCGACTCTGGCAAGATTGCCGGACTCGAAGTGCTGCGCATCATCAACGAGCCTACCGCCGCATCGCTGGCGTATGGACTCGACAAGAAGAAAGACGAGCGCATCGGCGTCTATGACCTCGGCGGCGGCACATTCGACATTTCCATCCTCGAACTGGGCGACGGCGTCTTTGAAGTGAAGAGTACCAACGGCGACACCCACCTGGGCGGCGACGACTTCGACCAGCGCATCATCAACTGGCTGGCCGACGAGTTCCGCAAAGAGCAGGGCATTGACCTGCGGCAAGACCGCATGGCCTTGCAGCGTTTGAAAGAGGCCGGCGAGAAAGCCAAGAAAGAACTCTCCAGTTCCATGCAGACCGAAGTCAATCTGCCCTTCATCACCGCCGATGCCAGCGGCCCCAAACACCTGAATATGACCCTCACTCGCTCCAAGCTGGAGCAACTGGTCGAGGATTTGATCGAGAAGTCACGTGGCCCCGTTATGAAAGCCCTTGCTGATGCGGGTGTACGCCCCGGCGACATCAACGAAATAGTGCTTGTCGGTGGTCAAACCCGCATGCCAGCCGTCCAGACCCTGGTACGTCGCATCTTTGATCGCGACCCCCATCGCGGTGTGAACCCCGACGAGGTAGTGGCAGTCGGCGCGGCCATCCAGGCCGGCGTGCTGACGGGCGATGTCAAAGATGTGCTGCTGCTCGACGTGACCCCGCTTTCGCTGGGCATTGAGACGCTGGGCGGTGTCTCTACCAAGTTAATCGAGCGCAACACCACCATCCCGACACAGAAAGGTCAGGTCTTCTCGACCGCCAGCGATAATCAGCCAAGCGTTGAGATCAATGTCTTGCAGGGCGAGCGCGAGTTCGCCAAGGATAACCGCTCGCTGGGCAGCTTCATCCTGGATGGCATCCCACCCGCCCCACGCGGCGTACCTCAGGTTGAAGTGACCTTCGACATCGACGCGAATGGTATCGTCAATGTTTCGGCGCGTGACAAAGGCACGGGCCGCGAGCAGAAGATCACCATCGTGGCATCGAGCGGCCTCTCCAAAGATCAGATCGAAAAGATGGTGCGCGATGCCGAGGCGCACGCGGGTGAAGATAAGCAGCGCAAAGAAGAGGTGGAGGAGCGCAACCTGGCCGATAGCGCGGCCTATCGCGCCGAGAAGAGCATCGCCGACCTGGGCGACAAGATCACCTCCGAGCAGAAAGGCGAGTTGGAAACAAAGATCGCCGATGTACGCGCTGCACTCTCAACCGACGACGTTGGGCGCATCAAGTCGTCACGCGAGTCGCTGGAGCAAGCGTTTTACAAGATCAGCGAGTCCATCTATCGCTCAGCAGGTGGCCCCGGCGGCGCACCCGGCGAGGAGCAGGCTCCCACCGGCCAGGAACCGGGCAGCACCCCCGACGATACCATCGAGGGTGAATACAAGGAGATGTAACCCATGCAATTTGTAGGGACGCGATCAATCGCGTCCCCAGCGGCGCACATGGGCCTGGGACGTGGACGCGATCAATCGCGTCCCTACAAAAGGGCTAGACCCTTGCATATAGAGGGCTAAACAACGTAGTATTAGGTAACACACCGTAATCCGAGGGAGCGCGAATCAGGCCGCGTCCTGTTTATATCATAAAGGACCTGTTAATGGCCACGAACAAACGAGATTATTATGAAGTGCTGGGGGTGGCACGCGGTGCAAGCGAAGATGAGCTGAAGAAAGCCTATCGGCGGCTTGCCAAGCAATATCACCCTGATACAAACAAAGAGCAGGGAGCGGATGCGCGTTTTATAGAGATCAATGAAGCTTACGAAACACTGAGCGATCCCCAGAAGCGCTCGGTCTATGATCACTATGGCCACGCCGGGCTGAATGGCAATGGCAGCGCGGGCTTTGGTGACTTCGCGGGATTTAGCTCCATCAACGATCTTTTTGAAACCTTTTTCTCAGGAGCAGCCGGGGGAACACAGCGCCGCTCCGGGCCGCAGCGAGGCGCGGATATTCGCTACGAGCTGACTATTACCTTTGAAGAAGCCGTCTTTGGCTGCCAGAAAGAGATCGAATTACCGCGCTGGGAATCATGCTCGAACTGCCGGGGCAGCGGCGCGCAGCCAGGCACATCGACTACTCGCTGTTCATCCTGCCAGGGAACAGGCGAGATCCGCCGCGTGCAGCAGTCCATCTTCGGGCAGTTCGTCAACGTAACCATGTGCGAGCGATGCCGTGGCGAGGGCAAGGTGATCACCACCCCCTGCGAGAAGTGTCGCGGGCAGGGCCGCGTGCGTAATAATCGCCGCGTAGTCGTCAACATTCCCGCCGGCGTTGATGATGGCATTAACGTGCGCGTCACCGGCGAGGGTGAAGTCAGTTCGCGCGGCGGCACGCCGGGCAACCTTTACGTCATCCTGAGCGTCAAGCAGCACCCGTTCTTCAAACGCCAGGGCAACGACATTCAATACGAATTGCCCATCAGCTTCGCCCAGGCCGCGCTTGGCGACGAAGTGGAAGTACCGACGGTAGATGGCAAATCGACCACGCTCAAGATTCCCGCCGGAACGCAGAGCAACCGTTCTTTCCGCCTCAAAGGTATGGGAGTGCCGGTCGTGCATAGCAGCGCGCGCGGCGATCAGCACGTCATCGTCAAAGTCGTCACGCCCACCAACCTGAGCGCCGAGCAGAAACACCTGCTCGAAGAGTTCGCCCGTCTCGAAAAAGAACAGAGCGAACAAAACGATAAAAACATCTTCCGCAACCTGTTTGAAAAAACTAAAGACGTATTCCAGTAGGCTACTACATGTGGATGGGGTGGTTCCCATCCACATGTTAGTAGCCCACTTCTGTTATTTCCCCCCATATTGCGCTCGCTGCCAACCTTTTCGCCAAATTCCGCCAGCACAGGCAAGTGATCGCTGGCCTCATCCCCACGCAAACCGTTGCCCTCCGTTATCACCTGGCAGGCGGTAAGGCGCCCGACCAGTTCGGGGCTGGCAAAAATGTAATCAATACGTCCCGAAGGAGCATCCGCGGGGCAGGTGAAACCCCAGGCACGCGCATTCATACGCCGGAAACTATCCACATATCCCGCTCTGAGCAGCATGCGAATCGTGCCGCGCGCCACATAAAGCGAACCCGCGCCATCAAACACTGCGCTGAGCACATTACTGCGCGGGATCACTCGCAGCAGTGGGTTAAGAAAGCGTAGTGAGGGCGGCACCACAAAGTCGAGGTGAGGATGACCATCGCTCTCATGTGGCTTTGACTGGCGCAACTGATCCATTTTTACCAGGTAGCGCAGCAAACGGCTGGCTTTAAGCGTATCACCCGGCGCGAGCGAATTGAGATCACCCATCAAGAGGTGCGGCGTCCCCTGCTTCTCCGCCATGATACGCAAAAGCTCGCGCGCCTCTGCCCGCCTGAAGTTATCACCGCCTCTGGCGCTGTATGAGAATGAAGCGGTCAGGTGCGTCACGAAAAGTGTCAGCTCGCGCCCATCTTCCTCTTCCACGCTCATCTCAAGCAACGGCTTTGTGAGCGCGCCATTAGACAAATGGACTTGTGACCTTTTGATGGGAAGGCGACTGAGCGCGGCAATTTGCCAGTCACGCTGGTGACTGCCGCTTCCAGTCATGCGATACTCCATCCCCAACCGTTCAGCCAATTCCGCAACTACGCGCGGGTTCGTCGCCTCGACCAGTCCAACCACGTCGGGATGCGCCGCCCGGATCATATTCGCGATCTGATCTATGCGGCGCGCCCCGCCAACCAGGATATTATAAGTGAGTATGCGTGTCATATCTATTCCTTTAATTTGCAGAGTTTTGCTACTACCACTATACCAGACGGAAACCACGCCCCGAAAGAAACAAGCAAAATACCCTACAACCCCCTTGAGCGCCTTTGGCGTAACCACCTGGTCAGGAGCTTTGCTCAAATGGATAATGAGCGATACGCCCTGGTTTGGGGCGCAGGAACGCGCATTCGTGGCGCGGCTGGCACAACGCTCTACGTAAACCTTTGTGTTTGCTGGCTCTTTCTTGTGTTTGCTGGCTCTTCAAGGTACAGATTCTGCCGTATGCGCGTTGACAATTATGGTACAATATGGCTGATGCACCAGTAGCTCAATGGATAGAGCACTTGACTTCGGATCAAGGGGTTGCGGGTTCAAATCCTGCCTGGTGCGTTTTTGTTACCTTCAATTCTTGCTTTGTTGAGACTAATTCAACCCTGAAATTCGCACCAGGTACGCTGTTATTTGCCTCAATAGTTCCCTTAAGAATCCTCTCAATTGCTTCTAGTTCATCTTTCGTTAACATAAGCTCTACTATAAAGCTATTATTTTATGATTGCAAGAAAGGTATCAAAAAGTAACAGATAATCTATTTTCAACAAGAAATGTCTAAGTAGCCGGTACTGATTAGTTCAGTATTGGATTTTTTGGGGGAACTATCCCTCAATGCCGCTCTGCATTGGTTTCTTGGTGGATCCACACAATTGCTGAGCACGATTTTTGCAGGAGAGCCCGAAAGTTGTATAACGATGGGTTGTGAAGTCAGGCCGTTATAAGCAACAATTACAGGCATAGGACGTCCTGTTGACGTTCCTGGCTCCATTTCCAAAGGAGGACGCTATGCCTGTTCATCGTCACAAGAAGGCTACCACACCCAAGGCCCCTGATTCAACAGAGGAGATCAAGCAATCAAATAAGCACAGACGCAAAGCCGACGCACCCTCTCCACAGGATCTGACAGCACGGGAAAATGCAGCGCGGGACTCCAAAGTCGTCAAGAAAAGAGAGCCTGGTACTCTTGAGATGACACAAGATGAGCAGCAAAAAACACCTCCTCCCGAACCACCCTTTCCGGCTGGTTGTTTGTTTGCCGAGACCCATCACGCTTCAGCCGTTAGCCGACCGGGATCAGAGGTCGCGCGAATATCTTGCATCACGGCCCAGACGATGGTCAGACAGCTCGGTTAAGCAATTTACACATTGGGTGTAATTGCCCTCTTGCTACGTCACGTTCACTATCCCGATCATTTCGAAGGGATGTTCGGAACAGTAGTACTTGAAGATCCCACGTGACGTAAAGGTATAGCTGAACGACTGCCCCGGGTAGAGCAGTCCGCTCTCCCAGTTGTCGGATGAGGAGATCACGACAGGGGAGAGGGTCACAGTATGGGGGACTGTGTCCTGGTTGGTCCAGGTCACAGTCGTGCCGAGCACTACCTGAATAGACGCGGGGGAGTACGCCTCCTGCCCCATGTAGACATGCGTGGCACCAAAGACCGGCTTGTCCTGTGAGAGCGACGCCTGTGCTGTACTGCCTGCTCCAAAGCCCCCGTGCGTTGCAACCTCTCCGAATCCTGTGCCCATCAAGGCCAGGACACATACCAAGACGATACCTCCGGAGAACCACGCTGTTCGGTTACGCATCTTGATCCCTCCCGTCTGGATAGTGATCGTTGTGTGGCGATTTCCTGCTCCGACAAGCAGCTCGATGCCGCCGATCCCTTCGTCATTTCGACCGGGAGTACCCAGTCATCTGCCCGCCGCCATTTCGCCGAGCGTGGGAACAGCAGCCACCCAATGCACGCATACATATCCTGTTGAGGATATACCACATCTTCCTCTCAGAGGTGTCACAAAAGGCGCTTGTTATCTCACAGATCACTCACAATTCTGTCAGCGTTGCTCCATGAAGGGGAGAGGCCAGGAGAGCCAGTGCGCAGGTTTTCGCGTCGTGGCGATGCAGGAACGGATTGTGATGGGAGGGAGATACCAGAGATGACAAACGTGATGACCGTGCGGACCCAGAGCGGCACCAACGCAGAACCGGTGCCAGCCGATCGGCGCGGGCCGCAAGCGGTTTGTTGCGCTGACTGAGGAGATGTTCGGGCGTGATTCTTTCGTGCAGATATTCCATAAAAAAAGCGCAAATTTCCGCAATGACCCGAAGTAACGTTCTGCGCCGAAGTGTAGCATGATGATCTCACACTCACCAGGTTCCCCTTCCAGACGTTGAGCTTTCACATCGCTGCTGGTGCGTGGAGGCAGCGCGGGCATACTCCTCTTCACCCGAACGCGGATTTCTTCTGTATGTTTTTCCCAATGGTGGATCTCTTCTTTCGCTTCGACAGGTTGTACGTCATTTGAGGCATCGAGAGGGCTTTGCAAGTGGAGCTCGCCTGCTTTGATTTGACATTCCCACAGGCTGGGTGATACCATTTTGCTGAGCATAACGGATCACTCCCTTAGCTCGCTGTATATTTGTTACCAATTCCCCGATCACCCGCTGCCGCGTGATCTGGTATGCGCGGCCCCTGAGGTCCCGCTAAGTAGCTGGCTTGCTTATTTTAAGCCGATGTGAGTGTGTAGTCGCATGAATCGTGAATATCATCGTTGGTACAGTCGTTCCCTTGATCGTGACATGGAAGTGCTGGTCTTCGGTCATTCCGGGGCCAAAGTAATCGTTTTCCCCACATCCATGGGACGTTTCTTCCAGTGGGAAGATTCGGGTATGGTTGCAACGCTCAGTGAGCGCCTTGAAACGGGCAGAATCCAGTTGTACTGTATTGATAGCGTGGATGGTGAAAGCTGGTATGCCAAACACAAGCACCCGGCGGAGCGCGCGCTCCGGCACATCCAGTACGATAGCTATATCTTGAACGAAATCGTGCCGTTCAGCAGGCAGCGCAACTCTAATCCTTTTTTGATGATGGCGGGCACCAGCTTCGGAGCTTACCATGCAGTGAACTTTGCTTTCCGTTATCCGCAATTAGTTGATCGCGTCATCGGACTGAGCGGCCTCTATGACATTACGCGTTTCACCGGGGGCTTCTCCGATGACAATGTCTATTTCAACAATCCTTGCGCCTTCATCGCCAATGAGCATGACCCGGCGCGGCTGAATGCCCTACGACATGTGGATATCACCCTGGCTATTGGGCGTGATGATCCCTCGTGTGACAGCAACGAGGAGCTGTCAGGCGTCCTGTGGGGGAAAAATATCTGGCATGCCCTGCGCATCTGGGATGGCTGGGCGCATGACTGGCCTTTCTGGCAACAAATGATCGGCAAGTACATTGATGGTCATGATTGACCGGGGAGAAGAACCATGACGTTACGCGTTGGCCTGTTTGTCGGGCGGGAATGGTCATTTCCACCCGCCTTCATCGATGAAGTCAATCGCCGCGACGAGGGCGTGGTCGCGGAGTACGTCAAAATAGGCAGCACCAGCATGGATGAGTCGTGCCCCTACACCGTGATTATCGATCGTATTTCGCAAGAAGTGCCTTACTACCGCATCTATCTCAAGTACGCCGTATTGCAGGGCGTGACGGTTATCAACAACCCCTTCATGTGGACTTCCGACGACAAGTTCTTCGAGGCAGCCCTGGCGACAAAGCTGGGCGTTGCCAGCCCGAAAACGGTTGCTTTGCCCAACAAAGACTACGTACAGGGCATCGTCCACGATGAAAGCCTGCGCAACCTCGTCTACCCTCTGGACTGGCAGGGCATCGTTGATTATGTGGGCCTGCCCTGCGTGTTAAAAAATGCGCATGGCGGCGGCTGGAAGGAAGATGACATATTTGTTTGCCACTCGCTGGATGAATTGATCTTCCACTATAACCATTTTGGGCTGCGCACAGGCATCGTGCAGGAATTTATCAAGTGGGACCAGTATGTACGCTGCATTTGCCTGGGCCAGGACGAGATCATGCCCATCAAGTATAATCCACACGAGCGCAAATACCATGTCGAACACGCCTTCCTCACACCCGAACTCGGCCAGCGAGTCGTTGAAGATTCGCGCAAACTGGTACGCGCGCTTGGCTACGACATGAATTCGGTCGAATGGGCCATCCGCGACGGCATTCCCTACGCCATCGACTTCATGAATCCCGCGCCCGACATGGATATCAATTCGCTGACTCCCTTTTATTTCGAGTGGATCGTCAAACACATGGCAGATATGGCTATCCGCCTCGCCAAACAACCCCGCCCGCAACTCAACAATCTGCGCTGGGACGCATTCATGACAGTCAACCGCAAGCGGGCTGAAAATGATATAGTGTCGTAGAACAGAAAAGCGACAGGGCCAGAGCGGGGTATCAGTCCATATCCTGATGAAATTTGCTAACCGAATGCAGAAATCATACCTGTTGGGACGCGTGCGTCCCCGGCATTCTGTAGGGACAAGCACAAGGCCCCCACATCCGCTCCACCCCACGTCCTTGTCCCTACAGGACGGAGGCGGCGGCGGCTTGTCCTGGCGATTAACTACGATTAACTAGAGGAGGAGCAAGCGATATGTCACTACGTGAAGCTATTCAACGCTATCACGACCTTCTGACTGACGACCTGGCGGTTGCATCGCAGGCGCAGTTGGAGGCACAGCAGGAGCAGCGCGGGCTTACATTTGGCAACCGGCCATTATGTACCGTGCTGCGACCGCGTTTTATGACGCCCGAACAATATCGCTTTCTCCAGTCGCGCATGCAGATGCTGCTGCGCGCATTCGATAAAGCCTACAACGCCGCCATGCAAGATGAGGGTATCCGCAGGCAGTTCGGCCTGCTCGACTGGGAAGAGCAACTCATACACCACCATCCCGGCTTCCGCGACCCCAGCCCGACCTCGCGGGTGGACACGTTCTTCGTGACAGATCGCGGCGGTCTGCGCCTGACCGAGTATAACGCGGAGACACCCGCCAGCCCCGCCTATAACGACTCGCTGGCAGAAGTGTTTTACGGCCTGCCCGTCATGCGCGAGTATTTGCGCCAGTACGAGGTGCGTCCTCTGCCCGCGCGTCACAGCGTCATGCACGCCCTGCTTGATGCCCACCAGCAGTGGGCCGGGCATCGCGAAGCGCCGCGTATCGCCATTCTCGACTGGCGTGAAGTGCCCAGCTACAGCGAATTTGTGCTTTTCGCGGAATACTTCCGCTCGCAGGGCTTCGAGTGCATCATAGCCGACCCGCGCGAAGTCGAATATCGCGACGGCAAACTGGTAGCCGGAGATTTCCACATCACCTTGATTTACAAGCGCGTGCTGATTAGTGAACTGATCGAGCGCGGCGGACTCGATCACCCCGTGGTGCGCGCGGTGCTTGATGGCGCGGTCTGCATGGTCAACCCGTTCCGCTGTAAAATCCTGCATAAGAAAGCCAGCCTGGCCGTTTTGAGCGACGAACGTAACGCCGGTCTGTTCAACATGGAAGAACTGGCCGCTATCGACGCGCACATCCCCTGGACGTATCGCGTCGAGGAGCGCCAGGCGCGTTACCGCGGCCAGAGCATAGACCTGCTACCTTATATTTTTGAACATCGCGAACATTTCGTTCTCAAACCGAACGATGAATACGGCGGCAAAGGCATTGTACTGGGCTGGGAAGTTGATTCTGCCACATGGGGTCAGGCCATCCAGACGGCGTTGCAAGAACCCTACATCGTGCAGGAGCGGGTCGCCATTCCCAGCGAACCTTACCCCGGCATGATCGACGGGCATGTCGCGCTGTATGATTGCATGCTGGATACCAACCCTCTCATCTTCTATGGAGGCTACATGGACGGCTGCCTCTCGCGCCTGTCGCAAGAGGCCTTGTTGAATGTCTCAGCCGGCACAGGCTCGGCGGTAGCAACATTTGTCGTAGAAAAGCGTTAGCGGTATGCAGGGACCAGATGTATAGCGCCCAGGTCGCCAGGAGGAACAATTCATGAAAGCGCCATCACTTACGCTCGGCATCGAAGAAGAGTACCAGATCATCGACCCACAGACGCGGGAACTACGATCCTATATCACGGAAATTCTGGAAGAAGGACGTTTGATCCTGCGCGAACAGGTCAAACCCGAACTGCACCAGTCGATCGTCGAAGTAGGCTCCTCAGTATGCCAGACGCCAGCCGAACTGCGCACAGAACTGACCCGCCTGCGCCGCACCATCATGGAACTGACGGCCAAAAACGGGCTGAAGATCGCTGCCGCCGGAACTCATCCCTTTTCCTCGTGGATGGAACAGGATATCACTCCCATGGACCGCTACGCCGGCGTGAAGAATGACATGCAGGAACTGGCGCAGCGCCTGTTGATATTCGGCACGCACGTACACGTTGGCATCGAGGATCGCGAGTTTTTGATAGATGCCATGAACGTGGTACGCTACTTTCTGCCGCACCTGCTCTGCCTGGCGACCAGTTCACCATTCTGGATGGGCCGCAATACGGGTCTGAAATCCTATCGCAGCATCATTTTCCGTAACTTCCCGCGCAGCGGTATTCCGCGCGATTTTCAGTCATGGTCTGATTACACATACATGGTGGATACACTGGTAAAAACCAAATCCATCCCCGACAGCTCCAAAATCTGGTGGGATGTGCGCCCAAACTCGTCCTACCCCACCCTGGAATTTCGCATCTGCGATGTATGCACGCGCGTCGAGGAAGCGGTATGCATCGCCGCCATTATCCAGGCCATCATCGCCAAGCTCTGGAAGCTGCGCTGCGAAAATATGACCTTCCGTGTCTATCCCCCCGACCTGGTTGAGGAGAACAAATGGCGCGCTGTACGCTATGGTCTGGAAGGCAAGTTAATCGACTTTGGCAAACAGGAGGAATTACCCGCCCGTACCCTCATACGCGAATTGATCGAGTGGTTCATCGGCGATGTAATCGACGAGCTTGGCAGTCGCCAGCAAATAGAATATGCTTACCATATCCTGGATAAAGGTTCAAGCGCCGACCGCCAGCTTGCCACTTTCGAACGCACAGGCGACTTAAAAGCGGTGGTCGATCAATTAATCGCAGAGTCCGAAGAAGGAGTCTTCTCCTGAATATAAAAGTTAAAAGTAGGAAACAATGACACGCACCATTACCATAGAAGATCTGTATCAATTCAAAACTCTGAGCAAGCCGCGTATGTCGCCGGATGGGCAGCGCGTGGCTTTCGTCGTCACAACCATCGATGAACGCCTGCATACCTATCGCTCCGCCATCTGGGTCATTCCTGCAGGCAGCGGCGAGGCGCAGCGCTTCACCAATAGTGTAGCAAACGCGCACAGTCCCGCCTGGTCCCCTGATGGGCGCTGGCTGGCCTTTGTGTCCGACCGCCAGGGCGAAGCGTTGGGCAAGGATGCCACGCGCGAGCAAAAAGCCAGCCAGGGCAAGCCGCAAATCTGGCTCATGCCTGCCAATGGCGGCGAGGCGCGTCAACTTACCCGGATGCCGCATGGCGCGAACCAACCGCAATGGTCGCCCGATAGCCAGCGCATCCTCTTTGGCGCGGCGGTCGCCCCACTGGACGAAGAGAGCGAAGATGGCAAGCCCCTGCCCAAAGTGCGCGTGATCGATAGATTGTTCTACCGCCTCGATGGCGTCGGCTTTATCCATGATCGCCGCCAACATCTCTTTCTCATCGACGTTACTGGTGGAGAAGTCCGGCAAATCACCGGTGGCGACTGGGATGATCGCGACGCGGCCTGGTCTCCCGGTGGCGAGCGCATCGCCTTTGTTTCCAGCCGCGGCGAGGATCGCTGGCATCTGCCTTGCTTCGACATCTACACGCTCGGCATAGAAAACGGCCAATCCGGCGAACTGCGCCGTCACACCGACGGTACGCTCTCGTGCAGTTCGCCGTCCTGGTCGCCCGATGGCCAGACTATCGCCTTCCTGGGCGCGCTGCGCCTGCGTTCGGTCAGCCACAACGAACTCTACACCATCGACGCGGACGCGCAACATGCAGCGGCGCTCGCCCTTTCGCACGAATTTGAGGGTAGTTGCGGCGACTGGACCAACAGCGACACCACCGACGAACAATTGATGCCCGCGCCAGCCTGGTCGCGTGATGGCAAGACGCTCTATGTGCTGGCCTCGCAGCGCGGCGCATCGCGCGTCTACGCCATCTCCAGCGAAGGTGCAGGCAAGCAGCCGCCCACCCTCACACCTGGCGGCGTCGATGCCCTCGACTTCTCGCTGGATTCATCGCGCGGCACGTTGCTCATGCTCATCGAAGACCCCACCCGCGTCGCCGAAATTTTCGTGTGCTCGCTCAACACACCGGGAGCCTTGCGCCGTCTGACCTCGTTCAACGATGATCTATTCAACGAGCTACGGCTTACGACTCCCGAACATATCACCTACGCGGGCGCGGACGGCTGGCCGGTGGATGGCTGGATAATCAAGCCTCCCGACTTCGACTCAACGCGCAAGTACCCGTTGATCGTCGAGATTCACGGCGGGCCAAATACGCAGTATGGCTATGGTTTCATTCACGAAATGCACGTGCTGGCGGCCAGTGGCTACGTTGTGCTCTACACCAACCCGCGCGGTAGCATCGGCTATGGACACGATTTCGCGCTGGCCGTGCGCGGCGCGTGGGCCGAAAAGGACCCCGAAGACATCGTGAATGGTATAGACGCCGTCATACAGAAAGGCTATATCGACGAGCAGCGCCTCGGCGTCATAGGCGGCAGCTACGGCGGCTTCATGACCAACTGGCTCATCAGTCACAGTGATCGTTTCAAAGCAGCAGTTACCGACCGCAGCGTTGCCGACCGCGCATCCTTCTTCGGCAGCAGCGACATCGGCTGGAAGTTCGCCGCCGACGACCTGGAAAGCACACCCTACGAAGAACCCGAACGGCACCGCCGCATGTCTCCCCTTACCTATGTACAAGACATCCATACGCCCTTGCTGATCATTCACAGCGAAAGTGACGCGCGCTGCAACATCGAGCAGGCCGAGCAGCTCTTCGCCGCCCTCAAATACATGGGGCGCGAGGTACTCTTCGTGCGCTTCGAGGGCCAGAGCCACGGACTCTCGCGCGGCGGCCACCCGCATTCGCGCCTGGAACGCCTGCGCCACATTCGCGCCTGGTTCGAGAAATACCTGTGAAAACCGGATCGCGCTGCAACGGCGGGAATGAAGGAAGTTTCTTTGACACCATTATATCCAACCGACCGCGCATCGCTCGAACGCGATTGTGATGTAGAGTTCTTCATCGCCAGCGGGCCGGGTGGTCAGCACCGCAACAAAGTCGAAACGGGCGTGCGGCTGGTGCATCGCCCCACCGGCATTACCGTCACGGCGACAGAGCGCAGATCGCAGCACGCCAACCGCGAAGCGGCCTTCGAGCGCATGCGCGCGCGCCTTGAGGAATATCAGCGCGTCGAGACTCCTCGTAAGCCTACGCGCCCGACTGCCGCTAGCCGCGTGCGCCGTGCAACCGCGAAGCGCGTTGCGGGTTCGCGCAAAAAACTGCGCTCCACGCCCACCGAAGAATAGCTCGTCAGGCGATCGCGAGGTCGCCCTGTTTACCTGGTTCATCCTGCGCGCCCGCGCCCGCGAAACGGTCCAGGCTGAAGCGCTCCAGCGGCACAAGCGGTTCAGTTTCGCAGAGCATGCTGCACAATAGCTCGCCCAGCAGCAGGCCAAATTTAAAGCCGTGACCGCTCAAACCCGTGGCGACGACGACGCGTGGATCATCGGGCAGGCGGTCAAGAATAAAGTGTTCGTCGGGCGAAACATCATACATGCAAGAGTCGATGCGCGCCAGTGGCGCATCACGCAACGCTGGCAAAAAAGCGCCTAACTGGTTCCTGACCTGGTCAATCAGCGTCTTATCAGGTGGTGTCCTGTCGTCGGGAGAAACCGTGTGGCCAAAATCATGCGAAGCTGCCTTCACCCAACCGTTGCATCCCCTGTGGATGGGAAAGCCATACAAGTTGCCGGCCAGAAACGCTGGAAAAGTCCCCGCCTCATAGCTGGCAGTTGGCAGCCCTGCAAAATAGAGCAGGTACTGGCGCGTCATGCGCACCGGCAACTCCACTTCAGGCAGCAGGCTGTGTAACCAGGGGCCAGCAGCGATCACCACGCGCTCCGCAGAAATCACCTCTCCCGAACTGAGTAAAAGTTGTAAAGGACGCTGCCGGTCTCTATGCACAACACGGATGACACGACTGGTCTCGACAATTTTTCCTCCCATGTCAAGCACCAGGTCGCGCAACGTCCGCAGACAGGCAGACGCGTGCAAAATACCGCCCTCGGCATTATAAGCGATAGCATCACGAGCATGTGTACCAAACTGAGGAAAGCGTTTATTGCACTGTTCTTCGTCAAGATATTCAACAGGCAGACCCATTCCTCGCATCACATCATAACTTGAATGTATAAAATTGTCTTCCCCGCAGCCTAGCAACAACACACCCGTAGGCGTATAAAGCGCGCATCCCACAGCCTTTTCGAGTCGTTTCCAGCGTTCCAGGCTCAATCGTACCATGCTGCTATACAGCGCGTCGGGGCCATACTCAAAGCGCAATAAACGAGAAAAACCATGCGAAGTACCCCCTGGATGATCGATAGCGGCCTGTTCCAGCAGGGTAACACGCCTCCTCCCTTGCTTCAGAAGAGCATATGCAGTCGAGAGTCCAACGATGCCCGCTCCAATGATAATAATGCGTTCGTGACCTACCATTTTACCAGTCTCCTACGAATACAAAGGTTTTAAGTGACAACCCTGATTATACATGACAGGAGACTTTTTGTCAACCTAATGTGTTATTTTTACATAAATTTTTCTACTATATTACAATGTGCTTCTATTGCACTATAATTTGTGTAAACACTGTATCACCATTGTTCGTTAACCTTGTCGCATAGACGGGTGAAGCTGGCAAGATATCGTTATGACAGAACTATCCTCATGTTACGCAAAAGCATTCTCAGTGTGCGAAATTGATTGCACGAATGTAGCGCAGGCTGTCTATGAGAAGGATTCCACGTGGCTGGACAGCTATGGTAAAATGAGCATGAGAATGATACAATCTGGCCTATGAAATACAAACGCGTCGTCCCGTTTCTTTCGGAAGGATAAGCAAAGTGTACAGGTTCAAAGGCTTTGATAGCGCGCAGTGCGGGGACAGCATGTCCGCGCTTGAGGCGATGGTCAACGCCTGGATGGATGCAGAGCACCCACGCATCCGGCATGTCTGTCAGAATTTGCGTGGCAATCACATTCTCCTGAGCTTTGTTTATGAAGAGATGCGCGAATTGGAGCAGCGTGTAGCCGCGCAAACATCTATTACGGCTACGTCCCGCTTCTTTGATGATGACTTCGTTGATGAGCGACCTACGGGTGCGCGAATTCCCGCCACTCCACCGCCATCACACTAATGATTTTGCGCCAGGTTAACCAGAAAAGCACGAGCATATAACACGTACAGGATCAACATGTCTAGCCCATATCTCATCTATTGCACAGCCGCCGGGGAAATACGCGAAGAACCACACCTGCGTCCCCTGGCCTTCGGCAACCACCAGCTCACAGCCGCGGATCTGATCCCTTTGCCCGGTGGAGTCACATTGTCGATGATGCCCGATCGACTGGCCGTCGGCACGAAACCATCGGGCCAGCGCCAGGTAATTGAGAGCGGCTGGGCTGCTGCCGCGCTGCTGCCCATCGGCTTCACGCGCACCCACTTGCCCGACTACGAGAAAGTACCTGGCACGGAACCGCTGCCCTTCTTTGGCTACAGCGCGGTGGCCGGCATGCATGGCCGCCTGTATGTCGCAGCTATGCAAACCGATGACCCGCGCAAATGGCACCCACGCGTCTTTCAAAAACGCACCCTGACGCGCCTCGTGCGCGAGAAAATAGCGGCCTATCCAAATAATCGCGTCATCGAGCAACATGCTCACTGCGCCCTCGACTATGCCTGTCCCACCGCCAGCAACCTCTTCTTTGAACGTTGGGAAATGGCAATTGCCGTCTCGCCCGGCTGTAATGCGCGCTGCATCGGCTGTATCTCCAAACAGGAAGAAGAAGACCTGGTCTCGCCACAGGATCGCCTGACCTTCATCCCCACGGTAGACGAGATCGTCGAAGTCGCTGTACAGCACCTTGAGCAGGCGGAAGAAGCCATTGTCAGCTTTGGTCAGGGCTGCGAAGGCGAACCGCTCTTGCAATACCGGCGCATCGAGCAGGCCATCAAAGCCATACGCGCGCGCACCGGCAGAGGCGTTATCAACATCAACACCAACGCCAGCAATCCGCGCTGGCTGCAACGGCTCTACGACGCCGGCCTGGATACCCTGCGCGCCAGCACCATTTCAGGGCATCCAGAAACCTACACCGCCTACTATCGCCCGCTCGGCTACACCTTCGAGGATGTCAAAGATTCACTCAAGCGCGCGCGTGATGCAGGAGTATACAGTTCCATCAACCTGTTGAGCTTCCCCGGCATGATCGACCGCGAACGCGAAGTAGAGGCGCTGCTGGCCTTTGCGCGCGAGACGGGCCTGCGCCTCATCCAACTCCGCAACCTGAACATCGATCCCGAAGTGCTGCTGCCCCGCATGCCCTCCCTCGACTCGCTGGGCAAAGCCCTCGGCATGCGCTCCCTGATCGATACCCTCAAACGCGAATTGCCGGAAGTCGAGGTAGGCAACTTCTCCAGGCCAGTACAGCGCCAGCCTGGCAGCATAACAGCATAACCGCCTGACACTTTCCCATGAGGTGATGCACTTCCCCGTAGCCGGGATATTCAAATTCCCAGAAGAGCATTTGATGAACCAGTTTCTTTCAACAGCCTCCTCGCTGCCACTGCCACGGGGTCAACTCCCAGCAGTGCCAGGCAATCGCGCGTTGCGCAGCCCTCTGGCGTGCCAAGGTCATGACCGCGATAGAAACAGGGCATGCAGGGCAGGTCCAATTTCACTACGATGGCGCGCCGCCCTGGCACATCGCCGGTATATGGTCCCCACGCCTGGGAGTTCGATAATCCGAAGATGGCCACGGTGGGCGTGCCAACGGCGGCAGCCAGGTGCATCGGGCCGGCATCGTTGCCAATAAAGAGATCAGCCAGTTCCAGAACGGCAGCCGTCACCTTGATAGTACCCTGACCGGCTAAGCTGCGCACAGGCATCGCCGACTGCATTATGTTCATGATATGCGAGTGCAATTCAGCTTCTTCCGGGCCGCCCACCAGCAACAATTGGCCGCCAACATCGTGATAGAGCGTATCGGCCAGTTGCGCGAAGTGTGCGGGAGACCAGCGCCGCGCCGTGCTATAGCCGCCGCTACCAGGATGCATGGCAATGATGGGACGTGCCGCGTCTTCGGGCATAGAGCCGCCAAACACCAGCTTGCGCGCCTGGCTCCGCTCATCCGTGCTGATCGGCAGTTCAAGGCTTTTATTGCTGGCAGTCGCGCCTACCGCCCGTGCCAGCGCCAGGCTATACTCCGCTTCATGCATGGCTCCGAAGCCGTCATCTTTCACACGCGCGTTGAGGAACCACCCATGCCCGTTATCCAGGCCCACGCGCCAGCGCGCACCCGTCGCTCGCATCAAAAGCTGGTGTTTCAAGCGGCCAAAGAAAAGCGTCAGGTGGTGCATCAACAGAACGGCGTCGTAATCTCCGCCGCGCAGGTCGCGCCACAGGGGCTGCAAGCGCTTCAAGTTGGCCGGGTTCCTGAGAAACTGCTGCGGGTAATCGAACAGGTATTTATCCAGCACGATCACACGGTCGATCACCTCCCACCCATCCAGCAAACCGGCTGAGGCAGGTGTGACCAGTAGATCGATACGCGCCTGCGGATATGTTTCACGCAAGGCGCGTAAAGCCGAAGTGGACAGCAAGAGATCGCCAATGGTCGCCAACTTGACCACCAGAATATGCGCGTTGGGCGGTAATATGATAGGTTGTGTCTGTCTGCGGTGTAAAGTGAGCATGAAAGTTATACTACTCTTTTCGCGGCAATTTTTCTAGCACAACCTCAAAAACCTGTGCTGGCAAAATATTTTTCATGCACTGCGTTGTAAAGAAACGGCAATCTGCCGGGCCTTTTGCATTGTAGCACGGGCTACACCAGATGTCGCTCTTCAAAACAGTCGCCAGAGGACTGACCGGACCAGATTGCGCCGGGTCCGTCGGCCCGTGAATAGCGATCAGCGGCTTCCCGACCGCAGCCGCGATATGCATGGGGCCGCTATCACCCGTAATCAGCAGATCAGCGCGTTGCAACAGCGCGACCAACTGCGCCAGGCTCGTTTTGCCGGCAAAATTGTATGCCTTCTGCTTCATACGACTGGTTACACTCTCAATCAATGGCAAATCACCCGGCGCGCCCGTCAGTACGACCTGTACTCTCGCGTCTATCAGACGATCAAGCAGCGTGGCCCAGTGTGGAACAGGCCAACGCTTCGACTGCCCATTGTTCGAGCTGACATGGCAGACGATCAGGGGTGTATCCTGTTGTATGCCTGCTTCACTCAGTAACGCTTCAAGCTCCAACCGCGCGCCAGAGGCAACAAACAGGCGCGGGATGCGATCAGAGGGAGTGACAGCTACGCCAGCCGCCTGCGCCAGCTTGAGACAATAATCCACTTCGTGCAGGCGATCGCCATCTTGCCAGTGACGACCCGCCACGCTGTCGGTCATGAAGCCTGGATAACCCTCGCGCCCAAAACCTACACGCCGGGGCGCGCCGCTTAGCACGGCCACCATCGCCGCCCAGTTGCCAAACACGCTCACCGCAATATCATAGCGGCACGCACGCAGGCGGCACGCCAAACTAACAGCATCGCGCCAGTTGCGCGTTTGAAACAGCGCTTTGGGACGCCGCCATACGTTCGGATCGTAGGTGATAAGATTGCACACATCGGGATCGTCCCTGACGATTTGCGCGCTGGAAGGCAATGCAAGCAGGTCGATCTGCGCGCCCGCATAAGTGCGTTTCAGGGCGCGCACGACCGTCATAGAGAGCACAAGATCACCAATCAAATCGAGGCGAATGACCAGGATACGGCGCGGTTGCACAGTGCGCGGCGATAGCGGTGCATATTTTTTTCCACCCCTGCCCAGCCATAGCGCGGCACCCACAACACACATACACAGATAAATGCCCTTGCTCAGCAGCATCTTACTGGCGTGAATGCCTTTTTTGCGCAGATCACCGCGCGCATCCGGGCGCAACGGATACCCGTAATCATCCAACGTTAACAACCCCTTCTTGACGATCTTTGACAACGGTTTTGACAACCACATAGAGTAATTGCATAGCCCTTTGATTGGCGCTACTGGCTACTTGATTCTTCTTTCATCGCCCCTGATACCCGCTCAACCGCTGCCAGCACTTCCCGCTCAGTCACCAGGCGCACGCATGGATGCATGGATAGTTCGTCAGGCGTAAAATCCAGGCGTCCGCAGGGTATGGCCGGACATGTCGGGCAGCGATGCGTCGAGGCCACTACGATGTGTCGCTCAGGATTGCCCCAGGGGCCAAATATGCGCGGGTCGGTCGGCCCAAATATGCCAACCGTGGGCGTTCCCTGTGCTACCGCCATGTGCAAAGGCCCATTATCAACGCCCAGAACCAGCGATGCGCGCCCCAGCAGAGCGGCCAGTTGCCCCACCGTCAAATCGGTGTAGATCACTGCTTCGGCCAGATCAGCCATACCGCTTGCAATCTCTTCCAACATTGGCCGTTCATTCCTGCTGCCAGTCAGGATGATACGGGCTGGTGTGCAGTTTGTCAAGCGCGCGGAAACCAGCTTAACCACCTTCCCGGCGCACGTAGACCATGCCTCGTTTCGCCACAGCTTCACCGCGCCGCCAGTTCCCGCGTGAATGATGATTACCGGCGTCTCTTCCTCGATACCTGCACTTTTCAGGCGATCAGCCACCTGTTTGCGTTCTTCCGCGCCTGGATGGAAGTCAAGTGGATACATCTCAGGAGTATACGGCTCGGCCAATGGCGCGTAACCCAGTGTTTGCAAACCCGCGCTGGCAAGCCGCAAATTGGAGACACTGGCGAGTTCTGGCGTTTGAAATGGGAGCGCGCGCGTCAGAAACACCGCGCCAGGCCGCGGCGCATAGCCAACGCGGCGCGGAATAGCCGCCAGGTAGATTAGAGCAGCCCCCCACCAGAAATCAGGACGCAGGTTAATGGCAAGATCATAGTTGCCGCGCCGCACTTGTTTTGCCGCGCTCGCCAGCAGGGCATAGGGAGCCAGCGGATTTTGTGAGGCGCGGCGAAAGCCGGGGAAAGGCAGCACCAGTAGGCGGTCAATGGCGACATGACGCGCCACTATCTCGCTCGACCAGGGACCAACCATCATGCTGATATGCGCGTTGGGCGCGTGCTGCTTGAGCGCGTCGAGCACAGGTGTGGTCAACACCAGATCACCCAGGTGATCCGGGCGAATCAGCAAAATACGCGGCGCGTCAGGCGCGGTCGCGCGCGCCTCGCGTGCCGCCGCGCGCGTGCCTGGTACACCATACAGGCGTACCAGCAGCAAAATGAGAGCGCGCAGCAAACGTTTCAAAATTACCTCAACTAGCTGCCAGGGCGACCGCAAGAGTACGCCCCTACCCTACGCGAATCAGCCCGCGCCGTCTCGTACAGGGTAGGGGCGACCCTTGCGGTCGCCCTGGCTAAATGCTGTCTCTTTAATTATGCCTTCTTTTCAGCCCCAAGAATGGAGTTGATGGTGGTGCCGCACACAGAGCACTTCCCCTTCAATGCCGGCTTGCCATTCTTCATGGTCACGCGCTCGGCATCCTTCATCTCACGCTTGGTTTTGCATTTGACACAATAATACTCAGCCATGTTAAATTTGCCTCCTTACGTTACGTTCTTAACACTCACAAAACGTCGATGTCTCCTCCGGTTGAAGAGACCGCGCGCGCCAGGTAAAGTTCGTAGCCCGGCGTTCGCAGTTGCTCCCGCGCCCGCGTGGCGCTGGAGAGGTCTGGAAATGGCGCGTAGAGCGTCGGGCCGCTGCCTGATAGTCTCACCAACGGCGCGCCAGCTTGCAGCAGATCAGCTTTTGCCCTGGCGACCTCTGGATACAGTTCCAGCACGCTGCGCTCCAGGCCGTTATGGAAATCTTCTAGTCGCGGTAAACGTCCCTCCTGCAAAGCCCCTACCAATGCCCGGCTATGACTACCGTCGGTGTAATCACTGGCCGGAAGCCTCCGAAATACCGATGCCGTACTGATGCTAATCGCCGGTTTCAGCAAAAGCAGCCAGCGCATCGACGACGGCCACTGGGCCGCGAGAGGCGTCACACGTTCGCCGCGTCCTTCGCAAAGCGCGAGGCCACCTGTTAAAAAGAACGGCACGTCCGACCCCAGTGTGGCAGCCATCGCCTGTAGCTCCGACAGGGAGAGAGGTAAGCGCCACCATTGCCGTAATGCCAGCAAGGCAGCAGCAGCATCACTACTCCCACCACCCAGTCCGGCAGCCACCGGGATACTCTTGCGCAGTTCAATCAGCACACCCTGCGAGAGCGCGAACCGTTCTCGCAGTAGCCGCGCCGCTTGCGCAGCCAGGTTCTCCTCGTTGTTCAGCTCAGAACGAGTACAATCCACCCGCACGCGTCCATCACGGGTAGCAGTCAGGCAAAGCGTATCATGCAAATCAACGGCTTGCATCACCGTCACCAGTTCATGATAGCCATCTGTCCTGCGCCCTGTAACATCCAGCGTCAGGTTAATTTTGGCGTATGCTCGCACAAAACACACATCGCCCAAAATTTGTACTCGCTGCGCGTGACTCATGCGTGCATTGTGCATAGATTCGGCGTACTTGTCAAGCACTTTTCGCTGAAATCGAGGCCAATAGCCCATAATTACTGTCTCACCTGAACATATTTCCTGGCTGTGTTGGTTTTTGTCACTGACTCAAGTTCCTGCTATCGTTGGCAACAAAAGCAGGCCACGATAGCATTACTATCGTGGTCACCAGATGTCTCCTTGAGACCGCATCCACCAGACACGCTCCCGGAATGAGAGAACTCAATCTTTACGATCACTGCTGTAGGAACAATTCTACTGTGGCAGTTGGTTCGATATCGCCACCACCAGCGACCAGCACCTTCCCGTTACGGAGAAGCGTCTCGGTCTGCCCAAAACGATAGAAATGCATGTTGGCGGTCGCGGTCCACTTCCCTGTGCAAGGGTTGTATATCTCTGCAGTGTTTGAGCCGTAGTGGGTAGTACTGAGGGATTGTCCTCCGACGACGAGCACCGTGCCATTGTTTAAGAAAACCGCTGTATGACCTGCACGGGGATCAATCATCTTACCAGTGTCACTCCATGTCCCCGTCCGGGGATTATACAGCTCGGCGACGGCAACACAGCAATAATTGTTTGCGTCGTCCCCTCCAGCGACCAGCACCATGCCATCGCTCAACAATGTCGCGGTGTGAGTTCGACGGCCAAAGTGCATGCTTTTCGTGAGGCTCCATATACCACTGCTGGGGTTGTACACTTCTGCTGTCGCGATGCCCAGGTTAGAATTGCTGGTTCCACCTCCGGCGACCAGCACCTTCCCGTTGTTTAACAGGGTGGCAGTATGGCCAACACGAGGCTCGTTCATGCTGCCAGTGATGCTCCATGTCCCTGTGGCCGGATTGTAGATCTCCGCAGAGGCAGCAGCGGTCGAGTAGCTGCTACCTCCACCCGCGACGAGCACCTTTCCATTCCTTAGCAGCGTGGCGGTGTGGTCGCCGCGAGGAGTATGCATCGCGCCGGTCAGCGTCCAGGTACCTGTGCTGGGATTGTACACTTCTGCTGTTGCCAGGTAGCCATTATAATTGCTGCCTCCGGCGACGAGCACCTTCCCATTCCCAAGCAAGGTCGCCGTGAAGCTCCAACGGCCATAATGCAGGCTGCCGGTGAGTGTCCACTTGCCAGTCCTGGGGTGATACAGTTCGGCGGTGGTGAGGGCTGCACTCCCATTCCAGCCTCCTACGACGAGGACCAGCCCATTCTTGAGCAAGGTTGCGGTGTGGTAATTGCGGGCATCGTGCATACTGCTCGTGTTTTTCCACGTGCCGGTCGAAGAAGACTGAGCCGCCTGAACCTCCGGGCTGAACTGGGTTCCCAGGACAAGCAGCATCACCACAAGCACGATGGTCAGCGTTGCAAAGCGCCTGATCTCTGTCATCTTGGCTCCTTCCTCTGTCATTCTTGGATGGGCGACAGTTGGCCCAAAGTACAAGGAAAGGGAAAGACGACGATTCGAGAACCATCGTCCCTCCCTTTTCTTCAGCGCGTCGGTTACTACGCAACCTTCAAACTGTTAACGTAGATGTGGTTGTCGGTTCCGCGCACGAACAGGTACAACCGGCCTGCGAACGGAGTCGCGCCAGGAGCATCGGAGGTGAGGCCGTTACCCGGCACCTCGCTCCAACCGCTCCAGCTTGTGCCATCGTACGTATTCGCATAAATCTTATTGTCGGTGCCCCGCACAAACAGGAACAGTGTATCCCCAGATTGGGTCGCTGTTGGAGCCGACTGGGTGAGGCCACCGCCCGCTACCTCGCCCCAACCGCTCCAGCTCGCGCCATTCAAGACGTTGGCGTAGATGTGATTGTCGGTGCCCCGCACAAACAGGTACAGGCTGTTCCCATAGCGGGCTACTCCCGGAGCATCAGGGGTGAGACCACCACCCGCTACCTCGCTCCAACCGCTCCAGCTCGCGCCATTCAAGACGTTGGCGTAGATGTGGTTGTTGGTGCCTCGCACGAACAGGTACAGCTTGTTCCCATAGGTCGCTGCTGTCGGAGCCGAGGGAGTGAGGCCACCACCTGCTACCTCACTCCAGCCACTCCAGCTCGCCCCGCTGAAGGTGTTGACGTAGATGCGGCTGTTGGTGCCCTGCAAAAACAGGTACAGCTTGTTCCCATAGGTCGCTGCTGTCGGAGCCGAGGTGGTCAATCCATTACCCGGCACTTCGCTCCAGCCCGTGCCATTGAGGGTGTTGACGTAAATGCGGTTGTTGGTGCCCCGCACAAACAGGTACAAGGTGTTGTTGAATCGGGTCGCTCCTGGGCCCGAAGGGGTGAGGCCGTGGCCTGCTACCTCGCTCCAGCCGCTCCAACTATTCAACCGGTTAACGTAAATGCGGTTGTTGGTGCCACGCACAAACAGGTACAACCGGCCTGCGAACAGAGTCGCTCCAGGAGCATCGAGGGTAAGGCCGTTACCTGGCACCTCGCTCCAGCCGCTCCAACTCGCCCCGTTGAAGGGGTTGACGTAGATGTGGTTGTTGGTACCCCGCACAAACAGGAACAGGTTGCCCCCGTAAAGGGCCACCGATGGAGCCGAGGGGGTGAGGCCACCGCCTGCTACCTCGCTCCAGCCGCTCCAGCTCGCCCCGCTGGAGGTGTTGACGTAGATGTGATTGTTGGTGCCACGCACAAACAGGTACAGGTTGCCCCCGTAAAGGGCCACCGCCGGAGCATCGGGGGTGAGACCACCGCCCGCTACCTCTCTCCAGCCACTCCAACTCGCCCCGTTGAGGATGTTGGCGTAGATGTGATTGTTGGTGCCACGCACAAACAGGTACAAGGAGTTGTGATATTGAGTCGCTCCTGGGCCCGAGAGGGTGAGGCCACCGCCCGCTACCTCTCTCCAGCCGCTCCAACTCGCCCCGTTGAGGGCATTGACGTAGATGTGGTTGTTGGTGCCACGCACAAACAGGTACAAGGTGTTGTGATATTGGGTCACGCCTGGGGCTGAGGGGGTGAGGCCGCCGCCCGGCACTTCGCTCCAACCACTCCAGCTCGCACCATTGAAGGTGTTAACGTAGATGTGGTTGTTAGTGCCACGCACAAACACGTAATCCCTCCCATTATAATGGGTTGTTGCTGGGCCAGAAGGAGTGAAACCGTTACCTGGCACCTCGCTCCAGCCACTCCATCCCGTTTGTATTTGCTGAGGGATGGCAGGAGACGCAGTAGTACTACTCACTCTTGCCTGAGTAGGCGCCTCCGCAAAGGCCGTGCTAAAGAGCAGGAGCAGAATCCCAAGCGCAAACGTCATTGCTGCGCGTTTTGTCTTCAACATTGAAAGGATCCTCCTTAATTAACTAACCGTAATCCATCAGGTTACTGCTTCTAGAAGAGGGTAAAGCAGTTTACCGCTCATGAAAGAGCAGTCACATGAGCCAATCATAATGTTATCACTTTACATTCACAAATCCATCTCATTTTAAATATAAAAAATCACAATCTTATCAGAATTAAATGAAATTGCTTCTTCTTGCGGCCAGGATCGCAGGTTTTGTGTATGGCGTACCGGCTAAACTAAGTTCTTAGACTGATCTGGCTAATATGTCCGCAAATTATGAAATATATCTCCCATCTGTGCTATACTCTCAACTAAACAATATAACGCATCGCACATACTGCCGCTTTTGCGGCTCATCCTGGTCTGGTAGGTATAATGGATATAACCGTCGCTTACTTCCACCCCATGTTACATCCCGATGCTGTTAAACGCGATTTCGAGCAGATTCGCGCGGCTGGCGCGGGCAATATCGTGTATACCATTCACGAGCAGGAAGATCAAAGATGGCCGCGCGACCTGGAACGAGGCTTGCGGGCAGCCCAGGATATTGGCCTCAAGACGCACGTCAGCCTGGGACGCTATGGGAATCTCTTCGCGGGACCCTCGCTGATGCCAAGCTGGTACACCTTTCGCCATCCCCATTCGCGCGTGCTGGACCGGCACGGGCGCTATCACGAAATCGCCTGCTTCAATCACCAGCCCTTCCGCCAGTGGCTTTTCAGCGAGATCGAGCGGTTACTGCACGCTTATCCCATCAATGGTATCTTGATCGATGAGCCGCGCGGCCTGGAAGTGAGTTGTTTCTGCTCGGTTTGCCGGGCCTTGTGTCCCGATGTGGCAGACCTCGTGCGCTTCCGGCGGCGTTCGATGATCGATTTCCTCGGTGAACTCTTCATGTGCGTCAAACGCGTAGATGCCAACATTAAGACAACAGTTGTGCTGTTACCGCAAGATCTCTCCCTGGTCGAGGAATTGACCACACTAACCGCGCTCGATACTATCGGCTGCCATCTTTTCTGGAACTTGCTGCACGAAAGCGTGTGCAAAGTAGAAACGTGGGGTCGCGACCTGGTCGAGACCACGCGCCAACACCAGAAACGTGGCCAGCTCTGGCTTCAGAATTTCAGCCTTGACGAGGAAACGGAAAAGGAACTGGAGATAGCCTGCTCCCACATCATGAGTGTTGAGCCTGACGGGGTGGGATGCTATTACTACTGGCGCAATAATGCCAACCCGACCCGCGTATGGGATACCACCCAAAGCTTGCTGCGGCGTATCCCCCGTCGCCAGTTACACTGGCAAACAACCCAACCAGATTTGCGGAAAGAAACACAACCAACATAGGAACCAGGGCGACCGCAAGGGTGCGCCCCTACAATATACCTATTCGATATGCCCGTAGTATTGTAGGGGCGCACCCTTGCGGTCGCCCTTATCTCTCCTGACATACTAACTCCGCGAAGAAGACGGCGTCAGCCCGAAGCTCTCTTTGCTGTCTTTATCCTCGTGGTAGACTCGCTCCAGCAATTCGCGCATCTGCTTGACACTCTGCTTCGTCTTTTCGCTCGACTTGTTGGCGGTAATAATCATCGCCTGCACGCCAAGGGTCAAAAGGGTGTACGCATCTGCTTCGCTGATGTCGCTCTCCACGTTGAGCATGGCAGGGAAACGCACCGCGTCCCGCACAGCGCGATAACGCAGCACATTCTCAATTGTCAGATCGCTGATCAGATGGAGATCGAAATCCAGGCGCACCGCGGCCAGACCTTCAAAAGCCGTCAGGTTGCGCATGAAAATGGGATACATATCCCCTGCTTGCATTGGCACCGCGACGACTAGTTCCAGGTCCTTGACCTGCAAAGCCAGCAGGCGCGCCGGGGCATGCATCGGCAGAATAACATAAGCGACATGCAACTTTTTCAGATGCTCGAACGTTTCGCGATCAATTGCATCATAGCCACCAGTAATATGCAATCCACTGATGACCTTTTCCTCACCCGTCTGCGCGGCTTCGATGGCCTTTTTCAACGCTTCGAGCGACTTCTGCTCGCCATCCCAGTCAAAAAGCAGTCCATCCGCGCCAGCTTTAATGGCGCTCTCAGCAAGAGAGGCGTCGGGTGTCGCGAACGTGACAACCACCGCCGCGGCGCGTGGTTTGCCAGCCTGCCGGTTCTTGCCAATGAAACCGATACCACCGCCGCTTTGCGCGCGCCTGGCCTGTATGAACATTTCAATCAATTTACTCATTTATGTTGTTTCTCCTTATTTTGCACGGACATCATCAATATTCTAACGACATCCATGTGTAATCATGCGAGGCGTAAGGGTGTACCCACCGGGTACCCATTGATGTGTATTATAGCACGTCGAATGAAAGCCCGTACTTCCTATTTTGTACGCTTTATCTTGTATCTTCAATTCATGATCTATTATAATAGCTAGGTCATACGCCAGGTAGCCCCAGGGTGACAAGAGGCTAAAGAGGAACACAAGTTTTTGTCCCTCCTGCGAATATTTGTAGATATATGGAAGTGCTTGATGTTACAAGAAGGAATTGATGAGTATATTACGTCGCTCTCTATGAATGAGCAAGGGCGTGGGGAAACCAATCAGAACACGATTGTAGCCTACCGCAACGATTTAAACCAGGCATGCGCCTACCTCAAACGAGGACACGTTGAGAACTGGCAGCAAGTTACACGCGCGGACATCGCCAACTACTTACTGGAAATGCGCGACGCGCAGTCCTATCGACCCACCACCATTGCGCGCAAGCTGGCCTCCCTCAAAACCTTTTTTCGCTACCTGCGCAGCGTTGGCAGCATTACAGTTGACCCCATCGAAGAACTAAGTGCGCCGCGCATCCAGAAAGACCTGCCGCAAGTATTGAACCAGGAACAGGTGGCCAGCCTTTTTCGCCAGGTCGCCGTTGATGCGCCAGCCGGCATGCGCGACATGGCGATGCTGCACATGCTTTACGCCACTGGCATGCGAGTCAGCGAACTTGTCGCGCTGAACCTTGAGCACGTCGATATCGCGCATGCCACCGTCGTATGCGCGGGTCGCAACGGCAAAAATAAGCGTGAACGCGTGCTTCCGCTCTCACCGCTCGCGCTGGAACAGACGAAACGCTATCTCCAATCCGCGCGCCAGCGTCTCATCCTGCACCACCCGGACGAACAGGCGCTTTTCGTTAACCATCATGGAGAACGTCTCACGCGCCAGGGCTTCTGGCTCATCATCAAAGGCTATGCGCGGCAGGCCAACATTACCGGCATCACACCCCACATGCTGCGCCACTCGTTCGCTATCCTCATGCTTCAGAACGGCATGGAATTGCGCTCCGTGCAAGAACTGCTGGGACACGCGCATATCGCCACCACCCAGGTCTATAGCCAGCTTGCCCGCGAAAGCGTGAAATCGACGGTATAGTATACAGCAGAGATTACTTTCACGGAAAGCGAGCACACAACCATGACACTTTTCGACCAGGTGACAGAAGCAGCCACCGCCATCCGTTCCCACACCAGCGTACAGCCCGCTGTCGGCATCATACTTGGCTCCGGTCTGGGCGACCTGGCGAACGAGGTTCAACAGGCCACAGCCATTCCCTATGCCGACATCCCGCATTTCCTGCGCTCGACAGTGCCTGGACACGCTGGCCGCCTGCTGCTCGGCACGCTGGAAGAGGTACCCGTGGTCATGATGCAGGGCCGCTTCCACTTCTACGAGGGCTACGCCCTGCCAGCCATCACACTGCCCGTGCGCGTCATGCACGCGCTGGGAGCGCGCACACTCATCGTCACCAACGCCGCCGGCGGCCTCAATCCCGCCTATCAACCCGGCGATTTTATGCTCATGCGCGATCACATCAACATGCCCGGCATGGCGGGCGCGAATCCCTTGTTGGGGCCAAACGACGAACGCCTCGGTCCGCGCTTCCCACCGCTCGCTCACGCCTACGACCCAGAACTGCGCCAGCTTGCCCGCACAGTGGCAGCGCAACAGCCGGGAACCACGCTGCGCGAGGGAGTCTATGTAATGGTGAGCGGACCAAGCTACGAGACTGGCGCGGAACTCAAATTTCTGCGCTCCACCGGAGCCGACGCCGTAGGCATGTCTACCGCCCCGGAGGTGGTCGTGGCGCGTCACATGGACATGCGCGTGCTGGGCATCAGCCTGATCTCCAACACCGCTACGGGCGATGACACCGAAGAGGTCAACCACGCCGAAGTACTGGCAACAGCGGACGCCGCCCGCGCTCGCTTCGCCATGCTGGTACGAGGAATTTTACGAGGGATGGTTAATTAGAGTTAGCCTTTTTGATATCAATGTTTTCCCAGCTCCAATTGTAGTGTTTTCCTTGCCAATCAAACAATACTACCAGGTCATAAGGGCCGGGTTCGACAGAAGTAGAGATGGTATACTGCCAGCTAACTTGATCATACGTTGTGCAAGCCTGAACCTGTTGTGTTGCAGCATCAAAGGTAAGCCCTTGAATTTCTTGAACAGGAGCGCTTTGATTTTTAATAGTTCCAGGTATTGGATTTTGAATGTCATTAATGTTTTTAAGAATATCAGAAGATATGTTTAGCTTCCCATTTAGACGTTGTACAAGCCAGAGCTTACAGGTCAAACCAGATGCATGAATAGGCTGACCATTTTTATCCACTACACCTGTAAGATAAGCATGTAGCGTATAAGTAGTAGTTCCATCTGCTTTCTGTACGCCTTGATCAACGCTTACGCCAGGAAAATTAAAAGCGACAGGCACAGGCGTTGGACTCGCCGTTGCCGTCTTCGTCTGCTGCATTACTGGTGTGATGCCCGTACCGTTGTTGTTAGGCGTTCCCCCGCTTTTCGGATGCACAAAGGCCCCCACCGCGAAGCCGCTAATCAGTCCCGACAGGGCAAAGAGCAGGATGGCGAATGTGGCTATCCGGCGTGAATGCGGACTCAAACCATTCGATCTGCGACCTGAAAGCGTTTGCATGCGTGGTACTCTTCCTCTGCTAGTCTTACCTGTAGTTCCTGTGCTTCATCATAGCATAAGCGCTACATCATCCTGTCTAAATGAACGCCACATAGCCCAATTTGGCCCCCTTACGTGTATCAAATATGGCAATGGATGTCTTTGCAGATTAATCCTATCATGCTGTACACTATTGGCGTTGAAACAAATATCTCATTACACGTGAATAGGGAGAGCACAAAAAACATGGAATATCGCGCATTAGGCCGTACCGGCTGGAACATTTCAGAAATCAGCTTCGGAGCCTGGGGTATCGGTGGAGACGCCTGGGGCAATACCGATGACACTACCTCGCTGGCAGCGCTGCACCGCGCTATAGACATGGGCGTCAACTTTATTGATACGGCTGATGTCTACGGCGATGGCCGCTCGGAACAACTGATCGCCCAGGTGCGCAAATCGCGCAGCGAACAGCTCATTGTAGCGACTAAAGCAGGTCGGCGGCTCGATCCCCACGTAGCAAGTGGCTACAACCGTCAGAACCTGACCAGCTTCGTCGAACGCAGCCTGCGCAACCTCCAGACCGACGCGTTGGATCTCCTCCAACTGCACAGCGCGCCATCGGAAGTCTACGACATGCCGGAAGTCTTCGGCATTCTCGACGACCTCACGCGGCAGGGCAAGATTCGCTTCTACGGCGTCAGCGTCGAGCGCGTGGATGAGGCGTTGCGAGCCATCAACCATCCCGATGTGCAGAGCGTGCAGATCATCTTCAACATGTTCCGTCTCAAGCCAGCCGAGCAGTTCTTCGCAGCCGCGCGCGAGCAAAAGGTCGGTATTCTGGCGCGCGTGCCACTGGCGAGCGGCATGCTAACCGGCAAGCTGCGCCCTGAAACACAGTTCGCGCAAAACGACCATCGCAACTACAACCGTCATGGCGAAGCCTTCGATCAAGGAGAAACCTTCTCCGGCGTGGATTACAATGAGGGCCTGCAAGCCGTGGAACGCCTGCGCCCGCTCGTCCCACAAGGCGCAAGCATGGCCCAGTTCGCCCTGCGCTGGATACTCATGTTTCCTGAAGTGACAGCCGCCATCCCCGGAGCCAAAACCCCGCAGCAAGCCGAGGACAACGTGCAGGCCGCGGCCCTACCACCTCTCAGCGACGAAACCATGCGCCAGGTGCGCGAAATCTACGACACCTACATTCGCGCCCAGGTGCAAAATCGCTGGTAGATAAGTCCCTTATTTAATCTTCAGGAGTGTTCGTTATGAAAAAACCAGCCTATAAGTGGATTGCGCTCTCCGTCACTACCATTGGCTCCTTTATGGCTGCGCTCGACTCGACCGTGGTCATCCTGGCGCTTCCCAATATGCTGCAAGACCTGCATTCTGACCTCGTGCGCATGACCTGGATCATCCTGGGTTATCTCATCGTCAGCACCGTCCTACAACTGAGCTTTGGTCGCATGGCCGATATGTTTGGCCGCGTGCGCCTCTATAACCTGGGATTCGTGGTCTTTACACTTGGCTCGGTATTATGCGGCCTATCACCTACGGACACTTTTCTGATTGGCGCTCGCATTATCCAGGGCGTGGGCGGCGCGATGCTCACCGCCAACTCAATGGCTATCATCACCGAGGCTTTCCCAGCCGAACAGCGCGGTCAGGCCATGGGCATCAATGCCATCACCTGGGGCCTTGGCAGCGTGCTTGGCCCGGTGCTCGGCGGCGTCATCCTGGCCTTCACAAGCTGGCGCTGGATTTTCCTGATTAACCTGCCCATCGGCATCATTGGCACGCTGGCTGCTTTCCTGCTCCTGCACGATATCGCGCCCAACCCGCGCGGCGAGCGCTTTGATCTTGGGGGCGCGCTACTCTTCTGCATCGGCCTCGTGACGCTCTTGCTAGGCGTGATGGGCAGCATCGGCACCGGATGGTTAACCCCGTCCGTTATGATCTTCCTGCTTATCGCGCTCATTTCGTTCGTTACGTTCTTTCTCTGGGAGCGACGCGTGGTTTACCCCATGCTCGATCTGCGCCTCTTCAGCAATCGCCGCTATACGTTCTCAGTCCTGGCGGCTGCCTTCCAGTCACTGGCACTCTTCGCTGTGAACTTTTTGATCGTCTTCTACTTGCAGGGAGTACTGGGTTACAGTCCCCTGACCGCCGCATTTCTGATCCTGCCTCTGCCCATTCTTACCTCAATCATAGGCCCAGTTGGCGGACGTTGGGCAGACCGTGACCGTCTCAAAGGCACAACACCGGCCACAGTGGGACTGATTATAGAGGTAGCCGCGCTGATCGTGCTTGCCTTCCTCTCACCCACATCTCCCTACATCTTGCTGGCATTGGCGCTCAGCCTGATGGGACTGGGCGGCGCCTTATTCTGGTCGCCCAACACCAGCAGCACCATGGGAGCCGCGCCGCGCAACCGCCTGGGCGTCGCATCCGCTACTCTGAACACGCTGCGTAACCTCGGCATGGTATGCAGCTTCGCCGTCGCGCTGAGCGTCGCGGCAGCTTCGATGCCACCCGCGCTGGTCAATGCCGTCTTCCTCGGTACGGTCAGCCACCTGCCATCCGCATTTGCCAGCGCGTTTACAAATGGCATGAGTCACGCCTTCATCGCCTCAGCCGTTATCTGCGCGATTGCCCTCGTCTTCTCAGCAGTGCGCGAAAGCAAACCCGCCGGGGCTACCATCACGGCAACCCCGGCAGAACAAATTGCACCCGTCGCATCTGAACCGACCGCCCGGCAATCCTGACAACTGATTAATGGGTCACGCGAAGCACAATTCTCCCACGCCCATAACCATCCTGGCTGAGTTCGTGAGCCTTGTGAGCATCGCTCAAGGTAACAACCTCTAGCATCGTATGATAAACTGGTACAAACCAGACAATGCTTCAATATTGGAATCAGGGGAATGCTAAGAACAACAACCGCTACGCGTTACGTTACTCCACTGCGGGAGGGAGGCTCGCTTCCGGCTATCGTCGAGGCTGATGACGACGGGTTATATGTGCTCAAGTTTCGCGGGGCCGGTCAGGGGCCGAAAGCTCTTATCGCTGAACTGGTCGCGGGTGAAATCGCGCGCGCTTTAGGACTGTCTGTGCCAGAGATCGTTTTTATAGAACTTGATCCCGTACTTGGTCGCTCTGAACCGGATTTCGAGATTCAAGCCTTGATTAAGGCCAGTCCTGGCCTCAATCTCGCCCTCGATTATCTTCCCGGCTCGCTGGCTTTTGATGCGACGGATGCGCAAAGTTTAGATGCATTGCTGGCCTCGTCCATCCTCTGGTTCGATGCCTTTGTGATGAACGTGGACCGTACAGCGCGCAATACCAATATGCTGTGGTGGCATAAACGCCTGATGTTGATAGATCATGGAGCATCGCTGTACTTCCATCATACGGGCAATGACTATATGAATTACAGCCGCTCGCCCTTTACGCCCATCAAGAATCACGTTCTGCTGCGCGCCGCCAGCCAGCTTCTTGAGGCTGACCTGTTGCTGAAAGATCGCCTGACACCTGGCGCTATCACAACTATTATCGACGCCATTCCTGGCTCGTGGTTGGAAGGTGATGCGCTTTATCCCGATCCGGCTGAACATCGCGCAGTCTATATCGCTTACCTGCTGGAACGGCTGGAGTCATCACATGTTTTTGTAGAGGAGGCACTTCATGCCCGCGCGCAACTCCTATGATTACGCGCTCGTGCGGCTTGTGCCCCATGTTGAGCGCGGCGAATGCATTAATGTCGGCGTCATTCTTTTCTGCCGCACGCGGCGTTTTTTGGGCGCGCGCATGCACCTGGATGAACAGCGCGCGCTGGCCCTTGCTCCCGATCTCGACCTCCCACTCGTTCGCCAGCACCTGCATATCATTCCGCTGATTTGCGAGGGCGGTGAGCAAGCCGGTGACATCGGCCAGCTTTCGCAACCTGAGCGATTCCACTGGCTCGTCTCGCCGCGCAGCGCCATCATTCAAACCTCGCCAGTTCACTCCGGCCTGTGCAGCGACCCACCATCAACCTTGCAGCATCTTTTTAAGAAGCTGGTACTTCGTTAATGAATTACCCGATCCAGTACCATGATGGCGAAGATTGCTGCCAGGTACATGTTCGAGTACCAGAAAAGCGTGCGCGCCCACTTCTTGGTTTGATCGCGCCACAGGCGAATAGCGAGATAGACCAGCCCGCCTCCCAGCAGCGCTGCTCCAATCAGGTAGAGGTAGCCCATGACGCCCACTACAAAGAGCGCGAGGGTGAGAGCCAGCAAGAACACTGAATAGAGCAGGATCTGCCGCCGTGTCTCCGCTTCGCCCTTAATTACCGGCAGCATGGGTATGCCCGCCTTCTCGTAGTCTTTCTGGATCAGCAGCGCCAGCGCCCAGAAGTGCGGTGGTGTCCAGAAGAAGATAATGGCGAAGAGCCAGATAGGCGGCATGCTCAGGCTGTTCATGACGGCTGCCCAACCCACCAGCACCGGCACAGCGCCAGCAGCGCCGCCGATAACGATATTCTGCGTCGTCGTGCGCTTGAGACCGAGCGTGTACACGAAGACGTAGAAGAGAATGGCGGAAAAGGCCAGCACCGCGCTGAGCAGGTTAACGAAGGCAAAGAGTACAATAAATGAGGCTACCCCCAGCATAATGCCAAAAATCAATGCCTGCTGCGGTTCCACACGCCCGGAGGGCAACGAACGGCGCTGCGTGCGCCCCATGATCTGGTCGATGTCGCGGTCGATATAACAATTGATGCAGTTTGCGCTGCCCGCCGCCATCGCACCGCCCAGCAGCGTCGGGATGACAAGGGCAAGTGAAGGCAAACCCCGCACTGCAATCGCCATCGCCGCCAGCGTCACGCCGAGCAGCAGCACTGTCACGTGCGGTTTCATCAAATCGATGTAATTGGCAATCGTCATCCGCACCACGCTAACCTCTTTATTAGCTTCGGCCTCGGCTTGCTCCATCCTCTCAATCTCTTGCTGTGCCGGGGCGGCGCGCAGTTGATTGGTGGCGAGCGCGGCCAGCAGGACAAGCGTCCCCCAGACGGCAGTCGCCAGGGCGAGATGCAGTCCCGCGACAAAGGCCGGCTCTTTGAGCAGCACAATCAAGCCGCCGGCAATCGCCTGCCACAAGAAAAGGATGCCGCCCACCAGCCCGATGATGGCCTGCCCCCGTGCGACTCGCCAGCGGCGCAGGGCTGAAATCACCGTCCAGAGCATCACAAGGCCGACGAAAACTGCGAAAACGCGGTGCAGGATATTGATACTCGCGAGGTGATTGCTCACAGCCCACGAAGCGGGTGTGCAGAAGGGCCAACCAGGGCAGGCCAGCGCCGCGCTACTGCCGGTCACATATGAACCGAACAGCATCAGGATGTAAACGAGCAGCGCGTTAGTAATCGCCAGTTGCGCGAATTTGCGCGTTTTCGCGGGATGCTCTTTACTTGTCGCTGGCTTGCCACTCAGCACGGCAATCGTGATGACGATGGCGAAAATGGCCAGCGCCGTAGCCAGGTGCGCCGTAATGATTTGCGGCGGCAGCTTCCACAGAACCGTCAGCCCCCCCAGCACAATCTGGGCCACCAGCAGTAGCGGAGCGGCAATCGCCAGGGTGAGCAGCGCGCGATCTTTACGCGCCCACGCGATAATCCCGATCACCATCAGCACGATCAAGATGCCAACGGCGGCCGCGGTGAAGCGATGGAACTGCTCAAGAAACACGTGGTAGGTCCCAGAGTAATATGCCTGGCCATAGCAAAACGGCCAATCCGGGCAGCTCAGGCCGGAGCCGGTGGCAAGCACTGTGCCACCAAGCGCGATCAGAAAATAGGTAACGACGGTCGCTACCCATGCTATGCGGCGTATGAACGTCATAGAAGGACTCCTGACTATTGCATTCAAATATTAAGGCTGTGGCAGCCACTGTCGCATTCCGATCTCCAGCCCACTTTCTTCACTGCTAAGATCAGGTTTGCTATTTGAGTCGAGCGTCTCGAAAAAGAGCCGCTCATGCCCCTGCGCGTCAATTATATACATTGCCGGATCATGCACATCTTGCCCGCTTGAGTCTGCCTGGACATACACACCATACTGGTGGTAGACGGACTGCAGCTGTTGAGCTGTACCCGTGAGGAATAACCACTGGTGCAACATCCCGTGGTTGATCGACCAGGACTGGACAGTAGCTACGCTGGTTGCAGCGGGGTTGGCATTGACAGCAACCAGCTCTACCCGTTTAGCCGCGGAAGAGCCAAGCTGAACCCTGGCATCATACATGATATTAGCAGTCAGCGGACACAGAGTCGTACACCGCGAGTCGATGAACGCCAGCACTACTTCGTGACCGCGCAGGGACGAAAGGGCGACCGGATGACCAAACTGATCGACGAGATTGAAGTCGGGTGCGAGATCGCCTTTCATTGGAAAACCAAGTAGGGCATTGTTGTTAATCGGTTGCGTCGGCGTGGTCGCCTGCGTACTATGTAGTGCGAGAAATCTAGTTCCCCAGAAGGCCACGGCGATAACCACCAGTGCCGAGGTGCCGATAAATGCAGCGAGAGCCAGTTTGTGCATACCATCTGGATGCCGCATAGTCATGTCCTTTCACCAGAAATATGTTTGAATGCATTCGCGTTATAGTCACACCTGCTGTTCATGCCCGGCGCTTACCGCTCCGTGTGCTGGTGCGCTTTGATCGATGTCCGACTGCGTAGCAAGCCACCGTTGTAGGAGGACGCCGAAAGCGATCATGAAAGGGACATCGCCAAACGTCCACATAATGCCCGCTCCTAATTGCTGATCTTGCAATGCTGTGAATCCTCCCGGCATAGTAACCAGGTGAGCATAAGGAGCGTAAAGGGCTACTTGAGAAAATGCAAGCAGTATTGCCAGTACAACGTTTTGTACGATTGCGACACCCACGCATCCCATGCGCCCAATATATCCCACACGTGGGTAGAGGGGAGTCGATGGTATTATCTGTGTCCAAAAGAGAACACTGACAGCAATAAAAGTCAAATGCTCACACCAGTCGTGGATGGCTTCGTTCCTCAAGGCAAGATCGTAAAGAGTGGGCCAGTGCCATACCCAGATGCCGGCGATCAGCAGCACGCACGAGATAGCGGGTTGTCGCAGCCAGTGCCCGATCTGATAGAGGGCCTGCCCCGCTTTCAGCCTTGCCGAAGCCTTGAGAAACCTTCTAGCCCAGCCAGGCAATCCATACCAAAACGGGAGCAGCGGGGCCGCGGCCACGAGCAACGGGGCCATGATGACCAGCAAGAGCAGATGCTGGATCATATGCACCCAGAAGAGCCGCCCGGAGAATATGTCAACAGGAGCGGAATCTCCGACAAGAGCGACGAAGATCGCCATCAGAAAGTAGATGCCGCGCCAGAACCAGCTATCCCACTGGTAGCTACCGGCTTCAGAACCGCTACTTGCAGGGGCGGTTACAACCGTGGCAGCTTCCTTCGCTTTCTCTGCTTTTATGAGTACACGCCATCCACGATAGTACAGGATTTCCGCCACTAGACACCCAAGTAGCACAATGGGTGGAACTGGCCACCCATTTGCATCAACCCAGATATTCATCGCGGCACCTCCACATAACCAGCAGCGTGCATCAAATCACCTGGCTGAACAGCCACAGGAGTATGCTGGCAATTATAGTGTAGTACCACCAGTAGCCAACAACCCCGGCAATGTAATTCTGCCCGGCCACTCTCACTCTGCCGCGCATGACCCGCCCTAAAAGCAGTACGCCGATAATCACCGTCAGCAGGAGGTGAGCCGCTGTAAACCATGTAATCAGCGTGATCACACTTTCGTAGGCATCATAAGGGCTGACATACCCCCGGTTCAGGATTATGCTGACCCAGGTTTGACCCACCGCCGACACGATCATAAATATCAGGGCAACTAAGAAGAATAGCTGTAGACCGGCTCCCGCGCTCTTTCGCACACTTCGCTCCCACCCGAAGTAGGCAACTCCACTTACTACTAAAGCGATGGCTAATAACAGTCCCGGTACGAAGGCGGAAGCGTGGTCGCCAGCAACTCTGAACTGGTTCTCAGTATTGAGCGCGTTCAGGTAACCACCCGCGGCCAGGATGGCGATTACAGACACAGCATCCGACAAAATCAACATTAGCACGCCTGCTCGCGCTCTCCCAATCCGGATATGCGGCGCAAGCTCATGCGTATGCTCTTCGTGTATTTGCTCCAGGGATGTGCTCATCGTATGTCTCCTCTAGCTCTATCAACTTTCTGGTTGTGGCAGAAGGGGCGCGGGTTTAAGAGCACCCTCGGCATCTTCCGCTAACGGTTCAGGTGTTCCGTAGTCATAGGGTGTTGATGTCACCACGGGCAGGTGTTCAAAATTCTCCAGTGGTACGGGTGTTGGAACAGTCCACTCGAGCGTCTTGCCTCCCCACTCGTTGGCTTCGGCAAGCTCGCCGCTCTTCAGCGTGATCACCACGTTGTATACCGTGACAAATACTGACGCCGCAATCAGTATAGCGAACAAGCTGGCGATCAGATTCGCGGTTGCAAACGGAGGAGCAACATTAGCCGACCAGCGGGGTTCACCTATAAGACCCGCGTAGAACAGAGACAAGAATGTCCCATTAAAACCGATCATAAACAACCAGAAATGGAGCGCGCCCAGCCGTGGGTTGAGTCGCTTTCCCAGCATTTTCGGGAACCAGTAGTAGAAGCCAGCGAAAAAGCCGAAAACCATGCTCCCGACGAGGGTGAAATGGAAGTGCGCTGTGACAAACATGCCACCGTGTAAAATTTCATCAGTAGGAAGGTCTGCCAGGTAGATTCCGGTGATTCCCCCGATGACGAAGTTTACCAGCATTCCCCCCACAAACAGCAGTGGAACTGTAACCAAGACCTTACCACGCCAGAACGTACCGATAAGAGCCAGGAAGAAGAAACCGGTGGGAATGGAAATCAATTCTGTATCGAGCATGTAAGGGGCGTCCAGGGCAGTGGCCGACCCGCTCGTATAGAGGTGATGTCCCCAAACGAGCGCGCTCAGGATAGTGATTGTGACAAGACTGCCAATCAGCATGCGACGGCCAAACACCGTCTTGCGCGAAAAAACCGCGGTTACCTCAGCAGCTACTGCCATTGAGGGTAATGCAATCACGTACACCTCTGGATGTCCCATAAACCAGAACAGGTGCTCATATAGCCAGTTATTGCCGCCATAAGCAGCAATAAAGAAGGATGTCTGGAAGACGCGGTCCATCAAGACCATCACCTGAGATATCAGAAAGGTGGGGAACGCCGACAAACCAAGTAATACTGAGAGCACCACGCCCCACACGAATATCGGCAGCCGCCCCCAGGTCATACCCCTTGTGCGCAGTACCATCACAGTCGTGACTATGTTCAGTGCTGCTAACGTGGTTGAGGCAGCAAAGATGATGATGGTGACGCAGTACGCATCCATGCCCGGTGTTAGCTCCTGGACAGAAAGTGGCGCATAACCGGTCCATCCCGTCGGGAAGCCGCCAAAGAACAAGGTGGAAAAGAAGATGGGTACAGCGGAGAAAAGCAGCCAGTAGCTTAGCGCGTTGAGCCGGGGAAAGGCCATATCACGCGCGCCAATCATGATAGGTAGCACGAAGTTGCCGAAAGGGCCACTGACCATGATAATCGATGCAACAATCATCAAAATGCCGTGCATTCCCACAATAGTATTATACGTGGAGGGCGTGAAGAAGATCGCACCCGGTCTTGATTGCTCCAGCCGGATCATGAAGGCTCCCATCGAACCCAGGAAAAAGAAGATAAGCGTTGTTGCCAGGTATTGCATCCCGACAACTTTATGATCGGTGGTATAGCGGAAGTAGCGCCACAATCCCTGGTCTTTGCCCGCCAGCTCCAGTTCTTCAGCAGGTGTTGCTTCTCCACGCGCAAAACCCCAGCGCCACACGCCGTTGAAAGCTCCAATGCCTACAAAGAAGAGCAGCACCCAGCCGATGTAGACAGACACAACTGTTGCATCCTGGTTGTTTCCTTGTGTGATAGCGTTTACGATTACGCCAAATACAACAGCGCCTATAATGCCGAGTACAATCCCAGAAACTACACTTGGGAAAAGACGACGTGTGAGATTCGGGCGTTTGACTTCAGCAGTTATACTGACCTGGCTCATGGGTGTCCTCCTTGGCTAGTTATCCAGGAATTGAAATCAGCAACACTGACCACTTTCACTTGCTCCCACATGTAGGAATGAAAGAGTCCGCACAATTCCACGCAGACCACCGTGTACGATCCGATCACCGTTGGTGTCACGATTGCTGTAGTCGTTACTTCTCCGGGGTTCGCATCGACGCGTACTCCCAGGGCAAGAATTGCGAAGCCGTGCAGCACATCATCCGAGGTGACGTTGAACTGCACCGGACGATTCACCGGCAACTCGATCAATTGAGCGCCAGCGCTGGACGCGCCATTCTGTGGATAGTCAAATGACCACTGCCATTGCTGCGCGGTCACCTTGACAACAAGGGTGTTCGTGGACGAAGCAGAGGTTTCCTGGTAGAAGGCAAACAGGCCGTAGATGACGAGAAACAGACAAAGTGCTCCGGTGATGCCCATCCACACAATTGGCAGGGATGGTCTGGGCTTCAAAGGGACAGCATCCTGCGTGGGTTTCTCCTTCACCCTGAATACGAGCATACTGTAAGCGAGAAAAACAAAGACGAACAGGGCCACCGGCACAGCCAGGGCGGTTAATAATGTAAGCGTGAAGTTATCAGTATTGCCGAGCTCGCTTGCAGTCGGCGGCAGAATAAACTGAGCCAGCACTATGACGAGGGCGATCCCAATAACAGAGAGTACAACCCAGATAATTATCGCACGACGCAGATGGTTTGGTTCTTCTCGTGCAGGTGAAACACTGCCAGTGTTTCCTTCGTTGTTGGCTTCAGACATCTTACCCTCCCTTAATAGCTTGCGACGGTTATTATTCCCGCCATGTAGCCGGTAGTTGACATCGGCCCGCTAAAACCAAAGGGGGGATTGCGGCCCAACTGGTCTCCACAGGGGTCATAGCAGTGCCAGATATACGTACCAGAGGGTCCCGTGCGGAACTGGAAGGTGATGATGTTGGGAGTCGGATACTGATTGCCTTTAATCGTTATCGGTGTGGGAGCATCGTCCGCGACCCCGACAATTGGGGCATTGACAAATATCGGATTGGGAGTGTCCGGTGTTGACTGGATGTCGAACGTGTGGGACACATCGTCCACGTTGACCTCGCTCACAGTCTTATTGTTGACCGTCTCGACCCCGCCAATTGTTCCCTGCACCTGCCGGAAGAAAGGATTGATCAAGGGAGTTTTACCATCGTAATTCTTGATTATGACAGTGATGACGCTGTTCGGGGGGACTTCCATGTTTGCGCCTTCACGATTGTTGGTTGCGCAATACGTCACCCAGTCGATTTGCGGTGCTCCCATGTCGGAGTGGCAAACCTGGCTATCGGGATAGGTAGAAAGCTCGAGTGTCGCGCTGTTGGCACCCGTTTTGGTGGCTTGATACACATCGGGTTCGTAGCCAAGTCCCTGTATCGATCGAAGGCCCAATGCGACTCCGGCTACTATGCCAAAACCCAAAATAATCGACACGACAATGCCCAAAATAAAGCCTGATGAATGCTGCTTCAATGCAGTCCTCCTTAGTCTATGGTTTTGAAGCGGAAAAACCAGAAGGTGCGCTCATCTACCTTCTGCGAGCTAACGAGTATGGCTACATGCATTGCACCTGTCGGATATCTTGTTGTTCAATGATCACAACATAGACATCCACTATATTCTATTTATTCTCTTCGCTTAAACTCCTCACCTCCTTCAATGTTTGCTCAACTCATAGCAAAAATAGATCGGAATTGCTAAAAGCGTCTCTCCCTGATCTCAGCTATGGACTTGCTTCAAGTATAGCATATAAAGAGTAATTAATGAAGCTTTAATGATAAAGCTTTCATATCCTCTACAAAGTAACATGAGATGAAGATGTTCCTAATTAATGTACGGAAGTGATCCCAGGTATTTCTTTGCGTGAAGTTGACCAGCAAAAACTTGACGCTCATGCTACTTTGACAATTCTTCACGTGCTCCACTATACTATGGAGGCTATACAGGATATATGAAGGGAAAACTTGATTGTGATTTCGATCTCACAAATACATTGCTATCGCCTCCGCATGCTTTTTCCACTGTTTTTGCTCGTGGGCTTAATCCTATTCTCTCCACCAGCTCACGCGGATGGAGGAGCTCCTCAACTCGCCTATGTGGCAGGAACTGCACAGGGCATCAGCATCATCGATATCGCGCAACGGCGTGTGACCAGGTCGATTGCCGTGGCCGGGGATGCCTACACTGTCTTGCTGAGTCCTGACGGGCACGCGCTGTATGTCTCGCAGCCTACGCTTGGGCGGGTTGCGGTGTTCGATGCGAAAACGGGGAAGACTCTCTGCACGGCTACGCTTCCTGGCCAACCATCACTGCTGGCACTCAGTCTGGACGCAACAGTCCTCTATGCGGCCGGGCGCGCAGATACCAGCGTGCGGGCGCTCGATCCCGGAACCTGCGCAGTTCAACGGACTTTCGCAACACATGAGCCTGTCTACGGACTGGCGGTGACGGCATCGACTGCCGCCAATGCCACTCCCTCAACTCCCAACCAACTCTGGATCACCGGGACTACTTCGCTCTCAGTCTTCGAAGTAAACGGGCGTATGCTTGGCTCTTTGCCTGTTGCCGCTGGACCGCAATATATCAGCATCCCTGGCGGTTTTACCGCCTATGTTACCACCCGCCAGGGAACCGTCGTTGCCATTGATCTTAATACACGCCGGATTATCCGCACTCTGCTCAGCGGGGGGCAATTTGGTCCAATGGATTACGACGCCATCACTGGCGAGGTCTATGTACCCGACCAGCAGCACAACCAGGTGGATGTCCTTACTCCCGTCACGGCGGGCACGCCTGCAATGCCGCAGGAGCCGGCGCAGATACTCCGCTTTAGCAGCTCCCCGCGCTCGATCGCCATCACCAGCGATGGACAGTTCGGCTTCGTGGCCCTCGCCAACGGCCAGGTACTTATGCTCGACATTCCGGGACGCAGCACCATTGCCAGCATCGCAGTCGGTGGAGCGCCACGCTTCACCATCACTGGTCTCTATCCACCCGTAAATAGCTCTACATCTCCCACCCAGCAGACGCTTACGCCCCCAGCAGCGGCACAGCCCACGAGTCACTTCCTTCTTATCGTCTCGCTTGTGCTGGCAGGAGTACTCTTGCTGGGTATGCTCTGGCTCTCCTGGAGTTACTTCCAGAAGCCACTTACCGGTCAACGATCTACCCGCAAGCGTCTCAAGTAACCTGACCTTATTTTGGTACCGCGAAGACAATAGCCAGGATCACCAGGTGCAGGGCGGCAAAAATGACGAGCATCCACGTGAACAAGGCAAATTCTCGCTGGAATTGTCGCTCTTCACGAAGAGGTGAATTCTGAGGATAAGCGTTAGGCGAACGTTCGGCAGCTACGAGACCTATCGCAATGCGCAGGCGCATTGGCGAATGAAAGCGAGAGCGGCGCATTTCCACGAGCAGCGCCGCGTAGCAATGTTTACAGAGCATCCATTCCTGGCGTGGTTCTGGCGCTCCAACTGGCTCTATGAGGGCTATGGGGTAAAACCAGATCAAACGCGTACAGATTGAACAACGTCCTGGTTTGTACCAGCGCCCGCTCTGTTCCGTTACTTTCCTGGTGGCGACAGTTACGTCTTCGTCTGGAATCGTCATGTTGTTCGCTCGCTGACATTGCCGGGCGTGCTGCCCGCTCTCAATAGGAAAGAAATTTCTTCTCGTCTACACTTCGCCATCAAGTGTCAATATTGTACCATAAGTGGGATGCCAGGGCGACCGCAAGGGTCGCCCCTACCCTGGACGGCTTCGCAGGCCCACTCGTGGTAGGGTTGGGGCGACCCTTGCGGTCGCCCTGGCCCTTAAGTCCGCGCCTATGGGGTCGCCCCTACCATATTACGAATGTGCCTGTAAGTCCCGTGTATGGTAGGGGCGACCCTTGCGGTCGCCCTGGGAAAACTTGTCCCCGCCCCGATCTACTATAAACAATTGTTACTTGATTTGACAAAAATTGTCAGGTGACGTATACTCTATTAGAGTGAACAGGTGTGTTTGGAGCGGTTGTGGTGGCCACAGCGGTGCAGGCTGTGAATACATGGCACAAAAGGACGGATAGAATGCAATTTAAAGGACAGGAGTTCGAGCAGATAAACCCCCAGGATGCGCGGCAGGCGCGCGATGAGCAGGCGAGCCAGATTGCCGAGTTGGAGCTAAAGCTTGAGTCGCAAGAACTGAAAAGCGAAGAGTACCTGGATAGTTTGCGACGAACTCAGGCTGATTTCATCAACTATAAAAGGCGAGCTGTTCAGGAGCAACAGGATGGCCGCGTTGCGTCACAAGCTGCTATGCTCGAACAATTGCTGCCCGTACTTGACGATCTGGGGCGTGCGTTACAGTCCGCGCCAGATGAGTACGCGAATCAGCCCTGGGTACAGGGCATTTTCCTGGTGGGCAAGCGGCTTGCCAGCACGCTGGAGCAGATGGGCGTGCGGCAGATAGGTCAGGTCGGCGAAATGTTTGATCCGCACTTGCATGAGGCATTGATGACGCGGGCTGGAACCGGAGCGCCGGCGGGAACCATTGTGCAGGTTACACGCCCCGGCTATGCGCTTGGCGAGCGCATCATTCGTCCGGCACAGGTGATTGTGGCAGGCGAGGCATAAATTGCTCGATTTGTGGGAATATAACCCTCCAGGAGCGTGTTTTAACAATCAGAACATGTTAGTTAAACTAACAAAAAATGTTAAATGTGTTGACGGAGCATCTGGTGATTTGTTGCAGAAGAGCATCCACCGGAACCTGGTAGACACAATGAAGGAGGCTACGATATGGCCAAAATAATTGGCATCGACCTGGGAACAACCAACTCCGTGGTAGCGGTGATTGAAGTCGGCGAGCCAACCGTGCTTGAAAATAGCGAGGGATCGCGTATTACCCCGTCGGTTGTCGCGGTAACAAAGGGTGGCGAGCGCCTGGTCGGCCAGGTTGCCAGGAGACAGGCGATCACAAACCCCGAAAATACCATCTACTCCATCAAGCGCTTGATGGGTCGCAAATTTGATGATCCTGAAGTGCAGCGCACGATGAAGAATGTGCCTTACAAAATTACGCGCGCCGCCAATGGTGATGCTCGCGTGAATCTGGGAGGGCGCGATTACAGTCCGCCCGAAGTTTCCGCTATGATCCTGCAAAAATTGAAGGCCGACGCGGAAGCCAAACTGGGCGAGCGCATCACACAGGCTGTGATTACCGTTCCTGCCTACTTTAATGATACGCAGCGCCAGGCGACCAAAGATGCCGGCAAGATCGCCGGACTGGATGTGCTGCGCATTATCAACGAGCCGACCGCCGCTTCACTGGCCTATGGCCTGGACAGGAAAAAGGACGAGACGATAGCTGTCTACGACCTTGGCGGTGGTACCTTTGACATCTCGATCCTGCAACTGGGTGAAGGTGTCTTCGAGGTAAAAGCCACCAATGGTGACACGCACCTGGGCGGCGACGACTTCGACCAGCGCATCATTGACTGGCTGGCCGATGAGTTCCGCAGGGAGCAGGGCATCGATCTACGGCAAGATCGCATGGCTTTGCAGCGTTTGAAGGAAGCGGCAGAGCGCGCCAAGATCGAACTTTCGTCTTCGATGCAGACGGAGTTCAACCTGCCCTTTATTACGGCTGATGCCAGCGGCCCCAAACACCTGGTGATGAACCTGACGCGGGCAAAATTGGAGCAGTTAGTAGCTGACCTGATCGAGCGCACGCGTGGTCCCGTCATGAAGGCCATTGAGGACGCGGGGCTGCAAGCCGGCGATATCAACGAAGTTGTGCTGGTTGGCGGTCAGACTCGCATGCCAGCCGTAATCGAACTGGTGCGCAAGATTTTCAACAAAGAGCCACACAAGGGGGTCAACCCTGACGAGGTGGTGGCGATCGGCGCGGCTATTCAGGCTGGCGTGCTGAAAGGCGATGTCAAGGATGTGCTGCTGCTGGATGTGACGCCGCTTTCGCTGGGTGTTGAGACGCTGGGTGGCGTGATGACGAAGTTGATCGAGCGCAATACGACCATTCCGACACGCAAGAGCGAAATCTTTAGCACGGCTGATGATAACCAGCCCGCTGTTGAGGTGCATGTCTTGCAGGGTGAGCGTGAAATGGCGCGTGACAACAAGAGCCTGGGTCATTTCCGGCTTGAGGGTATTGCTCCGGCTCCACGCGGTGTGCCGCAGATCGAAGTGGCTCTCGACATCGACGCTAACGGCATCCTGAATGTCTCTGCCAAAGACCGGGCGACCGGGCGCGAGCAGAAGATCACCATCACGGCTTCCAGCGGCCTCACGAAAGATGAGATCGACCGCATGGTACGCGATGCCGAGATGCATGCGCAGGAAGACCGCCAGCGTAAGGAAGAGATCGAAGCGCGCAACCGCGCTGACAGCGTGGCATACCAGGCCGAGCGTACCCTGCGCGATCACGGAGATAAGGTCTCAGCCAGCGTGCGCGATGACGTGGATGCGAAGATCAAGGCTGTGCGCGATGCCATCGCTAGCAACGATATGTCGCGAATGAGCAGCTTGACGAGCGACCTCGAAAGCGCCATGCAGCGTATCGGCAGCCAGGCCGGGGCCGCTGCGGGTGCAGGCGCTGGACAGGGCGCAACATCCGACAACGACTCTGGAGCTGTTGAGGGAGAGTACCGCGAGGTATAAGGGCTGCCAGGGCGGGGGCAAGCCCCGCCCTGGATAATGTATTTGATATAATATGTAAGGAAGGCATTTATGGCAGTTGATTATAAAGATTATTACAAAATACTGGGCGTGAGCAAGAGCGCCAGCGAGAAAGAAATTCGCTCGGCCTATCGCAAGCTGGCGCGCCAGTACCATCCTGATGTCAATGCGGGTGATAAATCAGCCGAGGACAAATTCAAGGAGATCAACGAGGCCAACGAGGTGCTTTCCGATCCTGAGAAACGCAAGAAGTACGACGAACTGAGCGATTATTACCAGCAGTACGGTAGCATGCCTGGCGCGGCAACCGGTGGCCCGTCTGGACCGGGCGGTGCGCGCTACGAGTACCGAACTGTCAATCCTGAAGACCTGAACGATCTGTTTGGCGGGCAATCCCCATTCTCTGACTTCTTTGAGCAGTTTTTTGGCTCGGATTTTTCTGGAACGGGTAGCTCGGGCTTCTCTGACGTAGGTAACGTGGGCGGGCGCGCGAGAGCGACTGGCCGCGCGCGCCCGCGAGCGACCGTGGGGCAGGATTTCGAGTCAGCTATTGAAGTGACGCTGGCCGAAGCGTATAGCGGGGTTACGCGGGTGCTGGAATTAACTGAGGCTGATGGCAGCACTCGTCGCCTTGAGGTGAAGATACCCGCGGGCGTGGACGATGGATCGCGTATCCGCATCGCCGGTCAGGGCGCGCAGGGAACAGCCGGGCGCGGAAACCTCTACCTGGTTGTGCATATCGTGCCTGATACACGCTTCACCCGCGAAGGAACCACGCTGCGTACAACCGTTGACGTGCCGCTTGCCACCGCCATGCTTGGCGGCGAGGCGCATGTCACAACGCCGGATAGACGCAAGCTCGCGCTGCGCATCCCGCCTGAGACGGCCAACGGTAAGTCTTTCCGCCTGCGCGGACAGGGTATGCCGCATCTCGGCCAGCCCGACAAGCGCGGCGACCTCTACGCCGAAGTCTCAGTGGCGCTGCCCACGCATTTGAACGATGAGCAGCGCAAGCTCTTCGAGGCGTTCGCGCGCTCGGTTGGGTATAGTGGCGGCTAACGAAGCATAGCTATACAAGCACACAGTGTAAATGAGAGGGCGACCGCAAGGGTCCCCGCCACTCGTCCTCTCCACCCACGCCCTTACAATGACTACGGGCGTGGGCGCTTTGTTATTCCTGGACCTGTTCTTCTAACACCTGTACGTTGCTTTCCTCGGTCATAGGCTCGACTACCAGGTTGTGTATCTTGTTTGGAATGAAGGGCTGGCCGGGTCTGGCGGTGGCGACAATGGCAATCTGCATCGACTCGATGAGACCACCCAGGTTTTGCAGCGCTTTCATTACCTCAAAGACATCCTCCGACTTTGTATGCAGGCGCAGGCGATAATGTTGCCCACCCTGACCGGGTGCTACCGGTTGTGACGACGAAAGTAGAGTAGATGGCTCATCATGTACAATGGGTCTGTTTGCTTCGGAAGGGGAGCCAGAGCGCGTTTTCTGACTATCATACTCAAAAGCAGGAATATCTGTATGCGCAGGTGTTTCTACCTTTGCTGGAACTGGTGGCGCGAGCAATTGTTGCGCGTAGGTTGCCGAAAGCAGAAACGCGCCATCGCCCATATCGATTTCGTGCGCGGGAATGTCTTTGCCAAAGTAAACTGAGGTTGATGCTGGACTACCAAGTAACAGGTTCTCATGGTTGTCTTTGTGAGCGTTAGCAACATAGGCGAAGGTGCGGTTTTTAACACCAACTATGATAGCCTGGCGTATTACCTTCTCGTCCCAGATGTGTGTGAAATTGTAGTAGCTAAAGAAGCAAGCCACCAGAGCAACAACAGCGTAGTATTGCTTTTCGAGCGGCTGCAACTCGTTTAATTGTGTTAGCTTTGCCAGTTTGCTGGGCTGCACGCTGTCCCAGACCACGCGATTGCTCAGGGCTTCTTTGACGCGCGAATGCACCTGGGGAGCCTGGCTGTAGCTCTGTACCTGCAATTTGTCAAATGTGTAGTTCTGCCCCACTTGCTCGCTATTCTGTGGAGTGTAGACGTATGCATAGAGCAGCGAGATACCACCCTTGAGTTCATTTTCCGCGTTGCGCTTGCGTTCTGTAAGCTCGGCTTCCTGTTGGGGCGTCAGTTGGCGTTGTTTGCTCTGGCTCTGCAAGAGTTCCAGCGTCAGGATCAGGCGCACAGCATTTCGGATTACTTCGATCTTGTGACTATCAGGAATAGCTAAGGATAGACCATTGCGATAGCGGCGCGGGCCATTTCCGCATTGCTCGATATACAGGCGCATACCCTGTTTCTGTTTCTCATTCTCACCATCCTGATCGGGATAGGTATCTAGCCATGATGGCGGGAGGTACACGATCTGGAATTCGGCCAGGCGGTCGCGCACTTCGTTGGTATCCTGCGGCCAGACCACCGCGCCGCGCTCGCTTCCTATAGCCTTAGCGAATTCGGCTCGCAGGCGTTGTTCAACCTCATCTTCTGTGCGACGCTGATTTTCGTCGATAATCATTTTATTGAGGTTGGGCTGCGTCTCGAAACGATAGCGTAGTTCGCGCCGGTGCAGGTAAAGCAGGCGCTCATTCAGATCATGCAGGGCGGTCTGTAAGATATTGCGATCAAGGCCAGGGGCAAGACAGGCGCTGAGCAGTTCGTTCTCAAAGACGCCGCGCTGCTGCCTCCGAAGCTGTAGAGCAGGGCGGCGCTGGCAATGCGCGTGCCGGGCAGATATGCCTGTAAGAGCGGGCTTTCCTGCACCATCAATTCATCGACGCTGCGCGCCCCGGCGTATCGAATTTATGGTATAGCTCATCCTGCCATTGGACGGTCAAAGGGGCCGGAGTCAGGATCAATATGTAGTTGATGACACCGCGTAGTTTCAATTCTTTCAGCAGCAGCCCGGCCATAATGGTTTTCCCTGCCCCAGGATCGTCCGCCAACAGGAAACGTAAGCGTGCCTGTGGAAGCATACGTTCATAGACAGCCTGTAGTTGATGGGGAAGCGCCTGAATACCCGACATAGAGACGGCGAAAAATGGGTCAAAACTATAGGCGAGACGAATGCGAGTTGCCTCCATTAAGAGGAAGAAGCCCAGGGGGTCAGTTGGTGTTGGCGTTGCACCCGGCATGTCTGCTGATGTAATCGCTTCGATAAATTCAGGGATAGAAAGCAGCGTCTGGTCTGTCTTGCCGTCCCTCGTGCGTACTACCAGGTTGATGATATCATCGATAACTTGCGCATCTTCTATATAAACGGGCTGGCTAAACTCGCGCAAACGTACCTGGCTGTGCAAAGCACGTTGAACGAGGTTCTGAATATCGAGGGGCGTATCCAAGGGCGACCTCTACTTCCCCACATTTCTGGACATTGTTATAGAAACTGTTGTTCTGATTGAACACAGCCGTAGTATAGCAGGAGCATTGAAGAGAGGCAAGAGAGGCGGGACTTCTTCTTTCTCCTGCGAACAAAGAACAGGGATTATGCCTCTTGTTTGGGTGGCAGCGGCCTTCCGGGCAGCCACCAGTTCCAGCGACCGAGCAGGCGCATGGTGGCGGGGACGAGCAGCGTCCTGATGATGGTGGCGTCCACCAGCACGGCCAGCGACATGCCCAGGCCGATCTCTTTTGTCACCAGGATGGAGGTGAAGGTGAACGCGCCGGTCACGATGACGAAGAGCAGGGCCGCGTTGGTAATCACGCCGCCTGTCTTCTCCAGGCCGCGCGCGACGGCGTAGCGGTTATTGTGCGTGCGCAGCCACTCCTCCTGGATGCGGCTCAGCAGGAAGACTTCGTAGTCCATCGAGAGGCCGAAGAGGATGCAGAACAGCAGGATAGGGGCGATGCTATCCAGGTAGCCATTAGGGGTGAAGTTCAGGATGTTGGAGAAGTGACCCCATTGGAAGACGAATACCAGCACGCCTAAACACGCGCCCACCGATAGCACATTCATCAAGATGGCTTTCAGGGGCAGAAATACTGAACGGAACATCAAGAGCAGCAAAATGTAGGTTGCGCCCAGGATGAAGAGGATGCTGAATGGGAAGTTTCCATACAGGTAGCGGTTGAAATCCAGGTCGTTCGCCTGTTGACCGCCGACCAGCACGGTCAGTCCCTGGCCCGCCGCTTTGTCACCGGCGCGCAGGTCGTCGATCAGCGCGTTACCCAGGCTGCTATCGAGCTTCGCGTCCGTTGTAGCGGTAATCAACGTAATATTGCCGCTAGTGGTTGAAGTCACAAGTTGGGCAATAGCGGGATTCTGCTGGTATGCCCCTGTGCTATAGAGCGTGGTGAGTTCTTGTATAGTCGGCGCAGGTGTGCCGTTGGTGGCTGGTAGCTGTGTCAGGCTGATAACGTTCGTGATATGTGGCTGCCGGGCGAGCCAGCGCGAGAGGTTGTCCAGCTTTGCCAGGTTATCGCTGGTAAGCATATTGGAACCCTGCGGGGCTTGCGCGATGATCGAGATGACATTGGTATTGGTATCCGGGAATTGCTTGTACAAAATGTCGATGCCCTGGCGCGATTCTGAACTGGTGGGCAGCGAGGTCACGGAAGGCGTACCCAGTTCGATGGAGAAGATGGGCCAGCCCATGGCGATCAGTATGGCGGTAACTGCCAGGATGAAGAGCACGGGGCGTTTCATAACGGCCTCGGCCACGCTTTGCCAGAAGTTGCGGCGCGCTTTACGCCCGTTCCCATTGCTTACCTCTGGTCGCGCACGCGGCGCGGTCAGGCGGCTGATGAGCGGGATGCGCAGCGCGTTGATGCGCGGGCCAAGCACGCTGAGCAGCGCGGGCAGCAGGGTCAGCGCGGCCAGCATGGATACGGCCACGACGACCGCGCCGCCAATGCCGAGCGAAGTGGTCAGGCCCACACGAATCAGCAGTAAACCGGCGAAACCGATCATTACGATCAATCCGCTGAACATGATGGCTTCGCCAGAGGTGGCGATGGTCCAGCCGACGGCCTCTGTTACATTGCGCCCGGCGGCTAACTCGTCGCGGAAACGGCGCACCATGAAAAGGCTGTAGTCAATCGAGATGCCCAGGCCGATAATTGTGGCGACATTCAGCACAAAGATGCTCATTGAGATGTGCAGGCCAATGCCATAGATGATAGCCAGCGATACCGGCACGGCCACCATTGCTAAAAGTAAAGGCATGGCGGCAGCGACCAGCGTACCGAAGATCATGAGCAAGACGAGCAGCGCGATTGGCAGGGCGGTAAATTCGGCGTGTTCAACGTCTGACGTGCTGAGACTGGTAATCTCGTGGTCAACGGCGGGGTCGCCGGTCACGTAGGCACGCGCGGGGCTGGCCGCACTTCCTTCTGGCACGAGCTTGTGAAATACGCTCAACTGATCGCCGCCAGGATAGATGCTCAGGTTGACGGTGACGTAGGTTGTGCGCCCGTCAAGCCCGGCGCTGCTCGAACTCACGCCGGTCGTATAATGGTAGGCGCGCGCGCGACTCATAAAAACGCTCACTTCTTGCTGGTAGGCCGGATCACTGACGGCGGTGTGGGCAGATTGAAATATCACTAGCAATTGTGATGCTGGCCGGGGCAGCTTCGTGGAGATGATGGTATTTACACGCGACGACTCGCTGGCATTGTAGGAGTAGCCGCCGCCGTTCAGCGCGTCGCCAATTTTGGCGGTAAATGGGATGCTTGCGCCAAGTACGATCACCCAGAAGGCGATGATGAACCAGCGCAATCGAAAAACCTGGCGACCGTAGGCCAGCCCTATACGATAAAGTTTGTGCGTCTCAAGCGAACGCTTGTGGAGAGATCCTTGAGAGGTATGTTGGTCCTGTGGTTGGTCTTGCGGCTTATCTTGTATCTGCATGTATCGATGTTTCCTTTTTGTGCCAGGACGACCTTCGCGGACGCCCTGACCTGCTATTCCTGCTTCAATCCATCCAGCAAGAGACGTATGGCGGCTTGCCCCAGTGAAGCCCATTGCACAGCTTCAGGATCGATTAACCAGCGCACAATCAAGCCTTCGAAAATGGCATCGAGGGCTGTAGCCGCGGCGAGCGCATCGACGGGTCGAAATTCTTTTCGCTCAATGCCTTGCTCGATCAGCGCGACCAGCAATTCATGGAAATTCTGAAAATACGCTTTGATGAACTGGCGCACACCATCCTGGTGTAAGGCGACTGCGTAGAACTCAAATAAGATAGCCACCATGCCGGACATATCTTGCAGGCCCTGGATGCGGTCGTGAATGAGTTGTTGTAAACGCTCGCTCACCGTGCCTTCTGCTCTTAATAATCCCTCTACCTGCTCGATGTCGGTCGCGAAGAGCCGTTGCGAAATGGCTGTGATTATTTCCTCTTTACTTTTGAAATACCAGTACAGGGTCCCCTTGCTCAAACCCGACTCCTGCACAATGTCATCCATGCGAGCTTCGTGAAAACCCGACCTGGCGAATACCGCCATGGCCGCGTCAAGTATCTGATTCTTACGAGTTTCGCTTACGTCCTGTCGTCGTGGCATGCCTGTACTAATTACCTTTGTCATTACTAGACTGACCAGTCAGTCTAGTAATAGAAATACCATAAGCTGGACGCATAAGTCAAGGTTTTTCTCTATCCTGCGCAAATTAGAGAAGTTGTCTTATGTAAGATCAGGTGAATGTCTTCTCTATGCACGTAAACCCTGCCATGTATAGCAGCCTTGCATCGATGTTTATCAGTTGATAAGCAAATATGTTGCCTGATTTATGCTGAAGCGCGGCGTAAGGGAGAATAAAGGATGCCCGTGTATACTGATTGTAGTGGTGAGCGGTGATCGTGAGGGTGCCAATTGTCCTGTCGAGTGTCGCTCCAGGATAGACCTGTAGGGTTGCGCTCCGGGCGTGTGCTGTTGCAGCTAACGCTCCAGTGCGTCCTGTTGCAGCGTTGCTCCGGGTTTATCGACTGTAGAGCGCATTCCAGACAAACTTCGATCATCGCCGCCACGAAACGCATCACTACAGCTTTTCAGTTCCCTCCCTTCTGAAGCAGCGATTTACCCCCATCGCTGCCTCATGCTTTTTGGGCGCATGCCTCTTTCTTCCATACACTGGATTTTTTCTTTACAGTGCCGGTTGGTTACAGGGCAGAGACCACCTCATAACATACTTCACGTAGTTGGGCAGTCCAAACTGGCAAAGGGCCTTGTCAACCGCCAGGTCATTGCTTACACTCTTCTTGAGAAGCGCGAATCCGGTGAGGACCGCGCCAGCTATCAAGGATTGGTGTAGGAGAATGCCATATGCTCATTGTGAACAATAACCAGCTCCGCCGAGCTTCGATCGTGAACCTGGAGGAACGGTGTACCTACTGTTCAAAAACGCTCGCCACGTATCCTCTCATCATGGGCAACGATGCAAAGCAGACCGTGTACCATGTCACCTGCGCGCTCGAACTCGCCACAGACCTCCTGGTGGATCTGTACACCTTCTTTAGCCCGCCTGCCCCCTATCCCCAGTTGTTTGTGCTCACCGCATCCGAAACGGTATCTCGCATCATGCCGCACAGCGAGAAGGTGCAAAGGGAAGGAGTCACCCATGCAGTCAACGAATATCCGCCAGATTAAGGCGGCCATCTGGGATCAAGCATTCATCGGCGGAACACGGGTGTCTTGTCCAATGGGATGTGTGGTTGCTATCAGGAGGAAAAAGGGGCAGCTCCTGGCGCTGGTTCGCGGGTGGGGGCGCTGGTACCCGGTAGAGAGTGTCACCATTGAATGGCTGGGATGCCGATTCCTCTCGTAAAGGAGCAGATCTGATGAAAGAGCGCCTCCGAGATCTTCTCTCCGAAGTGGGAGAGAGCTTCGATTACCTGCGCAGTGATGTCCGAAACCTCAGTCGCTATCTGGCTGAACTTGAAGAGCTGGTCGAGGTCTACCGCGCATTTGTCTCGAACACCGAGTTCTCTACCCAGGCTGATCAAGTCACCCGACGCAAGCTCCTCAAAAAAACGCAAAAAGTCCTGGGACCGCCGCCTGACAAGCCAGCCGAGTCACACGACCCTGATGCGGACGCGAAGCATCGGGCTGCTCCTCTCTACGAGACACCGCTGCAAGCCCTGCTCGCTGTGCTCCGAGCGTGAGCGATCGGTACTCTGTTCTCACGGCATGCGCATGCTGCCCCTGCTCATGATACCAGCGGGCGCAGGGGGCGAGGGGAAGGAGCTTTCAACTCCTTTGCAGCTCAACCCTGTGTTGTCTGTCGTGATCGCGGGCTTGTCGTCGGTCATTGGTCCTCTGACGGAGGGAGACAACTGAGTGTAGGAATTACCATAACCTCGCCACTTCCGGCGCATAACTTCGCCACTTTCTTTGAAGATTGTACCTGAGTTTTGCGCTTTCGGTACCTGAGTTTTGCGCAAGAAGTACTACCTCCGAATGGAAAGATTGAGATTGGCTAACCAGCTATGGTACGCTTTTGGCAGCGAGAATGTCATTTTCCATGTATGTGAGGCAGAAAGAGACCATGGCAAAGCCTCTCGATGGCGTCGCACTCCCAGCGTACTTTCGTCGGCTGGGCTATGAACGTGCGACTCAAGACCTCTTGATTCACATCCGAAATTCGCCGCCCAGTCGCACCCCAGGCGCGCGGCGCGGCAATATGCCCGTTTGGTACCCTTCCAAAAAGATGCAGTGCATCATCAAGGCAGAAAGTGCCAAGGTCGAATTTGCCTTTTTGTTGCAAGCTGAGCATGCCGATGATGTGTTAGAGGTTTGGGATCAGCCCCCATCCATTCCGCTAGAATACGAAGATCGTCGGGGGCGCATGCAACGACCCATGCATACGCCCGACTACTTTCTGTTTCGCACGAGCGGCGCGGAATGGGTAGAATGCAAGACCTCCCAGGAACTGGTCAAGCTAGCGGAGACACGCCCGAATCGCTACCGCCTGGATGAACGAGGCGTCTGGCACTGCCCTCCTGGGGAGACACATGCGGCGAAATATGGACTGACTTACCGTGTGTGGGCATCTGATCAGGTCAACTGGGCTGCCCAAGAAAACGCCCTGTTCCTGGAGGATTACTACCAGGACCTCGAACGCCTGGTGGTTCCAGAGGTCGCTCTCATGGTGCTCGCACAGGTCGTGAAAGACCGTCCAGGTATCTTGCTTTCAGACCTCCGCGCCCAGACGAGGGTTCCTGCCGATCTGATCAACATTGCCATCGCCAGGCACGATTTGTACGTTGATGCCGCGACATACCGGCTTAGCGAACCCTGGCACACTCCGGTGTTTCTTACTCGGCAGGCCGCACGTACTTTTCCCCTCCCGAAGCCGCAGGAGGGGAAAGGAGGAGGCACTTCTCCTTTCCCCGTTACGCCTGAGAACTTTACGGCAGAAGGCCGGGCTTTGCTCGAACAAGCCAGTGAGGCCGATCTTGCCACGGCCCTGTTCCGTAATCGCGTCATTCACCCGGGAGACTACCAGGACGACGAACAAGCACAAACAGCCGCCCGGCGAGCGGCTGTCCCAGATCGCACCAGACAGTACTGGCAGCAATTGTATCGGATCGGAGAAGCGCACTACGGCAGTGGTTTTCTCGGTTTGCTTCCCCATTACCACAATTGCGGCGGACTCAGACAAATTAAGGCAGAGGCGATCGCACTCATCCACCAGGTTCTGGAAACCCACTACGATACGACCACGCGCAAACCTAAGCGAGGGGCCTACGGCGAGTACTTGAAATGTTCTGAAGAGCACCATCTGAATGCCGTCAGTCAAAAAACATTTTACTTAGAAGCGAAACGACATCTTGGGGCATATGATCAGACAGTCATCCGTGAAGGTACGCGTGCTGCGTACCCATTCAAAGACTTCGTTCGTGAACAGGAGCGAACCATCAGTCGGCATGGGAGCTACTGTTGGGCCATGGGGCACCTGGACCATACCGAGTTAAATCTCGTGCTTTGCGACTCGCGTACCGGCGAACCATTGGGCAAGTGCTGGTTGACGCTGCTCATTCTTTCGCACCCCAGACGCATTGCTTCCTCCTACTTGACCTTTGACCCACCTTCTTACCGCTCCTGTATGATGGCACTCCGCCTCTGCGTCCAGCGATATGGACGCTTGCCAACAGCGATCACCGTTGATGGAGGATCGGAGTTTGCCAGTGTGTACTTTGAGCAACTGCTTGCCCTCTACCGGGTGCGCAAGCATCAACGTCCGGCTGCTGAACCGCGCTTTGGGGCGCCCCAAGAAAGGCTGTTTGGTTCCCTGCAAAGTGAGTTTCTGTACCATCTGCTGGGCAACACACAAGCAACGCAACAACCGCGACTCAATACGCGCGCGACTGATCCGCAGAGGCTCGCTGTGTGGACGCTTCCTGCTTTGGCTGAACGAGTCCAACAATGGGCGGATGAGGAGTACGAAACCATTCGTCATCCGGCACTGGGCATGACGCCACGCCGGGCATATGACCTTTCCATGGAGCGTGACGGGCAGCGCTCGCATCGGGAGATTTCCTACGATGAAGCGTTCCGCATGGCAACGCTGCCGACGACGCGAAAAGGCACGGCGAAGGTCGTTCCCGGCGTGGGGGTACGGATGAATCATCTGGACTACTGGTGCGAGGCCATGCGCGACGCGACCATCGAGAATACCCAGGTCCAGGTGCGATTCGACCCTTTCGACGTGAGCGTGGGCTTTGTCTACATTGATGGAATATGGCGACAGTGCTTTACGCCTTACGACGAATTTGCGGGCTGCTCCGAGCGGGAACTCCAACTCCTGGCCTCCGAACTGCGTCAAAATCACCGCCTCCAATATGGCCGGGAGCAGGTCGAAATCACCCAGAAACAACTTGCCGACTTCCGGCGCGAGAACGCGGCGAAAGAGGTCATCTTGCGCCAGCAGCGCACCGACCGAGAAACCAGATCGGCCTTGAAAGTCCTTGAAGGAGGAAAGCGGACGGCGGCTTCCTCTGATGCATCACTACCTGCGGATGAGCCTGCCCGTCCGGCAATCTCGCCAGCTCCACTAGAAAAAAAGCCAGATAAGCTCCTCGTGTTCAAGAGGATTCGTACATGAACGAAGAACAGCCGGAAGCTACCCCAAATGAGGAAGAACACAAGGCGGAGGAACCAGAGTTCTTTGACCGAGCCTTGCTGGTGCAGCCGCCAGAGGTACGCCAGGAGTATTTTGAGCAGCGTTGTCTCATTGAGCATCCACGACTCCTGGAGGCCCTCGACGCCATTCTCGACGCCATTTGTGCGCCGGGGGAAGAGGTGCTGACCCGCCGACCGGGTACGATGGTGCTCGTGATTGGTCCGGCTCGTGTTGGGAAAACCACACTCATCCATTTGCTAGAAGAACGCTTGTTGGCCTACGCCGCCGCCCGCATGCGAGCTGACCCGCATTTCATCCCCTTTGCCAGTATTACGGCTCCAGAGGCAGGATCGGGCCGGTTTGATTGGATCGATTTCTACCGACCGGTGCTTCGCCAGCTCGGCAATCCCTTTGTAGACAGCCCAACCCATCCTATCCGTGCGCGGCAGATGCAGGAAGCAACCGAGGCTGCCTATCTGGAACGCAAACCCCTGGCCATCATTGTGGACGAAGCGCATCATCTGGCAGAAGCCACCCGTGGGAGCCGCCTCCAAATCCAGTTAAATCATCTCAAAAATTTTGAGAATGCCACAGGGGTAAGCCATATTTTGGTCGGGACGTATGAAATGCGGCCCTTTCGCAAGGTCAACCCGCAACTGGCCTTACGGAGCATCGATGTCCACTTCCCGCGTTACGATATGACAAAGGAACAAGACTGCCTGGTGTTCAAAAGTATCCTGTGGGCTTTGCAGCGGCAATTACCAGTCGAAGAAGAGCCGCTCCTGGCCGAGAAGCACTGGGAGTTTCTGTATGCGCGTAGCATCGGCTGCATTGGCCTACTCAAGCTCCATCTCAACCGCGCTCTCAATCGCGCCCTCAAAGAAGGCGCACACACTGTCACCCTCGACCATTTGCGCCAAACCGCTGCATCTGATGTGCGTGTGAAGCTCGCACTGCGCAATGCCCTGGAAAGCGAGGCGGAATTTGTCGAAGCCGAAGACGCTGATGCACAACTCCTTGCGTTGCTGCGAAAGCCGCTTCCTCGCCCTTCTCCAAAGGCTGTCTCGGGACAAGACGAACCGGATCAGCCTCAATCTCCTCGAAACCAGAAACCAGGAAAGCGTGCGCCGGGGCGTGATTCCACTGGCACAGATCCCGCGCTTCCGCCAGAAGGAGAGGAGCGGGTCGCAGGATGAAGCCAGCGGAGCGCACAGGAATTGCAGTTCGGATCATGAAAAGAGCTTCGAGGTGTATGGGATGGCCGACGAACCTCCAGGAACTCGACATTCCTCCTCGGAGCAGGCTTTATGGGCTTGAGCCGATGCACGGGAGAACGGTCTGGAGCGAATGCCTGACCAGCTACATTAATCGCCTGGGATGGCAACATGGTGTCTCTCCCCGAACACTCGCAGCGCAAGAAATTGGCCCTCTTCTTGTCGATGCTGAATGGTGGCGATATCCATCTCCCCAACTGATGGGTGTCTTTTGTGCAGCAAACGCTATGGGCATCAATGGATCAGGCAATCTTGCCGATACCTGGTCAACTCTTCTAGAACAGCTAACTTCGCGCACGGATCTCCATTTCCTGACAGCTCCCTGGTGGATTGGAGATCTCCCAATGGCAAGAAATCTTCGTTCTTTTCCCGCCTGGTGTCCCGCCTGCTATGCAGAATGGAAGCAGCAAGAGCTTCCTCTTTACCAGCCGCTGCTCTGGATGCTTCAAGTTGTTACGATCTGCCCAACCCACAAAAAGCGATTAGTCGAGCGATGCCCTTTCTGTCAAGGGAAACAGGCAGTAGTTGTCTCTCACAAAGCGCAGTCAGGCGAGTGTACCAAATGTGCTGCGTGGCTGGGCACGGGAGGACATATTTCTTTAGAACAGCCATTAGACGATGAACTGATGAACTGGCAGAGATGGGTCGTTTCTGTGCTGAAAGAACTACAAACCATGAGTTTGTCTTCTGGGATGTTTTCTTGGAAAACGTTCTTTACGAGTCTGGCAAGAGCTATGGAGCGACAAAAAGGCTATGCTCAATTAGCACGATTAACCGGGATCAACCGGAGTTCCCTGTATCAATGGGTAGGGGGCACAGTCACCCCCTCGCTCGAACTGATCCTCAAGTTCTGTTACGTCTGTGATACCACTCCGATGCACATCATGACGAATCAATGGGCATCACTTGAG
>DATLSI010000066.1:0-10934 GCA_035534255.1 Ktedonobacteraceae bacterium | reverse complement strand
CCCAGGTGCAAATCTCCCGTTGGACTGGGGGCGTAGCGACCCCGCGGCGCTTCTGGAAAGAAATGTATTGAAACAGTCAAGTCTTTCTCCGTAATAAATCATTCTCAGATATTAAGATTCTTTCATTTTACACAAACCATTGTACAGCCTCTTACCGGCAAAAGCCCGTATCTCTTCTTTAGAGAATACATTATGATATGCTATCTTTATTGATGTTTAGACTAAAGGCAACCTCCTTGCGGAGGATTGCCTAAAAGAGTAATGTTCCGGGTATCAATCCCAAAAGGAGCATTACTTGGTTGAACCATAACACATTGAATGAATTTCGTCACGGGTTGTATGGCTGTTTTGAGCGCGCAGGCGATGCACTGTTCGACCTCACTGATGCGCTGTTGACCGAAACGACGGCGCGGTCGCTGATCGAATTGTCGCTGTCGCCCTTGTTCCAACGCCAGTGGCCCAGCCTGTACGAAGCCCTGGAAGATGGGCGCATTGAGCGGAGCAAACTGCGAAAGCTGTTGGCGAGCTACGCGCCGTGGCCTGCGGAGGGAGGGCGCGTATGGATGGGAGTCGATGCCAGCAGTATCGCCCGGCCAGAAGCAGACACGTCGCGGGATCGTACCCCCATCTACGTGCCGAACCTGCCACAGAGCAGCAAACCGATGACGTTGGGCTGGCAGTTCTCGACGCTGGTGATCTTGCCGGAGCAGCCAGGCAGTGGAACCTACATCCTGGATAGCCAGCGCATCGAAAGTTCCCAGACGGCAGCCCAGGTGGCTGCGCAGCAACTGGCCGCCATCCTGCCCCTGTTGCCCTGGCGCGTGACCCTGGTGGCGGATCGCTTCTATGGCAGCCTGGTCTTTCTGCGCCTGATCGCAGCGTTGGCCTGCGACAAACTGTTGCGACTCAAAGCCAATCGCGTGTTGTATCGTGCAGCTCCCCCACGCACCGGGAAGCGCGGAGCACCGCGCAAGCATGGCGCGCGCTTCAAATGCAATGATGCCAGCACGCATGGCCCTCCAGATGAGGAGTGGCAAGGCAGCGATGAGCAGGGGCAACCGGTTGAGGTCGCCTGCTGGCGCGGGCTGCATTTCCGCGAAGGGCGCGACATCGAGGTGAGCGTGATGCGCGTCATCCGGCATGGCGCGACCGAGCGCAAGCGCGACCCGAAGGTCAGTTGGTTTCTCTGGCAAGGAACCGCACCGATCCCGTTGGTGGAGGTACGGCCAGGCTATCACCGGCGCTACTCGCAAGAGCACGGCTACCGTTTCGACAAGCAAGCGTTGCTGTGGGCCACCCCCCGGTTGCGGACGCCCGAGCAATTCGAGCGCTGGACGGACCTGATCGCGGCGGTTCACGATGAAGTCGTGTTGGCGCAAGCTAGTGGAGAGGTCTGCTACCGACCCTGGGAGAATCAGCGGCGGGCCGTCACGCCCCAACAGGTGCGGCGAGCGATGCCGCGAATTCTCAGCAAGTTGGGAACACCTGCCAAAGTGCCCCAACCACGCGGAAAATCGCCAGGGCGACCAAAAGGGGCCACGATTCGGCCAGCGCCACGCTATCCAGTGGTCAAAAAACCCAAACCGACGCCCAAAAAGCAGCGGAAACGGGCCTGATTGGGTCGAAATCGTTGTCATAGTTCATCCATTCCGAGCTTTGTCGCCAGAAGCGTCAAGGGTCGGCCAGATCGTTTTAGTCTAAACATCAATTATATAACTGCCCAACTATAATAGCATTCTAAAATAATTTCCTAACGGAGTAGGAAAGTTCCTCACTCTCGGCTAACCAACCGCGTCGTCGCAACCAGCGTCATCTGCCCCTCGCGATTCGTATAGCATAACTGGAGCGTCACGAGATCGACGAAGCTATTGTTTTTGCCTTTGCGCGTTGAGCCCTCAAGAACGGTCATCACTCCTGTCAGCGTTTCGCCAGGGTGCAGAGGTGCCAGGTATTCATACGATTCTTCGCGGTGCAGCAGGCGCGCCACATCGATGCCTAGCTCAGCGAGTTGTTCGACAAAGTGCTTGTTTTCCCAGAAGAGGAAAATTGTGGCTATTGTAGGAGGCAGAGGGATATTCTCGTATCCTGCTGCCTGAGCCGCTTGCCGGTCTTGATATACGGGATTGGCATCGCCGATAGCAAGCGCCAGTTCGCGCAGCTTCACCGGCTCGATAGCAACTGGAAACGAAGGGAAACTGTAGCCTATTTTGCTGGTGTCGAACATCCTCTGTATCCCTCCCCGATCTGCTACCAGTAGCGCTCCTCTTGCCACGGATCAGCATGGTTGTGATAGCCGCGCTGCTCCCAGAAACCGGGTCGGTCGCGCTCCATAAACTCGAAGCCGTCCAGCCATTTGGCGCTTTTGTAGAAGTACAGTTTAGGAACCACCAGGCGCACCGGGCCGCCATGATCGGCTTCCAGGTCTTGTCCATCGTGTTTGATGGCGATAATCACATCATCGTCGTCCAGGTCGGCCAGAGGAAGATTGGTGGTATAGCCAGTCCACGAATGCACCATCGCAAACTTCGCGTCCGCCTGGGGTTTGGCGCGCTGCAAAATCTCGCGCATATGCACGCCTTCCCACGTATTGTCGTAGCGGCTCCACGTCGTCACACAATGAATATCGGTAGTGATGGTTGTGCGCGGTAGGGCCAGCAACTCGTCCCACGTTAGTTCAAAGGGGTTCTCGACCAATCCTTTGATCTTCAGTTTCCAGTCGGCGGGCAATTTATTCGGCACGCGCTCGTAGCTCAATATAGGCCATTTTGCGGTCAAATATTGTCCGGGCGGAAGTCGATCCTCTCCATCCGGTAGTTTTTCTATCTGTCTTCTTGATTTTTTCCCAAACAATTGCATGAGTGCTATTACTCCTTGTATTCCCTCTACCGCGCGACGGCAAAAACGGGATTTTGATAAATGTTGCTTATTACGTCTAACAACACTACAATAGGGGAGGATATTCCGGCATTTCGGCATCTTACACGAGATGATAGCATATAAAATTGAGGAGAAACAGTCATGATTGTTTTGTTACTCGCGCTCATTGGCGCAATTATCGTCATGGCAATACTCACTATCGGACGACTGGTCTTTGGACGACGCGAACCTTTCGTAGCACAAAAATTTCTACGCTGGTTCATTGGCTACTTCATTTTCAACTTCCTGTTCTGCCTCGCCACCGCCTACTTCTCCGGCCCCGCTTTGACGGGTCCTTTCGGCGGTTGGCAGTGGGTGCTCTGGCCCCTGGCCCTCAGCAGCATCGGCAACCTGTTTGCCTACGCGCGCCCCGCTCTTGGTACGCTCGAAGACCTCTCAGCCGCCAGTCAGGGCAGATCTACTACCCGCAAGTCTCCAACGCAACTTCCGACCAGCGTCTCGCGCGGCGCAATCGCGGCGGGCATATTTGGCCTGGTCATCGTCGCTGGCATCGCCATTGTCGTAGCTGGTCTCATCGTCGTCTTCACTACCTGGTTCGACAGCAACGCCAAGGCGCTGGCCGCCATTCCTCACATCACAATCAACAATTCATCCACACCTCTGGTGCAAACTGACCCCAACCATATCGTGCTGGTTAGTTCCGCCGTTGCCAACTTCAAGGGGCAGCAGGTATTAGGCTCGAATGGCCAAAACCTCGGCTCTTCCTATAACATCGACCCTAATAGCTATACCCTGCAATCGATCAATCATCACCTTTACTATGTTGCGCCACTGTCATACAACAACATCTTCATCAATCTCGCCAATTCTTCGACACCCGGTTTCATCATCGTCGATGCCGAAAACCCGCAGGCCTCGCCGCAGTTGCGCGTCAGTTCCAGCGACTCCCTCGCCTACCTGCCAGGAGCTATCTTCAACCAGGACTTGCTGCGTCACGTCTACCTGAGTGGTTATACATATGGCAGGCTGGTTGATCCAACGCTGGAACTTGACGACAGCTTCCATCCCTACTGGACCATATCGCTCATGCAGCCCACGCGTGGCTACACCGGCGATGTACTCAGCAAGGTGCTGATTGTAGACGCGCACACCGGCATCATCACACCGTATGACCCACAGAATGTACCCACCTGGGTCGATCGCGTCATGCCGTCTGCGACCGTCAATCAGTATCTCTCGTGGTGGGGCCAGTATCACGCCGCTCCCTGGTTCAACCCATCAGGCGCGGGCCAGCAGCAGCCCGCCAGTGACCCACAACTGGTCTATAACAACGCCGATCAGCCCGTATGGCTCGTACCCATGACCTCAAACACAGGTAGCGACAACTCCAGCACGGGCGTCTTCCTTTTCGATACGCATAAAAACCAGGCCACCTTTTACACCGGCGCGGCGGGCCTGGGCATCGGCTCTAATGTGCAAAACACCTTCGCTTCGACGCGCGCCAACATCCTGCACTACAACGTGGACAGCTTCCAGCTCTACCAGATCTGCAGCGTTCCGACCTGGGTAGCCATCTATAGCAGCAATGGTATCTTCCAGGACGTGGGCATCATCGACGCCCGCGCACTAAATGGCGGTAACGTACAGTTTGAATCGACCCTCCCGGCGGCCCTCAATGACTACAAGGTATGGCTGGCCCAGCAGGGTATTCAGAACTCCTGCGGCGCTACATCGCCCACCGGCGGCACAATGAAAACCGTGACAGCAAAGGTCTTGCGCATCTCGTCGGTGCAGCAGGGCACGAACACCATCTACTACATTCAGGTCGCTGGTCAGCAATCCATCTTCACCGCCAACCTGACCCTGTCGCCCAAGTTGCCGCTCGTGCAGGCCGGAGACACCGTCACCATCACCTACCTGAGCATCAGTAACTCGACCAGCCCGACCATCGCATTGCAATCCTTCGACGATACCAGCATCAACCTGGGAACTACACCCACACCAACGGCGTCACCCGGCGTAGGCACACCTACACCCACTGTTTCGCCTACACCGTAAAGCGTAAAGGATTTTCAAGGTCGCACCATTGCTCTCATGAGAACAATGGTGCGACCTTCTGCTTATTATGCTGGTTGGAGATTGAGAACCTTCGCCGGAAGTCGCCTCCACAGAGACTATGCAAACCAGGTGCGACATGTTATGATTCGCACAACGCAATGGTCTACACAAGACTGACTGCCGGATGCAGAAAGCGAGGAAATGCATGCCACACTACTTCACACGCGAAGAGGCCGAAGCATTGCTGCCTCAGATCACCGTCGTGCTGCTCAAAATTCAAGAGCATCGTACCGCTTTGCTACAAAACGAGCAGGAGCTAGGCGAGCTGCGCTTGCAATCCGTGAACAATGGACATCACCTGCATGACCGCGTCGACCGCCTGCAAAAAGCCCTGGCCGCGCATATCGAATCGCTACAAACACTCGCTCGCGAACTGAAACATTTTGGCTGCGAACTGAAAGACCCGGACACCGGCCTCATCGACTTTCTCAGCCTGCGCGATGGGCGGGAAATCTATCTTTGCTGGCTTCTGGGCGAAGAACGCATCAACTACTGGCACTACCTTGATACCGGCTTCGCGGGCCGGCAACCGCTCTAAGACATGACCACCATCCAGCAAGCCCTCACAGAGGGCATCCAACGCCTCACACAATCAAACCAGGCATCCGCGCAACCGGAGAACCAGGAGAGCGACCACGCCGACCAGGGCGACCGCGAGGGTCGCCCCTACCATACAACGCATCGCCCCACGATGCCCGTACAGGGTACGGGCGACCCTCGCGGTCGCCCTGGCCCGCCGCGCCACATCTCGTCTCCTGACCTGCGACCCGGTTCTGATTCGCTCGACGCGCAACTATTACTCAGTCACGTCTTGCAGGTCGAACGCAGTATACTCTATGCCTATCCCGAACGCGAACTTACGCCCGCGCAGGAACAGCAATATCTCGCGTTGATCGAGCGACGCGCGCGGGATGAGCCTATCGCCTACCTCGTCGGTCACAAAGAATTTTACGGCCTCGACCTTCTAGTTGACAGGCGCGTGTTGATCCCACGCCCCGAGACAGAATTGCTCGTCGAAATTGCCTTGAGAATCTGTCGCGACAAAATCGAGTCGGGCAATACACCTATCGTCGCCGATATTGGCACCGGCAGCGGCGCTGTCCCCATCGCGCTGGCCGTCAACGAGCCGCGCCTGCCATACCTGTACGCCACAGATATCTCCGACGACGCGCTGGCCGTAGCAGCCATCAATTGCCAGCGACACCACGTCGAACAGCGCGTGCGCCTGCTACAGGGCGATCTGATCGCGCCGCTACCCGAACCGGTCGATGTGCTTACAGCCAACCTGCCTTATGTAGGCACAGACGAAACGCCATTACTATTCAGCGATGTGTACGACTACGAGCCGCATCTCGCGCTATTCAGCGGTCCCGACGGGCTAGACCTCATAGAACGCCTCTTTACTGAACTTGCGCGATCTTCTACGCTGAAAGCAGAGGCCGTTGTGCTGCTAGAAATCGGCTATCGCCAGCGTGAAAGCCTGCAACGCTTGCTTCATACACTCTGGCCCCAGGCAAAGCTCAAATTTTACAGGGATTACGCTGGGTGGGACAGGGTGTTGCAGATCAACTGGAATGGGTAGACAAATATGAAGGCTATCGGACATGAGTATAATGTACTCTATACGTGCCGTGTTACAGGTCAATTCGTGAATCGTTAAAGAATACGACTGCACCTGCTGACTGGCAAACGGGGGAGTAATTATGCCAGGCGATTAGAAAATGCATACCTCAAAGCGGATTGCGCATACGTTCTCTGTAACAGAGTAACTGTGCAATTCGTTAAGTCATGGTGATACACTCGCGCGTGTATATATTTGAGCGTGAACCGTGTACGTCCAGGTATCAGAGCAGAGTAGCCTGTTCTCCAGAGTAAGGAGATGTTGCATGTCAGAGGCAAGTATTATTCACTTAAGACTCTTGTTGCTTATTCCTACCAGCCTATTTCATAACGACATCGTCACCCTGCTGGTAGGTGGCGCAACTGCCTTCGTGCTTGCACTTGTTCTCACCTTCGCAGTCAAGGCGTTCTGCTACAAAGTTGGCTGGCTGGATCGCCCGGCTGAGCGGCGCGTGCATACGAAGGCCGTGCCGCGCCTTGGCGGGGTCGCCATGTTCCTGGCCTTTGTGATTGTTGCCATACTTTTTTACGCGCCCGGCGCAAACTCCAACCCCACCGAGATATCCATCTTCTGGTTACTGCTGGTGGCCTCTACTTTCATCGTCATCGTGCATATCTTTGACGATGTCATCGGGCTTAAACCGCGCACCAAACTGATCGCCCAGACTATCGCCGCCATCATCGTGATGGGTCCCTGGATACCAACATTTCGCGGAGTGCTGCTTTACACCTTCAGCAACCCCTTCTATCACTTACCGCTGCCCTTTCTTCACGAATCAAACATCTTTCTCTTTATGCAACATGCTGATTTTAGTGTCCTCGCCATCCCGGCGGCGCTGCTGACCTGGTTCTGGGTAGTCGGCATGATGAACACCGTCAACCTGATTGACGGGCTGGATGGACTGGCAACCGGCGTCGTGGGTATCACCGCCCTCTTCATTACCATCATCAGCTTCATCCTCGGTCAGCAGAGTATCGCCATCCTTTCAGCAATTTTTACCGGAGCCGTCTTCGGCTTCCTGCCGTTGAACTGGAATCCGGCCAAAATCTTTATGGGCGACAGCGGCGCGATGTTCCTGGGATTAGTGCTGGCTGTGCTCTCAATCATGGGAGGCGCGAAACTGGCCCTCTCGCTCATGGTGCTTGGACTCCCCATTCTTGACCTGGCGGTAGTGGCGATTAACCGCAAGCGCCGGGGACAATCAGCCGTCCATTTCGACATGACCCACCTGCACTACCGCCTCTTATCCACCGGCCTAAGCGTCAAACAGATATGCTTACTCTTCTATATGCTCACCGTCATGTTTGGAGTGCTGGCATTGCGCCTGAATCGGGTGTATAAATTCGCGGGCTTTGTACTTGTGGGGCTTACCATGGTCTGCCTGATCCTGTGGGTAGATTATCGCCTGCGCCAGCGCGGTGTGCCAATCAAACCGGACAGCCCGGAACCCGCGCCCAACGATGATCAAAACATCGTCACTGATGCAATCACAGGTGATCATAGATCAAACCCCGCTAAGGAGTGCAACGAAACTCAAGCTACTATCACCAGTCCACTATCAGGTACACAGTCCCATTATACGTACTGATAAATGTTCCAATTGGGAGATACCAACGCGCCACTCCCAGTTCACGCCCGTACCATGTACGGGTCGCTCCCATTCGTAGCAGGGTACGGGCTTGTCCCCGCCCTGGTTCTTTTGCCCACAAAGTCAGCACTAGCCCATCGCCATCTTATCGGAGTGGCGCGCGCTTGCCAGCGCGGCATCTTCCAGGTACATGCGCTTCAAGTAATAGCCGGTGAAGGACTGTTCGTTTTCAGCCACGTCTTCGGGTGTGCCAATGGCGAGTACGCGGCCACCGGCATCTCCACCCTCTGGTCCCAGGTCGATCAGCCAGTCCGCGCTTTTGATCACTTCCAGGTTATGCTCGATCACCACAATCGAGTTGCCCGCGTCCACCAGTCGCTGCAACACCTGTAAGAGCCGATCCACGTCCGCGAAGTGCAGGCCGGTCGTTGGCTCATCCAGGATATACATGGTGCGTCCCGTTGCTCGTTTTGACAGCTCGGTCGCCAGCTTGACGCGCTGCGCCTCGCCGCCCGACAGCGTCGTGGCGGGCTGCCCCAGGCGCATATAGCCCAGGCCCACCTCGTTCAACGTCTTCATCTTATTGTAGATGGAGGGAACGTTGGCGAAAAACTCAGTCGCTTCTTCCACCGTCATATCGAGCACGTCGGCAATGCTCTTGCCCTTGTAATGAATCTCCAGCGCCTCGCGATTGTAGCGTTTGCTTTTGCACACCTCGCACGGCACGTACACGTCGGGCAGGAAGTTCATCTCAATCTTAACGATGCCCTCGCCCTTGCACGCCTCGCAGCGCCCGCCCTTGACGTTAAACGAGAAACGCCCCGGTTGATAGCCGCGAATACGCGACTCTGGCACCTGCGCGAAGAGATCGCGCACGCCCGTAAATGCGTTGGTATAGGTGGCAGGATTCGAGCGCGGCGTGCGCCCGATAGGCGACTGATCGATATCAATGATCTTATCCAGGTGTTCGACACCCTCGATGGTATCATGCGCTCCCGGCTTATCATGCGCCCGGTACAGCACGTGAGCCAGCCGGCGATAAAGAATATCAGTAATCAGCGTGCTCTTGCCGGAGCCTGAAACGCCCGTGACCACCACGAACTTGCCCAACGGTATCTCCACGTCGATGTTTTTCAGGTTATTCTCGCGCGCCCCCTTGATTACCAGCAATTTGCCGTTGCCCTCGCGCCGCTTCTCCGGCAGTGGAATGCTCTTACGCCGCGAGAGATAATCGCCCGTGATAGATTCGGGGCTGGCGATAATGTCTTTGTACGTGCCTTCCCCGACCACTTTCCCGCCATGTTCGCCCGCACCCGGCCCGATGTCGATGATGTAATCGGCGGCGCGCATGGTATCTTCGTCATGCTCGACCACCAGCAAGGTATTGCCCAGGTCGCGCAGGCGCACCAGTGTCTTAATCAGGCGCGCATTGTCGCGCTGGTGCAGTCCAATACTCGGCTCGTCCAGGATGTACAGCACGCCCATCAGGCCGGAGCCAATCTGCGTCGCCAGGCGGATGCGCTGCGCTTCGCCACCCGAAAGGCTCATAGCCGCGCGGTCCAGCGTCAGGTAATCCAATCCCACGTCCACCAGAAATTGCAGGCGCGCCCGTATCTCTTTCAGCACCTGCCGCGCGATGAGTCGCTCGCGCCCGCTCAGCGTCACATCGACCATCGGGCCGCTCGGGTCAATGGGAGTCAGTGGATCGCCCAGCAACGAAACTTCAGGCGCGCCGCCATTCTTCTTTTTACGCTTGCCATTGCTGTTCACCGAACTCGCGGCAACAGGTTCAGCGTGTACAACCCCTTCGGCTTCCAATTCCTGGAAGAAGCGCTGCGCGTTGACAATCGAAAGCCGCGTAACCTGCACGATATTATGGCCACCTACAGTGACCGCCAGCGCCTCTGGCTTCAGGCGCGCGCCGCGACAAGCGGGGCAGATGCGCGCCGACATATACTGCTCGATCTCCTCGCGCACGCCCTCGCTCTCCGTCTGCTTGTAGCGGCGATCCAGGTTCGGAATCACACCCTCGAACGTGATGGTATAGGTGCGCGTCCCACCATGCTGCGGCCTGTAGCGTATCGACAGCGGCTCAGTTGTGCCATACAGCACTTTTTTCTGATGTTCCTCGCTCAGTTCGCGCCAGGGCGTTTCAAGGCTGAAGTCATACTTCTTCGCCAGCGCTTCGAGGATAGCAGCATGCCACTGGCTTCCATTGACCACCTTGCTCCACGGCGCAATCGCTCCTTCGAGCAGGCTCAGTTCGGGGTGCGTCACAATCAGTTCCGCGTCTATCTCCTGCTGCGTCCCCAACCCGGTACAGGTAGGACACGCGCCATGCGGGCTGTTGAAGCTAAAAGTACGCGGCGCGATCTCCGGCAGGCTAAAGCCATCGTAGACACAGGACAGCTTTTCCGAGAACAGAATCTCCTCACCGCCAATAATGGAGACCAGCACCACGCCATTGCCCAGCTTCAAGGTCGTCTCCAGCGAATCCGTCACGCGCTGCCGAAACGATGTGTCAGGCTCGTGCGAGTGCGCAGGGTCAGCAGGCGCATCCACGAGCATATCCGCGCCATCACGAGATGCATTGACGTCATACAGCGCGGGACGTTCGGCCACTTTCTTGAGCGGTGATGGTATTTCCTCGGACGAGGCAACCTTATGCTCTGCGCGGATTACCAGACGGTCAACAACTACTTCAATGGTATGCTTTTTCTGCTTATCCAG
>DATLSI010000065.1:0-9993 GCA_035534255.1 Ktedonobacteraceae bacterium | reverse complement strand
CCTTGATCGCGCTCTTTGCCAGATACGGCCCCATTACTGCGCGGCGCTGACGAAGTACCGCAAGGTGATAACGCAGCGTTCAGCCCTGCTCAAACGCATTCGCGAAAATCAAGAAGATCCGCGCATGCTGGACTACCTCGACGAGAAATTGACCGAGTGGGCCAACCTGATTATCTACGAACGCCGGCGTATGGTTGACGCGCTGAACCAGCATGTCGATCAACTGCAAGCGAGCATCAGCGGCGGGCGAGAAAGCCTGCGCATCGTGTATCGTCCATCATTCGCGATGGATGCCATCTGGAACACCATCGAGGCGATTGAACACTATCGAAAGCAGTTGAGCGAAGCGCGGCGTAGAGAAATCCAGCAGGGAGTCTGCCTGCTGGGACCGCATCGCGACGACCTGGAGTTCATGGTAAATGATGTCGATATGCTCACCTATGGCTCACGCGGCCAGCAGCGTACAGCGGCGCTCTCCGCCAAATTTGGGGAACTGGCATTCATGCAGGCTGCCACTGGCGAGGAACCTATCTTGCTGCTCGATGACGTGTTCAGCGAACTGGACGCGGCGCGGCGCGAGTTCCTGCTGAACCAGGCGCTACAACACGAGCAGACGCTGATTACTGCTACCGACTATAGCGGTTTTTCAGAGGAAATACTGGCAAAGGCGCATCGTTACCAGGTTGTGGCAGGAGAAATCAGTCACACCCACTTCTGATCAAGTTCGCGCCATTTTCCCTGCATGTAGGTCACATCCGCAGCATCTGGCAGGCTTTCACCATAGCGCACCAGCATATATGCTCCGGTAATCGCTTCCAACTGCGGCTCTACCAGCGGCGCTTTTTCATCCAGGCGCAGGCGCAATTCGTCGGGCGTTTCGTCTTTTTTGCGCGCGAAGCCCCGCGCTTCAGCCTTCTTCAAGAACGCGCGGTATATGGCGCGGATATCGCGCGCCGCCGGATCGGCTGACTCTACTCCAGATGTAATGCGAGCATCACTTTTAGCAATTGGCTCTGGCAGGAAGCGCCCAAAGAAAGCGCGTAAGATCGCGTTGAGCTGGCTCCAGAAAAGCGACCAGGACCAGAGGCTTTCGTGGGAATCCTCGTCGCGTTGTTGTCTCCGCGCGCGCATTTTCCCGCGCCTGTGTAACGCCCTTCGTACCAGCAAGATCACCACCAGCAGCACTACAACCGGCACGAGAATTTTGAGCACGAGCAACAATAAAGGAGACGCAGCTTGGGGAACAAACGGGGCTTTGGCCTTTAGGTTGCCAATTTTTATGGGTGGATTTGGGTGATTTGGCGCTCTTGCGGGGAAAAAGCTGGTGAGCCACGTGAGCAGCCAGAAAAATGGCGTGGCGATGATGACGGCAATACCGGCTAACAGAGCGATCAACCAGTTATACACGTTTATAATGGCCGCGCCGACGGGTGCCAGCGCCTGCAGGGTAGAGGTAAAAAATGTCGGGCTGGCAAAAAGGGCGATGATGATGGTGATGACCAGCAAAATCGCTCCGAGCAGGCCCATGACGGTCATAACAGCGCGTTCCTGTATGACAATGCTGCCCTGCAAACCGGTAGCATGGCTGCGCCGCACAAAAGCGATTCTCGCCAGCGAATGCGCCGCCAGCGATACATACAGGAACAGCGGGATTAGTAAGAACAGAAGCGCATCGTCGTGCAATTGCGTACCTGTGCTTGCCATTTCGGCTCGCAGCGCGGTAATCACAATCAACACGACAATCCCCAGGCAGAGCGCGCGAAAGACAGTGGATGGTTCAATTATGCGGCTTGACAGACGCAGTCCGCGCCAGCATAGGATGAATGCAAGCGCGACGATGAATACCACCTGGTAGAAATGGTTGTTGAGGAACAGGATATCGCTGAACATGGTTCCTAACCAGCGTGGATCGATGATAGCCGCGTAGGGAGCGTAGACCTGCAGCCAGATAATGAGCAGGCAGAGCAAAGCGACCAGTGTTAAGAATAGGGGCGCGTCTGGAACTGTTACCTTCCCACTCTCGCCCGCCTGTTCATCTTTCGTCTTTTCGGAACGCCTGTCCCTGGTATAAAAGAACCATTGAGTCCCAACAATAAAAACAAATGGTGCCCAGAATGGCAAAAGCGGTACTTTTGCGCCAAAAATACTGGCCCCAGCTAGACCAATCAAGGCCGCCGCGATCCAGCATGCATCCATCGCGCCCAACAATGTCGGCAACAGGAACTCGCCCAGGCTGGTGATAGCCGAGTCGGGGGCTGCCAGCACGCGCTGCTTGAGCCACGCAGAGGGTGACACAATGCCCCCCGGCCTTTTTTGCGGCGGCGGGTCAGGCGGCTCCATTTGTAAGGGATTCATGGCTATCTTCCTGCGTTGAGCAAATGACTGGTAGCTTTACAGAGATCATACCATGCGCAATTGCCCTGTACAAGTGAGATTAAACGCTGAAGGCGTACAGGTTTTTGTCCTGGTTGCCCACATACAGCACACCGTTTGAAACGGATATTGCCCCATAAAAGCGCGATCCACTTTTGAGACCACGATTAGCGTAAAGTGTCTGGCCTGAACTTGCACTTACGAGCGTCAAGTATGGGCCTTCTACCACCATCACAACACCGGGAATAGCCGTTACCGCCGCGAGCACTGGCCCATCATTCAGACAATCTTGCCAGAGGAAGTTTCCCGTAGCCGGATCAAGCGCGCGCAAACTACCGAGACAATTGACGCCGTTGATAGTAGTGTTGCCGCCAGCGACATATAGTGTCGTGCCATCCCAGGCACTGGGAGAAATACTCCCTTTGCCGCATTGAGGACATGTGCCTCCTACTGCGATAGCAGCCCTCCACAGTGGGCCGTTGCTGATCGCGCTGCGATCAAACGCATAGTAAGTGCCATTTTTATTTTTCGCACGTCAAATGTATAGAGAGTATCACGGTACTAGACGGTTCAGGTCACGAGGGAACGTAGTCGTCAGGCGCACATTCGGGACGCCTGTAAGCTGCATGAGCAGGCGCTCCATGCCGATGGCGAACCCGCCGTGCGGCGGCATACCGTAGCGGAAGGCTTCCAGGTACGCTTCGAATGGCTCTACGGGCAAATGAGCCTTCTCCAGGGCGGACAGGTAATCCGCGTAGAGATGAAGTCGTTGCCCGCCCGTCACCAGTTCTGTTCCCCGGAAGAGCAGGTCAAACGAGTTGGAGTACTCTGGTCGTTCTGGATCGGGATGTGTGTAAAATGGCCGTTTGCGCATCGGATAGCCCGTCACGAACAGGAAATCGCTGCCAAAATCCTGTTTTGCCCACTCGCCTAGCCAGCGTTCATCTTGCGGCGACAGGTCTGGTTCGCCGCGCACATCCACGCTGTGAAGCCGCAAAATGAGTTCCTGCGCCTCCGCGAAGTGGATATGTGGGATATTTTCCGGCACTGCTGGCATGGTGACGCGCAGCAACTCCAGTTCAGGAGTGTAGCGCTCACTGAACGTGCGCAGGATACCGGCGATTACGTCGCGCAGCAGGGCCATCACGGTAAAGTGGTTCTCAATAAAGCCGAACTCGGCATCCAGGCTGACATACTCGTTGATATGGCGCGTGGTATCGTGCGGCTCAGCGCGAAAGACCGGGCCGACCTCGAAGACGCGCTCGAAGACACCTACCATAATCTGCTTGTAGAATTGTGGGCTTTGCGCCAGGTACGCGGATCGCCCGAAGTAGTCCAGTTTGAAGACGTTCGCGCCGCTCTCGGTAGCAGCGGCCACAATCTTGGGCGTCTGTATTTCCGTGAAATCGCGTGCCAGCAGCGCTGAGCGAAAACCGGCCAGCGCGCCCGCACCCAGTCGCAGCACGGCGCGCCGCTCTGGATGGCGATTAGTGACGACTGCATGATCGAGCAAGGTTGTGAGATTAGCAGTAATCTTGCGCTTGTTCAGTGATACGGGCAATACATCCGTCACCGGTGTGATTACCTCGATGCGCAGTTGATGCAGTTCGACGCCGCCGGGCGCCTGCGGCATCTCAACAGCATCACCCTCGATGGCGATCACGCTTTCCACGCCTGCCGCGCTTTCAGCTAATGAAGCGATCTCAGCCTCGCTTTCAGCAACAGCCTGCATCGTTCCCCAACCATCACGCAGCACCAGAAAATTGATGCCGCCCATCTGACGCAGCGATTGCAGCCAGCCTGTGATACGAATGCGTTCACCAACGTGCGAACGAACTTCAACTGTACGAATACGTTGCATAGTAATGCTCCTTTCAGAAAAAAAGTAAACAAAAAACCCTCATCCTACAGGAGGACGAGGGCCTGTCATATAGAAAATAGAAAAGCCTGTCGTGGTACCACCACCATTTACCCCATACCGGGGCCTTTACCGGTTCAGTTCATCTCAGGTGAATAAACCGTCGCGCTGAAACGGGCGCGTCCCGAAACCGGCTAGCCGTGCCTGTCATGCTCGCCGACAGGAAAGTTCACCGGTTGGCTCAGGGATGTCTGTGGGAGGTTGACGGCGGCACTCTCAGCATCAATACCGCTCTCTGCGCGTCAGCATGATTCCCATTCTGTTCCCATCACAGCCATTGTGTAGAACGCCATAAATCGCGTCCTTTTTCGCTTGTGCTGACTATACCATACCGATCTCAGGAGTGTCAAACTTACGAATCGCTTGACTGATCGTATCATATAGAATGCCGGTAACATGAGACGATTTAATTATCCAGAAATCGCACGCGGAGATATGTTACTATAAAAGCGATTAGTAGAAAACTTGTTTCTTTCACGAAAGGCAGAGGTATGATCGAGGAGAAAAAACCTCAAACACATAGATCACCGTCACTATTTGCTGGCATCTTCAAGTTCCTTGGTTTGCCGGGCCTCGCGCGCCGCCGGAACCGTATCGCTCCAACGCCCGAACAGAGCGAGGCGTCCTCTAATCGTTTCCTGCTCCAGGTGGTGCAGCCGGGCCTGGCGGGCCTGATGGACGGCTCGGTTTCGACGCTCGCACCCATCTTCGCTACCGCCTTCGCGACGCATAGACCGATGACGGCCTTTCTGGTCGGCATGGCTGCCGCGACGGGCGCGGGTATCAGCATGGCATTTTCCGAGGCGTTGTCAGACGACGGCGTGTTGACGGGACGCGGCAATCCCGTGGCGCGCGGAGTCATTACGGGGCTGATGACCTTCCTGGGAGGGGCAGGTCACACGCTGCCGTTTCTGGTGCCGGATTTCCGTGTCGCGCTTATCGTGGTCTACATCGTGGTTGCCGTTGAACTCAGCGCCATCGCTGCTATTCGCCATCGCTTCTTCGGCACAAGGTGGCTGGTTTCCATTATGCAGGTGGTCGGAGGTGGCGTCCTGGTCGTTATCGCCGGCCTCCTTTTTGGCAACGCGTGACCCTATTCTGATGGTTTTTGACGAACGAAACAGGCAATGACGCGCATGGGGACGCAAGCGTCCCCATGCGCGTCATTCCTCCATCAGGCAAATTGTATTAGTGACCGCCACCCTGCTGGTAGCGCTTAGCGATCTCATCCCAGTTGACCACGTTCCACCAGGCCGCGAGATAATCGGGGCGGCGGTTCTGGTACTTGAGATAGTAGGCGTGCTCCCATACATCGTTGCCCATAACGGGGTACATACCGTCCATAAGTGGGCTATCCTGGTTGGCTGTGGAAACGACCGCCAGCTTGCCGCTCTGGTCGAGCACGAGCCATGTCCAGCCGGAGCCGAAACGTTTGACGCCCGCGTCGTTGAACGCGGCCTTGAACTGGTCGAATGAGCCAAACGCTTGCTGAATGGCGCTTGCCAGCGCGCCGGTAGGCTCTCCGCCGCCATTGGGCTTCATAATGGCCCAGAACATGCTGTGGTTGGAATGGCCGCCAGCATTGTTGCGTACAGCCATGCGGATGGTATCAGGCACATCGTTGATGTGGCGCAACACATCGTCAACATTCATGTTGGCAAAGTCGGTATTATTCACCGCGTTGTTCAGATTGTTGACATAAGCGGCATGGTGTTTGTCATGATGCAATTGCATCGTCTGCGTGTCGATGTATGGCTCCAAGGCATTGTAGTCATACGGCAGTGGTGGAACTTCAAAAGCCATTTCAGATCTCCTTAAATAGATGTATAGGGGCGACTACCGCTGTCGTCCTGTATTCAAAAGCTTCCCGTATGTAGTTGTATTAGATGCACGTCCAAATGTCAAGCTCATGCGCGAACGCAGATACGCGAATGGCTCTGCCCCCTCCACAATTCAGGCAAGCAACTCCGGGCCATCATGTTTAGGGTCGTTCACCAGGCGCGAAACCGCGCGTGCCGTCATCGCTTCCGAAGGATAGGGCGCGAGCAGGTGGGTCAGCAGGCTTTCATCTTTAATGGTGGTATCGAGCCAGGCGTCTCGCGCTTCCGGCAAGAGAATGGCAGGCATACGATTATGGATGGGCGCAATCACCTCGTTGGGTCCGGTGGTGATAATCGTGCATGTACGCAACTGCTGCCCATCAGGGCTTTTCCAGTTATCCCACAGCCCCGCGAAGGCGAACGGCTCGCTATCCTTCATGGAGATATACATGGGTGTCTTATGGCCGTTCTCCTGCCTCCACTCGTAAAAGCCATCAGTGATAATCAGGCAGCGTTTCGAGCGCAGCAAACCCTTGAAGCTGGGTTTCTCCACCAGCGTCTCGGCCCTGGCATTAATCATTCTCGCGCCAATAGATTCGTCCTTCGCCCACGAAGGGATCAAGCCCCAGCGCAGTTCCGTCAGGTGCGTCGTGCCATTGCGCACGATGGACACGACATTTTGTGTCGGCGCGATATTATAGCGCCGCGTGATCTCTATAGTCGGCGCGACGCCGAACGTTTTAGCAATCTTCTCAATATCAACGGTAAGCGCAAAACGACCGCACATGGTGATGTCTCCTCCGGTTTGCATGACAAAACGAATGCTCTCATTAATATACTATTCTTATTACGTACAGCGAAAACGGTGCGCGTCTGGTGGGTGTTAATCCCCAGGGCGACCGCAAGGGTTCCCACTCATCCACTCATCCACTCATCCTCACCCGCCCTTACAATGAACGCGCCTGGGGAGAGCGACTTAATTAGCCCGATAATCCCGCTCTCGTTATCGCCAACATCCAGGCAACGTCTCAACAATAAGGGAGGCGTTGCCTTTTTTATTGCAAAACCCAGTCGATATCTTTCTTAATAGAGAAAGGAGGCGGAGATGATGTCCCATCCCGGTACTCAAAACCAGCCTCAAGCCATGCACGGAGAGCGGGGCGTGCCACAGGCTCAGCCACGCCGCGAGGTTGTGCTGGAAACCATAGGGTTAACTAAAGCATACGGTTCGCGGCTGGCAGTGAAAGAACTGAACCTGGAAGTCCTGCGCGGCGAAGTGTTCGGGTTTCTCGGACCCAATGGCGCGGGCAAAACGACCACCATTCGTATGCTACTCAATCTCATCAGGCCAACCAGCGGAGAAGTGCGGCTCTTCGGCCAACCACTGGTCGTACACGCCAGTAAGTTACTGCCACACGTGGGCGCGTTGATCGAACAGCCCTCGTTCCAGTCGTATTTGAGCGGGCGTGATAACCTGATCGCTGCCGGTGGCTACACCGGCGGCGTGCCAGCCAGCCGTATCGATGAAGTGCTGGGGATTGTCGGGTTGCGCGAGCGCGGCAAAGACCGTTACTCGACCTATTCACTCGGCATGCGCCAGCGCCTGGGCGTCGGCGCGGCCCTGCTGACCGACCCCGAATTGATCATTCTGGATGAGCCTGGCAACGGTCTTGACCCGGCTGGCATCGTCGAGATGCGCGAATTGATCCGCAAACTGGCGCAGCAAGGAAAAACCATCTTCGTCTCCAGCCACATCCTGGGGGAAGTACGCCAGGTCTGCACGCGCATCGGTATCATACGCGGCGGCCAGTTGATCGGCGTCGGCGAGGTGGATGTGCTGCTGCGCGCCACCAGTCGCTGGGAAGTAGAAGTCGAGAACCCCGAACAGGTCTGTCGTTTGCTCTCAAATGTCCCTATTATCCGCTCACTCACAATTGAAAATGGGATCGTGGTGATTAAAGCTCCTACCATGCGCGGGCGCGACCTGATACAGTTCCTGGTAAAAAATGGCGTCTGGCCCGAAAGCGTCAAACTCAGCGAAGAAGACCTCGAAAATATCTTCTTGCGCCTTACCGAGAAGGAGGCGGGACTATGAACCAACAGACCGCGTGGCAATCTGCCTCAACCTTTAGCGATGCTCCCGCCAGCAATGTGCGTTCAGCCAATATACTGGAATTGATACGCAACGAACTGTTCAAAATCTGGAAGCGCCGCCTGGTGTGGGGTCTGCTGATAGCCGACCTGGTGTTCGTCTTCGCCGCCTGGTGCGTGCTGGTCTTTTATGCGCTAAAAACGGGCGACGGCTTCACTCCCGGACACCTGCTCGGCGGCCCTAACGCGCTGAGCGACGCCATCGGCCAGCCCATGACGCTCGGCAGGCGCGGCGGTGAATTTCTCGTCGCCGCGCTCGGCGGTCTGGCCTTCGGCGGCGAGTTCAGCAGCGGGGCGATTCGCCTGGTGCTCAGTCGCGGCGTCAATCGCGCATCCTACCTGGTCGCCAAGTATATCGCGCTGGCTATCGCCTGTGCCGCGCTAGTGTTCGCCAGCCTGCTAATGAGCATGCTGCTGTCCAACTTCCTGATTCTCATTCACCAGCCCGCGCCAACGCTGCTCAACCTGAACGGCCCAACGCTGCTCACTATCCTGTCAGGCTGCCTGGGAACGCTGGAAAACTTCCTCTTCTGCCTGATGCTGGGAGCAACGTTCAGCATCATCACGCGCTCGGCAGCCTTCGGCATCGCCGCCAGCTTCGGCTACCTGATCGGCGAAGATATCGCCGCGCAGATACTACCCGTACTGGGGAAATCGCTGCATACCCTGCTTGGCAATCAACTGGTCAACCTGCTCTTCACGCCCAACCTGAACGCCTTCTATGCCAACACACTTCCGGCATTTCTCGCGCGCGGCCTCGATCAACTTGATGGCGTGATCGCCTGCAACCCCGTTGGCGCGCCGGGTTCAACATGCGTTACCGTGAGCGGGGCACATGCGCTGATCGTGCCGCTGGTGTGGGCGCTGGTACTCATTGTTGTCTCGACGGTTCTGTTTATCAAGCGCGATGTGTTGCAGTAAGTTAATTGTGGATAAATATGTAGACAAATGTTCTAATTTGTGGAAAACTGTAATCGCCTGCCTATAAGCACTGGACAATCACCCCAACCCCTGCTAGGATAGTGCAAATTGGTTTGACTGGAAAGGATTTACTATATGGCACAGACACAACTCGAAAGCTATATTTCGGAGCACGAGGGACAATTCCTCGACGATTTGGTAGGCTGGCTGCGTATTCCTAGCATCAGCACGCTGCCGGAGCACGCGGGCGATATCAAGCGGGCAGCGGAGTACGCTGTGGAACAGTTGAAGCGTATGGGGTTTGAACAGGCGCGGACCATTCCGACCCAGGGACATCCGCTCGTTTATGGGGAATGGCTTCACGCTCCCGGCCAGCCAACTGTATTGATCTACGGGCATTATGATGTGCAGCCGGTTGACCCGGTGGAACTGTGGGAGTCGCCGCCCTTTGAGCCGACTGTGCGCGGGGATAGCCTGTATTGCCGGGGCGCGTGCGACGACAAGGGACAGACCATGCTGGTCTTCAAGGCGCTGGAGTCGCTCATGGCGGTGGATGGCAAGTTGCCCGTCAATGTGCGCGTGTTGATCGAGGGCGAAGAAGAGGCCGGGGGCGAGTCGATTGAAGAGTATGTCAAGACCTATCCCGAACGCTTGAAGTGTGACGCGGCATTCATCTGCGACACGCATATGCCATCGAAAGAGATTCCCGCGCTGATTACGGGCCTGCGCGGCATCATCTACACCGAAGTCGAGGTGCGCGGCGCGAAGAGCGATCTGCATTCCGGCTCGTATGGCGGCGTCGCGCCCAAT
>DATLSI010000064.1:0-2154 GCA_035534255.1 Ktedonobacteraceae bacterium | reverse complement strand
ATCCCGATCGTGGGTGACGCCATCACCTACGAGCATGTGACCTTCACCGTCATGTCAACGCGCGGTCGGCGTATTACCAAAGTGCGCGTAGAACGCGAGCATACGCCGACCGCGCAAGCGGCAGAAAGGCAAACAGGCGGTACGGAGAAGAAAGAAGCCGAAGATGCCGCGCTATCTACGATGCCTGAACAACAACATGCTGAGGGACAACATAGACAGTCACAACTGCCTTCGCGCAACGGCAACAGAAGGATTTAGCGCATGAAACCGGAAGTAGACGCTATTCCCAGGTCTGTACGTGTTGTTGAGGTAGGTCCGCGCGATGGTTTGCAAAACGAAAAAGCTGTCATTCCCACCGCGCAAAAGATACAGTTCATCAACATGCTGGCGGAAGCTGGCTTGCCCGTCGTCGAGGCGACCTCGTTCGTCAGCCCGCGCGCTATTCCCCAGTTGAGCGATGCCAGCGAGGTGATGGGCGGCATCACGCGCCTGCCAACGACAGATTATCCGGTTCTCGTACCAAACTTCAAAGGGATGCAGCGCGCGCTGGCGGCAGGTACGCGCTCGGTTGCTGTCTTCACGGCGGCCAGTGAAAGTTTTACACACCACAATATCAACGTCACCATTGCCGAAAGCCTGGAGAATTTCCGACCTGTTGTCGCTCTTGCTCAGCAAGAGGGTGTACCTGTACGAGGCTACATCTCGACAGTCTTTGGTTGCCCTTACGAAGGGGTCGTCGCGCCAAAGAAGGTGCTTGAGGTCGCGCAGGAACTTCTGGAGATGGGTATTACAGAACTTTCGCTCGGCGATACCATTGGTGTTGCCACGCCCAACCAGGTGATCGACGTGTTGAGCTTGCTGGTGGAGCAAGGACGCATCCCTATCGAGCGCATCGCCGTGCATTTTCACGATACACGCGGCACGGCGCTTGCCAACGTCTTGATGGCTTTGCAGATGGGCGTCAGCATCATCGATTCCTCAGCCGGTGGCCTCGGCGGTTGCCCCTACGCTCCCGGCGCGGCAGGAAACCTCGCCACTGAAGATCTGTTGTACATGCTGCACGGCATGGGTATCCACACTGGCGTCGATCTCGATAAAGTCGTTACTGCTACCAGCTTCATCGCCCCATTGCTGGGCCACGCGCCGACCAGTAAATATTACCAGGCGGTGCTGGCCGCGTGCAATACTGGATAGCGAGTCAGATTATAGTATTGTCAGTGGCTCTCCAGGTATCTGATTGCCGCTATCAACTGCGTATCGCCGCTCTTCAGGATTTGTTGCTCCGTCATATTTGATGAGTTCTCGATGTCCGGCGTGAGGATAATGTTGCTGGGGTCTTTCACGACGATATTTGGAGTAATACCTAGCTTGCGGATAAATTGCCCATCCGGTGTGAGCCACTCTTGCGTGCCGAGCAGGATGGCTGAGCCATCGGAAAGCGTAAATTGTTCAAGCACTGTTCCAGTGCCAAACGTCTTCACCCCCATAATGATCGCGCGATGGTTGTCCTGCAACGCGCCGGAGACGATCTCCGCCGCGCTGGCGGTATCGTGATTGACCAGCACCACGATGGGGATAGATGTATCCACTGTTGTGCCGGTGACGGGGACTGGCGTGCGGTTGCCGGTGCTGTCTTGCTCTAGCAGCACGTTGCCGCTTTTGATGAACTCACTGACGGTATTGACAGCCTCGCTCAGGTAGCCACCGGGGTTTTCGCGCAGGTCAAGGATGATTTTGGTTGCACCCAGCTTTTTGGCTTGCAGCAGTTCAGTCTTGAGCTGACTAGAGACGCCGTCCGAGAACTGGACGATCTCGATGTCGGCGATATGATCCTGGGGAATGTAGTGCATCAGCACATTTGGCACCTGGATCACCGCCCGCACGATCTTGAAGGTGAGCGTCTGCTTTGTGGAAGGACGATAAATCGTAATCGAGACGGTCTGACCCGCCGGACCCACAATCATCGCGCTCAGGCCGTTAATGTCTTTACCCTTCGTGCTGTGGCCGTTCACGGCAGTGATGATATCGTCGTGCTTTAGCCCCGCTTTGGCGGCAGGCGAGCCTGGGATAGGCGCTGCAATCAGGATGTCCTTCGTTTTTGGGTCTTGCTGGAGATAGATGCCGATGCCGGTAAATGAACCGCTTAACTGCTGG
>DATLSI010000063.1:0-22251 GCA_035534255.1 Ktedonobacteraceae bacterium | reverse complement strand
GAATGAGATCGCGAAATTGGAGAAGCCACCCATCGCCCGGAACAGTTCCTGCGCGTATCCCAGCCCATGCAGGCGCTTCATGTCCTGCGCGATGAGTTCTTCCCTCGCCTGTTGTTTCGATGTTGCCACGAGACACCTCCTGTAAAGAATATAATGATGTCAGGGGTAAGTAAAATGAATTACTACGATGCATATACTACACCATATTCGCATCCTGTGTAATGTGCGTATTGTCTATAAAGCTGAGCTGCTCGTCAGTTTTTTTACGAACTTTCTGAAACATTGACGAACAGGCGTATTCTCTGTACAATCGTGACGGGTCAAACTGCCCAAAAAGTGGAGAAGGTATCTTTATGAACGCTCACTCTTATGATTCAGATGATGAAACTGAGAATGCATACCACCTCACCGTTCCAGATCAACTTGGTGTGCTCTCCTCGACTCGTCCCGTTGTAGAGTCTGGCGAGTTCGTCTGGATCAATCCTGAACGTCTGGATGCGCTGCAAGCGCATTTGCTGGCATTTTCAACGCGCGCGCATGCCCTCGATACGGGTGTGCTCCCCGCGCCCACGCTCACGTGGGATACACAATACCACTTTTTTGACGGCACGGAGCGCACAGTCAACTGGCTACTGCTGCTGGACGCGCTCAACTTTTGCTTCTGGGCAGAGAAAGATCAACCTCGCTGGGGCATTGAATACGAAGGCCAGACGCTTAATGGATACTGGGCCGAGGCTGCCGCGCTGACACGGGCTGTGAAAGAGGGCTATCCACTGTGGGATGCGCGCTACCTGAGAGAGATAAGCAGCGCTGACCTGGCACAAATCTTTCGCGGCGCGCCGCCCTTAGAAGGAACGGGCGCGATACATCTGACCTCTACAGAGGCACCCATTCCCCTCTTCGAGCAGCGTTTAGCGAACACGCGCGAAGTAGGTAGAGTCCTGCTAGAGCAATTCGAGGGACAATTTGCGCGTGCCATCGAGCAGGCCGGTAGGAGCGCGGTCAGCCTGGCCTTACTGCTGGTTGAGCGCTTTCCCTCGTTTCACGATATCGCCACTTTTCGCGAACACGAGGTGCGCTTTTTCAAACGCGCTCAGATTTGCGTGGCCGACCTCTATAGCGCCTTCGGAGGCGAACAATGGGGGGCGTTCACGGATATTGACAGGCTGACTATTTTCGCGGATTACAAGTTGCCGCAGCTCCTGCGCCATTTCGGAGTACTGGAATATGATCCCCTGCTGGCTAAACGTATCGACGGATTTGAGTTACTGACATCCGGCAGTGAAGAGGAGATCGAGATACGCGCGGCGACGATATGGGCATGTGAGTTATTACGACAAAGAATGAGCACCAGTGGGCGCGCGCCCGTGACAGCTGCTGAGATCGATCAGCAATTGTGGCTGTTAAGTCAGGAGATCACTGATATGCGCCCCTATCACCGGACACGCACCATTTATTATTAGTTGTGATTAGGAATATATATGTTATTAAATACCCTGCTTGCAGCATTAGAACAGTCCCCACAAAAGTGGTGGGGAACTGAAAATTATAAAGAACATCTCGATATTGACAACCTGGCCTATGATTCGCGCAAGGTGACGCCGGGAACGCTCTTCATCGCGGTGCCTGGCTCGCATACCGATGGTCGCAGGTACCTGGCGGATGTCGCGCAGCGTGGAGCAGTTGCCGCGCTGGGGCCTACGCCTGGTGACTTTCTCTCGTCTGCTTTACCGCTTCCTTATATTGAGGTGCGCGATGTGCTGGCTGCGCTAGCCGACCTGGCATGCGCGTTTTACGACTACCCGGCTCAGCAACTTTGCACGATTGGCGTGACAGGTACCGACGGGAAAACGACCACCAGCAATCTGATCCACACCATCTTCAGTGAAGCCGGTAAACGCACCGGTCTCATGACAACTGCGAACTTTAAGATTGGTGGGCAGGAATGGGAAAACACCACTCGTCAGAGCACTCTTGAAGCTCTAGAGGTTCAGCAGTTGCTGCGGCGCATGGTTGATGAGGGAATGACGCACGCGGTGATCGAGGCAACCTCACACGGCCTGGAATTGCAGCGAGTACGCGGCTGCGCCTTCGATGTGGGCGTAGTTACCAATATTACCCACGAGCATCTTGAATTTCATAAGACGCTGGAGAATTACCGCCGCGCAAAGGCGCGCCTCTTCGAGATGCTCGATCCGGCGCGCGCGAAGGGTCTGGGCGCACGACCCACAGCTATCTTGAATCGCGACGACGCATCTTACGAGCAATTACGGCCCTACTGCCGTGTCCCTATCATCGATTATGCCATCGACCAAACCGCCGCCGTCCGGGCGGTTGACGTGCGACTGGATGCCAACGGCACGCGCTTCCGCGCCATTATCCCCGGCGGCGATGTTGAAATTAAAACCCGGCTCGTCGGACGTTTTAATATCAGCAATTGCCTGGCTGCCATCGCGACTGCCTGTAGCCAGGATATCGAACCTGCCATCATCGCGCGCGCGCTGGCGAAAGTCACGGGCGTTTCCGGACGCATGGAGCGCATCGACGAGGGGCAACCCTTCACAGTCATCGTGGATTATGCCCATACGCCCGACAGTCTCGCCAAAGTGCTGGCTGTTCTGCGGCCACTGACAAGGGGCAAACTCATGGTAGTATTTGGCTCCGCTGGAGAACGCGATGTGCTCAAACGTCCTATAATGGGCCAAATAGCCGCGCAGATGGCCGATTTTTTCGTTATTACTGATGAGGACCCTCGCGAAGAGGATCGAAATAAGATTCTGCGAGAAATAGCCAGCGGGAGCGAAGCAGTAGGTAAACGCGAAGGGCGCGATTTCCTGTGTATTGCAGATCGAACGCAGGCTATCGCCACGGCGCTGGCGCAAGCACGAGCGGGCGATACAGTTCTGCTGGCAGGAAAAGGTCACGAACAAAGTATAATAGTAGGCAGGAATAAAATAGAGTGGGACGATCGGCGTGTAGCTCGCGAACAACTGCGTTTGCGGACACGATAAATCGCATCCCTGCATAGCGTAGTCGTTACCGTCTAAGTATGTTTGACGTTACAATTTGTGAAACGCCGGGATGAATTTCGTTAGTGGGAGTTGATATGGTACCAGTCTGGTTATTATTAATGTTCATTGCCTGTGGGCTGCTCAGCCTGATTTTGTGCTGGATCGCGAAGCTCTTATTTCCCAGATTCCGCAGCGGTGAATTTAAGCCTGGCCCGCATCGCTCTGATATTCCACCCAGCGGTCGAGAAATCAAGACTATAGAACTGCCGCTGGTTGGCGGTCCGGCTATTACCCTGTCGATTATCGCCACAGGCATTGGCGCGGGCTTTTTCTTCAAACTTGATACCTCACAATGGATACTGCTGCTGATCGGACTGAGCGCTACACTCGGCTATATGATTGTGGGCATGATCGATGACTGGTACAAAGTACATCAAAACGAGGGGATATCTGAACGAGCGAAATTTATAGGCGTGCTTCTTGTCTCTATGGCTGCCGCCTTCTGTTATTACTGGTTTACGCAACAGGGACGCCAGCCCTACTCTCCCTACTCGGATATACTTGGGCCGCTCTTTCGCATTCCTTTCGCCTGGCTCATCTTCCTGATGTTGATGACTGGCTTGATCGGCAGTGTTACGTCTATCTCGGTCGATTTCAGCGACGGGCTGGATGGACTGGCGGGGGGACTGGTATTCAGCGCGGCCCTGGCCTTTGGTATTATCATTACCGGCCTTCTCAGCCCAAAACATCCCGAGGGCATCGTGCTGGAAATCATGGCGTTGCTCTGCGCGGGCAGCGTGCTGGGCTACCTGCCGTGGAACTGGCCTTCATCGTGGGCAGCGCGGCGCAGTACCGCGAAAAGGCGAGCCAGGATATACATGGGCGACAGCGGCGCGTTAGGCCTGGGCGGCATCCTCGCCATGGTGGCGATCTTCTCGCGCAACGAAATTCTGCTCTTGATGATCGGCGGCGCATTTGTGCTGGAAGGGCTTTCTGCCCTCATGTCAGCCAAAGTGCTTACACCTTTCTTCCGCAAGCGCCTGCAATTGTTGCGCTATGCCAGCCAGAAAGAATTTGTGCCACACACCGAGTTTCCCCTGCCATTTCTGGCAACGCCCCTGCACCATCATTTCGATTTACTGGGTTGGGATAGACGCCGCCTGGTGTACGGAGCCTGGGCGTTAGGAGCCTGTTTCGCATCGCTCGGCGTGCTGGTGGCCTTCGCGCCCGAAACCTGGCAACGCTATCTTGGCCGTATTCTCGTACTGATCCTGGCCTGGTTCATCTGGTCAAGCGGTTCCTACACGCGCCGCTACTTCGTAGGCAAACATCCCGCCGAACGCACGCGCCGCCGCCGGCTGGCCCTGTATTATGGCTACCCCTATCGTTTGATGGGCCTCAAGCTCTATCACCTGGTGGAGTTCATCGAAGCCAATGAAGACGTGATCGAAACACCGGCAGAAGAACTTGCTCTCTGGCAGCGCATGAATATCTACGACGCCCGCGCCATGCTCGGCCTTTACTGTTACCGCGCAGGCTACTACCCGGCAGCGCTGGCGCAATGGACGCGCATCCCCGAAAAGAACCGCAAACTACGTCCCAATATTCAGCATTTGTTAGAAGAGTTGGATACACGGCTCGCCCTGGAAAATCAAGAGACGCAGCCAATGCGGCGCGATCAGATTTTGCAACAGCCGCCACTTATCACTGGCAACCTTTCACCCGCCGATTTGCCAAATCCGCATGAGCCTGTTCGCAATGAGGCTCCTTTCGATGCCCGCATCAACAATAAAGCAAAGGCGAAGTAGCAGAGCCAGTCAAAAAGTAAGAATTACGTCGTCTATATCGATAAAACTCTTCACTCTTTTTCACGGATGTGCTATAGTGCTTTTAATCTTCCGTTAACGTTTTATTGCCTGGTACACATCATTTCAGTGAGCCATTAAACAGCCACGCGGCTAAAATATTGCTATACTTAGGACAACACTTTGCATTGACAACCTGGCTCAAAACAGGTTTGCCATAAAGGGGTAAGGTACACATGCGCTTTTGCTTTATCGTTGAAGAGCAATATCGAAATGATGCTATGCCAATGGTGATCGCGGATCAGTTGCTCCAGTGGGGCCATCACGTTGACCTGTTGGAGCCGCAGACAGCCGTTACGAACCTGACCGATCTTGTCCGGCAGGGGTACGATGCCTACGTGCTGAAATCCCTGGCGGATGGCCCTGGCATGAGTATCCTGGAGGCCGCGGAGGCTGTCGGTATTCCCACCATCAACAATTCTCGCGCCATACGCCTGGTCCGTGACAAGGCGGTAGCAGTAGCCTATGCCCGCGCGCATGGACTGCCTATTCCCGAAACCTATTTTGTCTCCCATCCCCGCCTGCTGCATCAAATTCCAGCCGAAGATTACCCTATCGTGGTCAAGCCGAGCAACGGGAGCTCCTGCAAAGGCATCTATCGCTTGAACAACCCCGACGAACTGGAAGCATTGGAGATCGCTGAAGCGGGCGAAAGCTTTTTTCTGGCACAGCGTTACGCGGAAAACGCCGGCTTTGATATCAAAGTCTATGTGACAGGGAACGAGGTGTATGCAGCTATCGCTAAACAATCCCCGCTGCATGGAGACGTGAGCGAACGTTTCGTACCACTGACGCCGCAGGTACGCAAACTCGCCCTGCAGGTTGGCAAACTTTTTGGTCTGGATATCTATGGACTGGACGTGGTGGAGACGCCCCAGGGTCCGGCCATCCTGGATATCAACGATTTCCCCAGTTTTGGACGCGTTCCACGCGCAGTGGTGCGCGTCTCCGAATACGTGTTACACGCGGCGAAACGCGCCGAGTTGCAGCGCGAAGCGCGTCTCGCGCGCGTCCAACAACGCCGCGAAGCCCTTTTACGTAAAAAAGAACAGCAGGAGTCACAAGTACCAGTAGCAGTAGCCGCTCTCGATAAAACAACATAGGAAAACCTCGCAAGTTGCATACGCGAGTAGACAAGGAACTATGCCATGCACATTTGCCTGATTATGGATAACCCGGAAACACCGCATCACCCTGTAATCGCGGTGGCCTTGCAACAGTTAAGCACGACACACACGGTACGCCTGCTGGATGTGCGCGAGCTGACAGGCGCGCAAGCCCTGCAAGAAGAGGAACGCCACCCGCGGGCCGATCTCTACCTGTTGAAGTCGCACGCGCCGCAGGCGTTAGAAGTCGCCCACGCGCTGGAACAGAAAGGCGCTCTGGTCGTCAATAGCTGGGCCTCCTCGGTCGCCTGCCAGGACCGCGTATTGATGGCGCAGCGCATGCACGAAGCGCATCTCCCCTGGCCGCGTACCTGGCATTTCGCCACGCTGGACAGCCTGCTGTCCGATGACGCTTTTCTCGCGACACTAACCTTCCCGGTAATTGTGAAGAGTTACTATAGTCATCGCGGGGACCTGGTTGATTTTGTGCGCGGCCTGGCAGAATTGCGCGCGCTGGCAACCAACTGGAGCCAGGAGCCAATCGTCTTACAGGAGTATGCTGAGAGCGACGGCTGGGACATCAAGCTCTGGGTCATAGATCAGCAGATTTTCGCCGCCCGCCGCCGCACACCACTCGAGCCGAACGCGCCAAAAGAGGACATTCTCATCGCGCCGCAAGACCTTCCACAAGACTGGGCAGATATCACGCATGCAATCGGGCGCGTCTTCAATCTACGTCTCTACGGTGTTGACCTGCTGGTGACGAATAACGGACCAATGATCGTGGATGTCAACTCATTTCCAGGGTTCCGGGGCGTGCCTGGCGCGGATCGCGCCCTGGTAAACCTGGTGGAAACGCTGGCTGGAGAAAAGGAGTTGCCCATATGAGCCAATCATCAAGCAAAACCGGTGTCTCGATTTTAGACCTTCCCGGCATCGTGACTTCGCTATTCGAGCGAGCGCATCGTCCGCTCCTACCGGGTGCCACGCAAACGACAGGTCTGTTTGTGCGCTACCTGCGGCGCAAACCTGCTCGCGGGCTGGCAGTCATCTATGCCGTCGATGAAGTGGGACAGCACAAAGGCGGGCACACACGCGACCCCCGTCGTTCCGTCAGCCTGACGCTCGACGAACAGGCGCTTGATGGAGCCACTATCCGCTTTAGCGAGGAGCAGACGCGCGAGGCTCCCTTAGAAATGCAGGTATCGGGTGTCTTACGAGCCGACGCCCTCGGCCTTTCGGTGCAGGCATTTCCTGCTGATAGCGGACTACCCGCGCTCGCGGCAAGCTGCGATATCACTTTGAAGCAGGTATTTGAGGCTCTAGAGAATGCAGCGCGAACTCAATTGCGAGACGAAGCATGGATGCTTGACGAGGTCACAGCCGAAGCGGTACGCTACAAACCGGCCAATCGCTGCGTCATCCGTTATCACCTTGCCCTGACACACAGCCAGCGCGCAGAGAAGAGGCAACTGACGCTCTTCGGCAAAGTCTATACCGACCCGCAGCAGGCCCGCGACGTACAGGCGCTGCAACAACGGCTGTATGAAGAGCAACTTTCCAGACTCGGCAGCGAAATTGCGGGACAGGTCTATCGCACACCGCTTTTGCCTGAGCCACTCGGCATGATCGACGAACTTGGATTGACCCTGACCGAGGCTGTGCAACCGGCAAATTCAGAAGAGCACATGCTGACGGGGACGCGCGCGCTTCATCCCCGGTTGGAACATTCGCGCGGAGGTGAAATTACCTCGATGGTCATTCCCATCGAGGAATTACGTCTGACCGCGGTTGCCCTGGCACGCCTGCATACCAGCGCGGTTCGCCCCGCTGGCGGCGCGCCGCGTACAGGCTCGAAAGAGGCCAAACGCGCCCGTGATCGCGCCGCGCTCATCGCCGGTCACAATCCCGCGCAGGCGGAAGAAGTGCAGCGACTCGCGCAGGAGCTGGCGACGCGCCTCGAAGCTTTGCAACCGGACAGCTACCGGCCCGCGCACGGCGGGTTCAAGTCCAGTCAGTTGCTCTTCCACAGTCACCAGGTCTTCGTTGTCGATTTTGACGGCTTTTGTATGGCTGATGCCGCGTTGGATGTAGGCTACTTTCTGGCCTACCTGCGCCCCAGCGGCCTGTGGTATCAGCGACCCGGTATGCGCTCCTGGTTTGAAGCAGCAGCCGAAGTATTCATTTCCACCTACCGCCAGGGTATGCTGGAACTCGGCACAGCGCCTGCCGCCATCGACGGCATCCTTGAGCGATCACGCCTCTATGAAGCCGCTCTCTTGTTCAAAATTGCGACGCGGCGTGTTAACAGGCTGAACAGTCCCCGACCAAAGGAACTATCAGCCATGATTGATGAGATAGCATCCTGTTTCTCGAACCCGGCGAGGAGTATGTAGCTATGGTACGTTTCTTGTTTCGCAATCTGAAGGGATACCGATTTCTGGTCTTCCTTGCCCTTTTCATGGCATTCGCCCAGGTGATTACCGCCCTGTTCACCGCGTTCCCGCTTAAATTCATCCTTGACAAATTTACATCAAAACCAACGCCGAACAATCCAACGATGGACCCTCGCATTGGGTTTTTAGATCCACTTATCAGGTTTTTCGACAACCTCGGTGGCGCTAATACCGCGCATATGCCTCTCAACCAGCATACCGGAGTTGGCATCATCCTTTTCTCAGCCACGGCGATTGTCGTGCTGGGTATTCTTAACGCCATCCTGGCCTACTTTGAACTCTTCCTGGCCTCCTATATCGCGCAGAATCTTACCGCGCGGCTGCGCAAGCAGCTCTTCTCGCACCTGGAACGCCTCTCGTTGGACTGGCACGGCAAGCAGAAGAAGGGCGACCTTGTCCAGCGCATCACCGGCAATATCGCCGATATTGAAAAACTCGTCACAGATGGCATGGTCGATTTACTGACTGGCCTACTCACTATCATAGGGGTGGTGACAGTCATGTTGCTGGTGAACTGGCAATTCACGGTGCTTTCCGTTGTGATTATCCCCGCTCTCGTCGTAGTCGTATTCGGCTATACGACCGGCATCAAAGCGGCCTCCAAGAGAGCATCGAAGGCGGCAGGGCAGGTGGCAAACGTAGCTACGGAAGATATCGGCAATATCACCGTCCTCAAGGCCTTCACGCTGGAGGATCGCGAGGCCCAGCGCTTCCACAAGTACGTGACCAAGAACCGCGAAGCTGGATTGCGCGCCGGTGGTTTGCAGGCGCAATTCACACCGATCGTGGGTGTCCTGGTGGCGATAGGCACTGCCATCATCGTGGGCACAGGATCTTTTGTCGCCAGTAACCACACATTCCATTTCTTGTTTTTGACTATCCCCGCAGGCACGGTAACATTCGGCACGCTCACAGTCTTCCTCTCCTACCTCGGCCAGCTTTACCAGCCATTGCGCGACCTCTCCAAGCTGACCAACGTAGGCACTGCCGCGGCATCGGGCGCGGAACGCATTCAGGAAGTGCTCGATGCCGCGCCGGAGGTGGTAGACACAGAGGCTAAATGGTTTGGTCCGACCAGGTTCAAAGGCGATATTCTCTTCGAGAACGTGGTCTTCAGTTATTCCCCCAACCAGCCTGTGCTCAAGGGCATCGATCTGCACATTGCATCGGGCAAAAGGGTAGCCCTGGTGGGACTTTCGGGCGGAGGCAAAACCACGCTTGTCAAGCTCATTTCTCGCTTCTACGAGATACAGCAGGGGGCTGTCAGAATCGACGGTATAGATAACCGCGCCTTCCCTCTCGCCCTGTTAAGGCAAAATGTCAGCATGGTATTGCAGGACAATGTGCTCTTCGAGGGAACCATACACGAAAACATCGCCATTGGTAAACCCGGCGCGGCGATGGAAGAAATCATCGAAGCTGCTAAGAAAGCCTATGTACACGATACTATTATGAGCATGCCTGACGCCTACGAAACCGAGGTGCGCGAGCAGGGCAAGAACTTCTCCGGCGGCCAGCGCCAGCGACTGGCGATTGCCCGCGCTGTACTGCGCGATGCGCCCATCCTGATCCTGGACGAGCCTACCGCCGCGCTCGACGTTGAGGCGGAGGCGGAAGTCATGCACGCCCTTGACACGCTCGTCGCCGGTCGCACCGTGCTGATGATCTCGCATCGTCTGACGACGCTCGGCAACGTCGATGACATCATTGTGCTCAAGGACGGACGCATCGTCGAGCAAGGAACCTTTAAGGAGTTGAAGAAAAAAGGCGGTGTATTCGCCGGGCTGCTTGAAGAGCAGAACCGCTATAACCTCGATCGCGCCGGCAATGAATCGATTCTGCGCCCCGCCTTTGCGCCGATTCTTCTATCGCCAGATCAGTACCAGGTGATCCAGCCCGCGGCGCAGCCTTTCCAGAGGGGAACGCCCCCTCCTGCGACACCGGTACCCGGTTGGTCTCCGCCGTCGCCGCAACCCGTACCCGTGGGTGTACCAGCTCCGCCCAATCATGGGGGCGCGCCTATCACTCCCAGGGGCTTTGCCAATGGTGGGGGACAACCTGCGCCGCCTTCTGCTGGCGTTCAACAACCACGACAGGGCGCAGGTTTGCAGAAAGCGCGCATACTGGTCGAAATCGACGGAAAGGTGGTTAGCGAAAGACGGCTTGATAAGCAAGTAATGACGATTGGTCGTTTGTCCGGAAACGACATTCAGGTACCGTCACAACGAGTCTCACGCTTGCACGCCAAGATTCGCTGGGAAAATGGAGCCTGGATTATTGAAGACGCGGAGAGTTTGAACGGACTGGTGTACAAAGGCCAACTGGTTGAGCGACTCCCCCTGAAAAATGGAGATCGCGTCCACGTGGCCCCGACAGCAGTCGTGCAATACGTGACCCCCTAGGTACACACTTTAAAAAGAAACGGCCCTTAACTTAATCGGACATGGGCCGTTTCAATAACCCACGATCAATTGTCCAGGATCGAGGGAGCGAACAACCATACATTACAAGAGAACTACCTGTCTATGCAGGCGGTTCAGGAGAGTGGCATGTTACTCAAGTTCTTGTTTCGCAACCTCAAAGGATATCGCTTACTCGTCGTACTGGCGATTGTAGTGACCGTTTTGCAGGTAGGCAGCGATATCGCCGCCGCATTTCCATTGAAATTTATTCCAAGTAAGGTACAGAACGCGGGAAATGACCCGTCCTGCACCTTTCCATTTCTGAATCCGATACTCGATAAATTTGATATTCCTCTGTTTGACCCCGCGCTCGATCCCTTAACGCCGGGCGGGTCAAATCAAACTCCAGGCATAACGCCGTGCCCAATCTCGCCCTCGGATACCAATGCAATCACGATTTACAGTCATCACAGTACGAATGGTGTCATCGTGTTTTCAGTGCTCATGCTGATCATTTTCGGCACGTTGAGCGCCGGCCTGGCGTACCTGGATCTCTACCTGGCAGCGTATATTGCTCAAAATCTGACAGCCAGGTTACGAAACCAGTTGTTCGAGCACCTACAACGCTTATCGCTCGACTGGCACGGCAAACAGAAGAAAGGTGATCTTGTCCAGCGTATCACGGGCAATATTGCCGATATCGAAAAGCTTGTTACCGATGGTCTCGTAGATCTGCTGGCAGGCGTGCTGACATTGATCGGAGTAGTATCCGTGATGTTGTTCATCAGCCCGGCCTATACCCTCATCTCGATGGCAATCGCGCCCGCGCTGTTTTTGACCGTACTCGGCTACACCAAGAGCATCAAAGTAGCGGCGAAGAAGGCGGCAAAAGCAACCGGCCAGGTTTCGGATGTGGCTACCGAGGATATCAACGCGCTCACCGTCATCAAGGTTTTTACCCGCGAAGAGAAAGAGGCGATGCGCTTCGGCGATTACGTCGATCAAAACCGCCGCGCGGGACTACGAGCCGGAGGATTACAGGCGCAATTCACCCCTATTGTTGCCTTCATGGTCATCCTGGGTACTGCCGCGGTCATGGGCGTGGGCGGCTTCGTAGCGGCGGGCAATGCATTCAATATCGGCTTTTTCACCGTTCCAGCGCAGAGCGTGGACATTGGAACGTTGATTTTATTCCTCACCTTCCTCAAGCTGCTGTACCAGCCAATGCGTGATCTTTCAAAGCTAACCACACTTGCTAACACCGCGGGCTCCGGCGCTGAACGTATCCAGGAGGTATTAGACCAGGCTCCTGAAGTGCTGGATACTCAGGTACCATATAACGGCCCCACCAAACTTCGCGGTGAAATCGTCTTTGAGAACGTGGTTTTTGGCTATAGCCCGGAGAGTTTGCCCGTATTAAAAGGCATCAATTTACGCATTCCACAGAACAAGAAAGTTGCGCTGGTAGGACTTTCCGGCGGCGGTAAAACCACGCTGGTCAAGTTAATTCCTCGCTTCTATGAAATTTCGCAGGGATGTGTAAGAGTCGATGGAATAGACAACCGGCAGATTCCTTTGAAGGTGCTGCGCCAGAATGTGAGTATGGTATTACAAGATTCGGTTCTGTTCGAGGGATCGATTGCCGAAAACATCGCTATTGGTAAACCAGGCGCTCCTTTGTACGAAGTGATTGAAGCTGCTAAAAAAGCAAATATTCATGAGTCGATTATCACTACTCTGGGCGGATATGATCGAATTGTGCGCGAACAAGGGAAGGATCTGTCTGGTGGACAACGCCAACGTATGGCAATTGCCCGTGCGATATTACGCGATGCACCAATCCTGATCCTGGACGAGCCCACCGCCGCCCTCGATGTTGAGTCCGAGGCCGAAGTTATGCATGCCCTTGACAAGCTCGTCCAGGGACGAACCGTTATCATGATCTCTCACCGCCTCAGCACGCTTGGTAATGTGGAAGAAATTGTCGTCCTCAAGGATGGACAAATTGCAGAGCAAGGAAGCTTTAAAGACTTGAAACAGAGAGGTGGTGTATTCGCTTCACTGCTCGCGGAACAGAATCGCTATAACCTGGAAAAAGCGGGCGATAAGTCCATGCTGCGCTCGGCTTTCGTGCCTCTACTTGATGTCTACGATCAGCGACCAGCTCAACAACCTTCTCGCCCACCTGTTTTCCCGGCTGCATCTACGCCTCCGCAGGGTCAGAACTGGCCCATTTCGCCGGTGCCAGCGTCCTCACCAGCGTCCTGGCAGCCAACGCCGTCCTACCTTCCTGGCAACGCAGATGCCAACGCCCGGCAACAGAATCAGCGCGTAGCTATTCCTGCCGCACCCGTGAAAGCGCGTATTCTGATTGAGGTTGACGGTAAAGTTATTGGTGAACGCGCCCTGAACAAGCCCTCACTCACGGTAGGGCGGCTATCAGGGAACGATGTGCAGGTGCCTTCCCAGCGCGTCTCACGTCTGCATGCCAGGATACGCGAGGAAAACGGCACCTGGATAATTGAGGATGCCGAGAGCCTCAATGGACTGATCTATAAGGGCCAACGCGTAGATCGGGTCACGCTGCGCAATGGAGACCGCATCTATATCGCGCCAACCGCGGTGCTACAATATGCCACACCATAAGAGAGCAGCAGACGCGAGACATAGCAGTAACAGGCAGGCCCCCGCTACATTATACGTAGCGGGGGCCTGCCTGTTACTGCAACTAGTATTTAGACACCGCTGGGATTATACCTGGCTATTCTCAGGACGGGCCTGCCTCCGATAATCATCGGCAAGAACACCTCCTGCGTCTGCTCATCAATGGCGATGGTATGTGTCTGTTTCCCGATGACCACGTCGCTCAGTTTGTGAAACTCGCCGGCTTTCTCATCAAAGATGCTAATTCCAGCTTTGCAGGCGACGAACAGCACATGCAATGTACTATCAATAGCAACGATATCCGGGCCAGAGGCCAATCTTGCACTGGAAGGAGTAGTGGGAATTACCGTCATCGTGGTGAGATTTACCCTGGCGAGATTCTCAAAGAGGTTTTGAGAGCCACCAAAGTCGGTGCAGGCGATGAAGGCGACTTCCTGTTGTGAATCGAGCGCCATACCATGCGGAGTGCTACATGTGACCGGCAAGTCTATCTCCTTCACAACAGTCAAAGTGACAGGATTTATCTCAAAAAATTCACCCGTGCCCGGCGGTGGCAGCAGGAAAGGATTGGGATCGTCACCATTTGGCAAGACCTGAGATGTTACGAAAAGCATATGTGTCCCACTGTCATAGTGGTTATGCCCGACATCATGCCCGTAGAGCGGGATATTGCCAGGGCTAATCTGGTTCGCGGGAACTTTCTCACCTGGCAAGAGTGGGATATTGCCCAGATTGATCCTTTTGATGAGTTTATCGTGAACGACATCGATGACCGCGACGTTCTCATTACTCCTATCAGCATTCATGGTTTTGTTGGGATCAGCGGGGGTGCCAGGATCGGAGATGAAAATCAATTTATGGTCAGGATCGTAGGACATCGCATCGGGACTTTCGTTATCTGGAAGTGGGATAGGCGTGAATTTGAACGTATGCACATCGATGTCGTAGATGATATTATCTTGGGCATCAGCCGCGTAGACCCTGCCAAGATCGGGTACATCCACCACGCCGGCAACCTGGGGTATATCGATGCGGCCGGTGATCTTGTTTAGTTGAGTATTAAAGACGATGATATGTCCATCGAATTTTGGATCAAACTTTGTATGAGCAAGAGTGAGCAGGTCGGGGTTAGGCCCTGAGTGAGCTATAAACAATTGATGAGTAGCTACATCATAGGCCTGAAAGTCAAAATGATCGAAATCCTGCGACACACCGGGAGCCAGAGGGTTTGTCTGACCAGGACTTGTAGCACCCAGGCCGCTGGGCAAGGGAACATCCTGGATCAGGACGAGCCGGTGAGCCGGTTGTGGGACAACGATTTGATGAATGATCTGGACAAACATGTAGGCCAGTAAACCGAAACAGACTATGCCTGCTAACAGGGTAAACACTCTACTTGCACCTGAACTTTTCGCCCGCGGTGGCGTTTTTGTTTGGACGGCCATAGGTCTTTCCTCCGAGTACCCTCAAATAGGTTCGATGAAATTCACTGTTTCTTTCAGTATCGCGCAATGAAAGTATTTTCGCCATGACCTGAATCATAAAATTGGTGTGAGCTTTTACCTGTTAAGCACAATTGGTGGACGATGCCGCCAATTATAGCAAATAACAGAACGATATCCAAGGGAATAAATGAGGAAAATTAAGTAAATCGGGTTAGCTTAGTCCAAATTGCTTACTCAGCTCGGTATAGGTCTCTTCCAGGTGGTGCTCAGCAACGAAACGCGTCACTCTGGCCTCGTGCTCTGCACGCTCTGGATGACCTGAGCGGCGATCCTGGAAAAGCGCCTCCACCCAGGCAGTAAGAGCCTCTTTGTAATGCCCCTGCGTTGCATGCAGTTCGCCTTGCCGGTGGAGCACGGCGCAGCGGTCTGAAGGGGTATCAAGATGCCGCGCAATGGCAGCAGCCTCGTTATAATAGCGTTCTGCCTCGCCAAATTGACGCGTCGCGCGGGCAATATCACCCAATCCTCGTAAAGCCCGGCCTTCGATCTGGTGAGACTCCTGTCCACGAGCAATGGCGCGCGCGTGTTCGAAATCTTCCTTTGCTTCAGGATACGCGCCTTCCGCGAAAGAGATTGCTCCCAGGGAATTGATAATACGAGCGGTATCCACGCGATCGCCGAGATCGCTGAAAAGAACCAGCGACTGGTTACAGTAAGCTCGCGCATCGTTGTACTGCTGTTGTTTGCGCGCCACATCGCCCATTCGATACAGCGTCCAGGCTTCGCCGCGTTTTGCCCCCTGTTCGTGGAAGATCACCAACGCCTCATTACAGGCCGCCCTGGCGCGTTGAAAATCCGCCTGATCGAGATAGACGGCGCTCTGGTCCACGAGCACCCACGCCTGCCCGAAGCGCGAACCGAGCGAGTTGAAGAGGCGCAGGCTTTCTTCATAGTCCGCCATCGCCTCGGCATAACTGCCCAACGCCTCGTATACCGTGCCTCGATCTCGCAATGTCCAGGGATAGCCCTCTTCGTTGGGCAGTCCGCGAAAGGTTGCCAGCGCAAGCTCGAAATGCCCCAGCGCATCATAATAATAGCCATGGCCGCGATTGACCTCACCCAGCACCGTTTGCATCCAGGCGATGCCTCTGGGGTCGTTGGTCTCGCGAAATAGCCGGAGAGCAGCTTCAGCATGCTGGTTGGCCTGCGCGTATTGGCCCTCCTCGCGGAACAGCATAGCGAGTTCATAGAGCGCCCAGGCTTCTTCATCACGCTCGCTCTGCTGGCGATGAAGCGTCAGACTGCGCGTGAGGCATCCCAGCGCCTCCGCGTACTTGCCCAGTTGGCGTAAGATAGAGCCGAGGCTATATTGTACCAGCGCCTCACCGGAAGTATCGCCGAGACTCAAAGCATACGTTTCCGCCCGGCGCAGCATGACGCGCAGTGAGGAGGCATAGCCCCTTCCACGTAAGGCATTGGCTGCGCTCACAATCAATTGGATCGCTTTATGCAGGTCCTGCGCTTCTCCCGCGTCCTCCAGGTGCTCAAAGGACGCGAACCATTCCTCCGGGCTGGGCTGCGGCAAACTGCTATAGTACGCGGCAACCACGCGATGCACGCGCCGGCGTTCATCTGCCTGGAGATGTGCCAGCGCGAAATGGCGCACCTGGGCATGAATAGTATAGACACGCCCATCGAACTGGAGAAAAGAGGTCTGTACAAGTTCGTCGCGCGCCGCGCGCCAGCTTTTCGCCAGCTCCGAAGGGATATCGAAAGCAACGTTCTGCGTGGCATCTGTACCATCCTGGTGCTGCACTTGCAGGTAATGTTCATGCTCCATGCGCCCAAGCGCGCGCGCGGAGGCGGGCGTTTCGGGAGCGACCAGCATCACGATTTGCTGGTGGCTGAAAGGCAGTTTGAAGGCCGCCAGGTAGGGCAACAGGAGCTGCGCGGCAGGCGATAAACGCCGGTAGGCAATATCCAGCAAGGCCCACATGCCTTCCGGCAGAGCTTCGCGCAATTCATCGCGTACCTCTTCCAGCGAGCGAGTGGCAGCTTCAGGCGCGTAGATTTTCCCGTGTATAGGGCGAGCCGTGCCAAAAATGAGTTGCGCGCCCAACGGGTAGCCGTCCAGCAAAGTACAAATTTCCTGCAAGATAGCCTGCTGATTCGCTTCAGAGAGGTGTATACGCTCATCAAGCCCGCTTCCCGCGGCAAGTTCAGCAAAAAGTTTGAGAATATCCTGGCTCGGCATTTTCCTGACGGGATATTCATACCAGCGACACGCGGCCCCTTCCAGCGATGCGATAGTCGATGGATTCGAGCGCGAGGTGAGCATCACCACAACCTGCTCCGGCAAGGCACAGAGAAAACGATACCAGCTACCAACCTCCGCGTTGGCCTGTATCTCTTCAAAGCCATCCAACAACAGCAGGCAGGTAAGATCGCGGGTAGCCAGCCCGCGAAAAGCGTTCAGCACGGTGCGTTCGCAATGGCCGGTATCGGCCATATTCATCGCTTTGGAGTGGATATGCAGGACGTGTGCCATTTCAAGCAGCGCTTCACCAAGCGGCTTGCCTCCCTGCAAAGAAATACCGGTGATGCCGCCTGGAAACTTCTCCTGGTTACGCCGCGCGGTTTCCAATGCCAGTTCGCTCTTGCCAATACCAGCCGGGCCGGTCAGGGCTACGTGGTGAATTTTCGGCTTCAACTTTTTCGCCGAAACGTTTACTACATCTTCCAGCCAGGTAGTGAGTTCTTGTATCTCCCGTTCGCGCCCCACAAAAGTGCTGGTCGCGCTCAGGTGCCTTAAAGGGTGATCGTGCTCCTGCGGCTCATCGCGTCCCGCCAGCAGCGCGACCGGGCTTTCTTCCCCTTCAACGACATGCCGGTAAAGCACAGGCACAAACCAGCTATATTGTTTGATCGGCAACATTGCCTGGCGCGCGCGCGCCAGGGCCTCCTCCAGCGTGCGCCCGTGCGCGATGGCATCATAGAAATGATAGGTAAAGATAGGGCTGAGATCATCTTGCAGCGAAAATGGCATGGCCACCACCGCTGGCACTTGCGCCATAACAAGCGCGGTGGCCAGAGTCGCGTCAACCGCGGCGCGCCGGTGTTTCTGCCGGGTATGCTCCTCCAGACGAGCAGTTTCACAGGCCGAGAAGACGGCCAGGCGCACATCTGTGCTGACAAACAGCTCGCGCAGCGATTCGGTGCCAATAAACCTGTTGCGTCCCTTATCGTTACAGAAACACAAATAGGTCTGCGGTTTCACTTTCCCCAGAGGCGTTTGACACGCACTGCATTTACGAGCATCGGCCTCGTTTAGCTCATCGCAATCGTCTGCCGGGCAGAGACGCCCGAACGCGCCATGTCCATCGTAGTGAATAACGTAACAGGGGATGGCTGTTTCCTGGTCTTCAAACGCGCCCGCGCCGCCAGCCGAAGAGAGATAGCGCACAAGTTCATCAAATGTAGGCGGTTCCAACCTATCCAGCAGCAGTTGTCCCTCTTCCATTAACGAGGACAGCCCGCGCTTCAGGCTTTCAAAACTCTGTTCTGTTTCCAGGGGAGGACAATTAGAGGGTGACGAACCGATATACAATACGCGTAGAGGAGGATAGATAGGCAATTCGCACTGCGAGGGCAAATCTGAGCGCAGCAACGCGCGCGTGAGTGTAAACACACCAGAAGCCAGCAGAAAGTGCTCGCCGTTATGCAGCAATTCCCAGGGATAACGCACAAATTCGTCGCACCCAGATGCGAAGCTGAGAGTCAGGGCCACCGTGCCGCGACGCCGCAAGGTGCGCTGAATGACGCTGCGCAGCATCGCCTGGACGGAGTGTTCCGCGGAATCGCGCGGGTTGACGCCCGGCGTTGGCGCTCCGCATAGTCCCTGAAACAGGCGCTGTCCAATCTCGCTCAGTTCCCGCTCATCAGTCTCCAGTGTATTCAACTTTTTTAACAGGACACCCAGTTGCCTGGAGGTGTACGGCGGGATAAAGTCACCTCTGATGGTATGCCCCGACCAACTTTCTTTTACCTGTAATTCAAAGCTGCCGTCATCGCGACTCCTGAATTGCAGGTTAAGCGTCTCTCCCATAGGGCCGGTTCTCTCGCAATCTGTCAGTTGTCTTGCATCATGGCCGGGGGCATGGTTCTAAAGACTCACCAACATCTTCTACAAGCAATAACATCATGCTCAAGTATATCACACATCTTGTGTACGGGGTTGTCACTCGCCCCAGATTAATTCAATTTTGCCAAAGCGCACGTGATCGCCGATCTTGACACCAGCTTCTTCCAGCGCCTTTGTAACGCCCATTTTTGAAAGGGTGACTTGCAGGCGATCCATACTTTCTTCACTATCCTGGTTGGTCATGCCGACCGTCCGTTCCACCCGTTTGCCACTCACCACATAGACGCCCTCGACTTTGGCGACTTTGAACGCATCGACTGGCTGAGGACGCAAGACAGTCTCATCCGCATTTGAAATGCCCTGTGCGGCTGCGCGTTCCTCCTCTTCGCGCTGAATCTCAAGCAAACGTTTGGCGGCAAATGCCATCAATTCATCGGTCCCCTGATGAGCGGCAGCTGAAATGGCGAACACATCATAGCCTTCCGCTTCGGCCTTCGCTTTGAACGCGGGCCAGCGTTCCTGCGCTTCGGATAGGTCCATCTTGTTGAAAACGACGACCTGGGGGCGTGTCGCCAGGTGTTCATCGTACTCGTGCAGTTCTTTATTGATGTTCAGGAAGTCCTGCCAGGGGTCTCGTTCGAGTGATGCTCCATCGAGTATGTGCAATAACAACCGCGTGCGTTGCACATGGCGCAAAAACTCGTGTCCAAGCCCGATGCCCTGAGCGGCTCCCTCGATGAGTCCCGGAATATCAGCCAGCACAAACCCGAACTCATCTCCACTGCCTGGTTGTCCCACGGAGACAACCCCCAGGTTTGGTGTGAGTGTGGTAAAAGGGTAATCGGCGATTTTTGGCCGCGCCGCCGTGACAACAGAAAGCAAGGTGGATTTGCCTGCATTAGGGTAGCCGACCAGCCCCACATCAGCTATCAGGCGCAGCTCAAGCATGAGCCAACGTTCCTCGCCCGGTTCGCCATTCTGAGCCTCGCGCGGTGCCTGGTGGGTGGAAGTGGCAAAATGTACATTGCCCAGTCCTCCGCGTCCACCGCGCGCCACCATCACGCTCTGGCCAGCTTCCACCAGATCAGCGATGAGTTCCTGCGTTTCGCCATCTCGTACAATTGTGCCGCACGGAACGTTCAGCGTTATATCTTCTCCTGCGGCTCCGTGCATCTTCTGGCGCGCGCCGGCCTCACCCGGAGTTGCCTTGAAGTGCTGGCGGTAGCGGTAGTCCACCAGCGTATTCAAATCGGTCGTAGCCCCAATATAAACGCTGCCGCCTTTGCCGCCATCGCCGCCATCAGGCCCACCAAAGGGCGCAAACTTCTCACGGCGAAAGTGAATGGAGCCATTGCCACCATCGCCAGCCTTAACGAATATCTTTGTCTGGTCGTAAAACATGATCTATCCCTGGTTCATTCTTTTGTATGTGTGAATTTCAGTTTCTTCGCGGTGAAATGGAGTATACCATAAGATGGGAGTTTGCGCTAGCGCCGGGGTGCGCGCTAAATTGTCGGATGGGAGGGATTCCAAGGGCGCCCGCAAGGGGACGCCCCTACAATGACCCGACGGATGCTCCTACGGGTACCCGCTTCGGAGTCATTGTAGGGGCGTCCCCCATAGGCGCGGACTTAAGGGCCAGGGCGACCGCACGGGTCGCCCCTACCCTACCACGAGTGGGCCTGCGAAGCCGTCCAGGGTAGGGGCGACCATTGCGGTCGCCCTGGAAAAATGGCTTAAGTCCGCGCCTATGGGGGCGTCCCCTTGCGGGCGCCCTTTAGAACCTCATCAATGCAAAAAAATAGCGCGCACCCCTAGCAACGCGTTCCTCGTTATGCAAGCCCAATTATTGCAGACACATCCAACACATTGCAACATCAGATACATTAGACACATTAGACACATCGGCTACATCCTCTGATATTTGCACACGGGTGAGTTGACAGCCAGCTAAACCATCACTGGCGTTCCACCACGAGCAGACCACCTACACAATCCTCGATCCATATTTTGCCAGATTCATGATGCCAAATCTCGCTTAAAATTGTGGTGGCTGGATAAGACGCCTAACTTACTTGCTGATATCTCTAGCGCTACGCTACCAGGAAAACTCGTTTTTTGCAGCTGCAACAAAATTACGAACACGCTGTTCATTTGGGAAGATTCGTAACAAATCTTCCTGCACATATTCACTAAAATGTCTGGTAGTCATTGGAGCATTAATCGCAACAAGCATAGGCACGGCTTGTTCCGCAACAAATAAACTTGCATCCATTTCTCGCTGGCGAGCATAAGCTATAGCTAGCGGTAGTAAAGTGATGGTCTGCCGTACAAGCACGCCTTGAGGAAGTTCTTGCAAAGCTTCCTGACAGCGATGAATAGCTATGGTATAATCGCCCATCATGAGTGCCAGTTTCCCCACCAGTTGCAGCCAGCTTGCTCGATCAAACTCTTCATTGAGACTAATATTGTCAAGTTGTGCTTCTGCATCTGAGAGTTTCTTCCGCGCAATAGAATATTCACCCACAGTCATGGCGCTATCCGCCCAGCAACCTAGCAGATGAGCTTTCGCGCGAATAAATATTTCATCCGATTGCCCATCCAGCAAGCGCAGTCCAGCTTCGATTATCTGAGTTGTTTCTGCGAACTGGTTCAGAGATTGATATGCATATGCCTGACATATCAAACTCTGAATCACCGACCATAAGTCGCCAGACTCTCTGGCTGCGATATGGGCAGAAGTATGAAACTGAAGTGCTTCCTGATAGCGTTCCTGGAAATGCAAGACTAATCCTATCAGGTTATATAACGGGGCATAAAACATAGCCTGAGTGTCCGGATTGAGAACAAATCGATTCTGCTTTAATATAGCAAGTTGTGCCTGGCCAGTAGCCAATATCTGTGCGTTACTCACTCTGTGGAAAAGCCCAAAACTGGATGCGATGCTCTTACCCAATGCCTCGGTGATCCGCAACAGCTCGCTCTCCGTAACCTGACTCCCCGATGACAGAGGTATATTGCTAACCCATGCAGTTGCTCCCAGTTCAAGCAACTTGCGCCTGCTGATACCCGGCAGCCCCTGCACACCCTGCAAGACCACCCGCAGCGAATCCAACACCTGTTCGGACGACCAGCCAGCATCAAGAAGCATGGACAGGTGA